>NZ_AP029048.1:970036-1293382 GCF_040371545.1 Synechococcus sp. M16CYN
GCAATAGTTTCCAGCCTCTTTGGATTATTCGTAACATCAGGATCCGATAGCTGCCGTTCCAAACTATAGAAGCCAGCTGTAGCCGTCTGTAACCGGCTGGTCAAAGTCGAGGCATCCATAGCCGTGCCTTAGGCTTGGGTTGCAATCGCCCCAATGTTGTTTTTCTTACTTCCCATACCGTACTTCTTCATAAAACGATCCACGCGTCCCTCTGTATCAAGGATCTTTTGCGTACCTGTGAAGAAGGGATGATTTCCACTCCAGACATCAACATGAATCTCTGGCTGAGTGGCACCAGTGGTCATGACCACCTCGCCGTTGCAGATTACCTTGGCATCAGGATACCAAGTGGGATGTATGTCAGGTTTAGGCATTGTAAAACCAAAAATCAGCGTTTAGAGAATTGAGGTGCTTTGCGAGCCTTTTTGAGGCCATACTTGCGACGTTCCTTGGCTCGTGGGTCACGGCTTAGATGGCCTTCCGTCTTGAGAGGTTTGCGATTATCTGCAGAAAGCTCACAAAGGGCGCGAGCGGCACCTTGCTTAATGGCTCCGGATTGACCAGTTAGCCCGCCACCGTGAACATTAACGAGGATGTCATATTCGCTGGTAAGACCTAATGTCTCTAAGGGAGCTTTGACAGCAGCAATGTAAGCTGGGTTGTAGTTAAGGTAGTTTTCTCCGGGGCGACCATTGATAGTTATTGTTCCGTTTCCAGGAACCAGGCGCACGCGAGCGACGGAAGTTTTACGGCGACCAGTCCCCCAATAGGCAGCGGAGTTACTCATTTGGCGGAAGCTGAAGGATTAAGCTGAAAGGGTTGAGGTCTCTGGGCTAAGTGAGGGTGACCGTTACCCTTATAAACCTTGAGCTTGCGGAACATTTGACGTCCCAATGCGTTGTGGGGGAGCATACCTTTAACCGCCTTCTCTACAATCCTTTCAGGAATGCGTTTCTGAAGGGATTCAAAGCTTTCTACCTTTATTCCACCAGGACGACCTGAATGACGGCGATAGAGTTTTCGCTGTGCTTTTTTACCACTGACTCGAATCTTTTCGGCGTTGACAACCACCACAAAATCACCAGTATCAAGGTGGGGTGTGAAGCTGGGGTTATTTTTGCCGCGTAAAACGGAAGCTATCTCAGTCGCAAGGCGACCAAGGGTCTGATTAGCAGCATCCACCACATACCACTGACGGTTGATCGAGCTAATTGAGGGAAGGGAAGTTTTGTTCATCTCACCGGCATGTCAGTTTTGGTAATACTCCACTTGGAACAATATAATCGTACAGGAGATAGATCAATCGTGGATTGATGGATGGGCTTACTTATCGATAAATTGTCTATCCAGAGCTGTAACGCGGCCGTGATATTGAGATGCCTGGTTCGGTTGACTTTGATAAGAGAGGAGGAGGATGTGGAGGGTCTTCCGCTGATAGAGAAAACCACGGCTGGCAATCGTACCAGCCGGCCTTACTGAAAATGGCCTCGTTGTAACCAGCTCGCAATAAGCAGAGTCCTTTGGCTGGAGCAGCCTCCCTTACTTCTTGACGGCGGCGTTCCTTCCAACGCTGCTCAAAGCCACTCACACTGAGACGATGCTCTCCAACGGCAACCAGCTGGGCCATCAAGAGCCGCACCATGCCGTAAAGAAAGCCGCTGGCTTGAATTTCAATACGTATGAGATCACCTTTGCGTTCCATCAACACGTCCTGAACAGTGGTACGTGAATGGGCGCGTCTACTACCGGCTCGCATGAAGGCGGCGAAATCATGGAGGCCAACTATTCCCTCCAATGCTTGACGCATTGCCTGTTCGTCAAGGCGATAGTGGTAACAATGCCAACTCCAGGGGCTGAGAAATAGGTTGGGTCGTTGACCATTGTACACAACATACCGGTAACGCCGGTAAATAGCAGAGTAACAGGCGTGCCAATCCCTGGGTCTCTCCACGGACTCACGCACTCTGATCGATGCTGGCAGGCGGCTGTTGAGAGCAAGAGCCCATCTCGAAGCCGGAATCGACTCAAAACAGTCAAAGTGAACCACCTGAGCAGCAGCATGAACGCCCGCATCTGTTCGTCCAGCTGCAAAACTCTGCGTTGGCCTTAGAGAATCGAGCTGGGCAATGGCCTCCTCTAAAACAGCCTGAACACTCCTTGCATTACGTTGTCGCTGCCATCCACAAAAACCTGAGCCTTCGTACTGTAGGCTGAGTGCGATTCGGCGGACAATCAATGCTTCGAGTGATACACGCAGGGAATCCAATAATCGACCATCGGGCTTAACGTCAGTTAGGGTTAGACTAGTTCGATTATGGCCATTTCGGCATTGTCACCACGACGGGGGACTGTACGGGTAATTCGGGTATAACCACCTTTACGATCGCCATAACGACCCGAGGCTTTGTTAAAGAGGGCGTGGACCAGTTGCTTGTCGTAAATGTAGCCAATAGCGCGCCGGCGGGAGGCCAGGCTTCCATTTTTTGCCAACGTGATCATTCGCTCCGTTTCATCACGCAAAGCCTTAGCACGAGCTTTTGTTGTAGTAATCCGACCTTCACGAATGAGATGGGTAGTAAGAGCGCGTAGCATCGCTTTACGCTGATCAGCGGGGCGACCCAACTGAGGAACTCGGTGCTGATGACGCATGATTGGTTTTGTCGTCGTAAGGGCCTTATGTATAGTAAGAAACCAGCGGCCTGAATTAGTTAGAAGTGCGGCTATGAGGAATGGAGATGCCGATACGTTCAAGTGCTTCGATCACCTCATCAGCTGATTTAGAGCCAAAATTCTTAATCTCCAAGAGATCTTCATAGCTGAACCCCATTAAATCAGACACAGAGTTAACCTGGGCGCGTTTGAGGCAGTTGTAAGCCCGAACGGAGAGATTTAAATCCTCGAGAGGAATTTGAGCTTCGGCGGATGGTTCTGGCTCAACGCCTACTTCTTCCACTAAGGTGACGGTAGCCAGGGGTTGGAATAGTTCCAGCAGTTTATTGGCTGTCTGCGCAAGGGCATCATCAGGCGTAATAGAGCCATCAGTAACGATTTCGATTCGTAGACGCTCACGAACAGAACCACCCTCGGCGACAGCTGTTTCGTCGATATTGAAGTTGACTCGCTTGACTGGCATAAACACCGCATCAATTTGCAAGAGATCGATGGAGCTAGTGCCTTCGTTGTGGCGATCGATTGGCCGGTAACCAATTCCTCGCTCTACATGAACCTCTAATTCCAGGCTGTGTCCTTCGGCAACCGTAGCGATCGTTCGGTTACCATCGACAACCTGTACCTGGGATGAAAACTGAAGGTCGCTAGCTCTTGCCTCAGCAGGACCAGCAACAACCAAGCGTCCAATTTCTAGTTCGGCAGAACGACTGTTTACCGACAATTCCTTGCAGTTCAGCAAAATGTCGAGAACGTCTTCGCGAACTCCGGGAACTGTTGAATATTCGTGATTTACACCAGCGATGCGAATCGCGGTGACGGCACTGCCTTCAAGGCCGCCCATTAGAACACGGCGTAACGCGTTGCCTAGGGTTGTGGCCTGGCCGCGCTCGAGCGGGCCAATTATGAACACACCGGTTTGGGCGCGATCCTCGGCTGTTTGATGCTCAATGCAATCGATCTGGTACTGCAGCACGGTCTGAAGCAATGTAGAGAGTAAAAACCGGGAAAGAAGACTGGCTCAGACGCGACGGCGCTTAGGCCGACGGCAACCGTTATGGGGTAAAGGGGTGACGTCTCTGATCAGGGTGATTTCCAGACCGGCGACCTGGAGAGCACGAATAGCCGTTTCACGGCCAGATCCTGGACCACGAACCAAAACTTCAATTTGACGCATGCCTTGTTCAAGAGCACGACGGGCAGCAGCTTCTGCGGCTGTTTGTGCAGCAAAGGGGGTCCCCTTACGCGCCCCCTTAAAACCGCTGGCACCAGCAGACGACCAGGCGATAACGTCGCCAACGGTGTCGGTGATCGAAACAATCGTATTGTTAAAAGTGCTCTGGATGTGGGCAACGCCGTTAGGGACGTTGCGTTTGACTTTCTTAGAGCCTGACTTCTTAGCGGTTTTAACCATGGGCCGTTACGTACAATGAGTAAAGAAGGGAGAGAAGAATTACTTTTTCTTACCAGCCACAGTCTTGCGAGCACCACGACGTGTGCGGGCATTGGTACGCGTGCGTTGGCCACGGACCGGAAGACTCATTCGGTGACGACGGCCTCGGACGCAGCCAATGTCTTGCAGTCGTTTGAGAGCCATGCCCTCTTGTCGACGCAAATCACCTTCCACAGTGAAGGCCTCGGTGGCGCTACGGAGCTTCTGAATATCACCATCCTCGAGGTCTTTGACCCGGGTATCGGGGTCCACCCCCGCTTTGACCAAGATGATTTTGGCCCGAGTTAGGCCAATCCCGTAAATGTATGTAAGCGACACCTCGACTCGCTTATCGCGAGGGATGTCAACGCCGGCAATCCGTGCCACGGAAATTCAATCGAAGGGGACATTAAGGGCCTTCTGCATGTCGAAGGCAATGGAAAACTGAGTTGATGAAGCGGTTGGCTTCACAACCAGCTGGATAGAAACGCTGGGATTAGCCCTGGCGTTGCTTATGCTTCGGATTAGTACAAATCACCATTACCCGGCCGTGACGACGGATTACTCGGCATTTGTTGCACATTTTCTTAATAGAAGCGCGCACTTTCATGAAGCGTGGCTTTCCAAGTTTCCAGGCGGTAATCCTACCATTATTAGTCAGCTCAGCATATTCGTAATTCGCTCAGTGACTTCCTCAACCGAACCATGAGCTGAAACACTGACAAGCAACCCTCTCTCTTGATAGTAGTTGATTAAGGGTGCTGTCTTTGTCTGGTACACACGCAGGCGGTTACGGATCACCATCTCGCTGTCGTCGGCTCGACCGCGGTCGAGCATGCGCTTGATCAACATGCTCTCATTCAGCTGCAATAGTACAACGGTCTCGATCGGTTGCTGGAGCTCTGTGAGCAAAGGTGCCAAAGCTTCGGCTTGAGGGATTGTTCGTGGAAAACCATCAAGAAGCCAACCTTCCCCTGAAATAGACCTCATTTGTTTTTCAACGATGGCCAGAACAAGCTCGTCGCTGACTAGTTCACCTTGACTTATCACAAATTCGGCTTGTTTGCCAAGTTCTGACTTAGCTATTACTTCGCTTCTCAGAAGATCACCCATGGAAAGGTGGTTTATACCATTAGAGTCGCATAGTCTTGTTGCCTGAGTACCCTTGCCGGCTCCAGGTGGACCGAGTAAGAGAAGGCGAGTTTTCATCGAATAATTGAGCGAAATGACGTCTATAGATGATGCATTTTAAATTCACTGGCGCACTAGGCCTTCGTAACGCTGAGAGATCACGTAAGTCTGAACTTGTTTAGCTGTATCAATAGCGACGCCGACCAAAATGAGCAGCGATGTAGCACCAAGCCCTTGAAATGTCTGTACGTTGGTAGCACGTTCCACAGCGGCAGGAATGATGGCAACCGAGCCGAGAAACAAACCACCTAGCAATGTAAGCCTGTTTTGAACACCTGAGAGGTAATTAGTTGTCGCGCTGCCAGGACGCACACCCGGAATAGCAACACCGCCCCTTTTGAGGTTGATGGCAATGTCTACTGGGCTCACTGTCAGAGAAGCATAGAAATAGGAAAACCCGAGAATCAGCGCGAAAAAGGCTAGGGCGTAAGGCCAGGGATTAGCAGCATTAGGGCTGAGTGTGCTTGCCACACGAATTAACCATTCGCTTTTGGTAAGGTTGGCAGCCGTAACTGGAAGCAAAATAAGAGCTGAGGCGAAAATAATCGGCATCACCCCACCGGCGTTTAATTTAAGTGGCAGATAACTTTGGCGTGTTGGCAAGACTCCGGTTCCATTAACTTGGCGCTTGGCACTCACGATTGGGATCCGCCGAGCACCCTCCTGAACAAAAATAATTCCCACAATAGTCGCCAAAAATACTAAAACCAAAACGATAATCCCTATAACCGTGTCTCTATCTCCAGTTTGAGCGGCCTCGACCGTGGCTCCGAGTGTACGGGGGAGAGTAGCGACGATATTCAAAAAGATTACCAAAGATGCTCCTTGTCCAATCCCTCGCTCTGTAATTATCTCTGCAATCCACATAACCACCATCGACCCGGTCACAAGCGCTAAGGATGTCTGTATGACGAAAGCGACCTCACTGAGACCTTCAATAGAGTACTGGCGTAGAATTGTGGCGAATACTAGGCTTTGAATCATTCCCCATCCTAAGGCAACATAGCGAGTAATCTGGGCTATTTTTCGGCGACCTGCCTCTCCCTCATTCTTCTGAAGATTTTCTAGTTGAGGCAATGCTGCTGTTAGCAACTGAAGAATAATTGATGCATTGATGAAGGGAAGAATCCCGAGTGCAAAAATACCCAGAGTCGAGATACCTCCACCCGTGAAGATGTCTAGAAAGCCAATCAACTGTCCACCTTGGTCTATGAACTGTTTGAATGCTTCGCGGTTAATCCCAGGTATTGGGATATAAATGCCAAGGCGGACCAAGAGCAGTAGGCTAAGGGTAGTAAGCACACGACCGCGCAAACCTGGATTTGTGATCAGCTGGCCGATCACTTCTGAAGCGTTAGGGTTGCGTCCCCGACTAACGAGCATATTTGGAAAAATAAAATTTAGATAAATGTAGTTAACTTGTCGAGAGCCTGAACTCCTGTTGATGTCTCAGACCATAGGGCTTATAAAGCAGACAGATCAGTTTGACCCGTTTAGCTAGTAAGGGTTTCGCAACTACCACCAACAAATTCAATTTTGCTGCGTGCCGAAGATGTAAAAGCTGAAGCTTGGACCGTCAAATTTTTCGTAGTAAGTTCACCATCTCCAAGAATCTTAAGGGGATGTTTAGAGCTAGTGACAATGCCATCTTTAGCTAAAGAATCCAAATTTACAATACTGTTCTCTTTAATACTGTTTAAAGCAGAAACATTCAAAAGAGTAAAAGATTTAGGGTTAACTAAGGGAAAATGCTTCAATTTTGGGACGCGACGATATAGGGGCATCTGACCACCTTCAGATCCTGGGCGAGTCGATCGACCTGAACGAGATTTCTGACCACGCATGCCGAAACCGCAGCTTGCGCCTTGACCAGCAGCAATGCCACGTCCTTTGCGCGATTTGCGGCGACGGGAGCCTTTATTGGCCTTGAGAGAGTTGAGTTTGAAGGTCATTGTGAAATCAGGAATAAATCTGCTCAAGTGATATTCCTCGTTCTTTTGCAGTCTCCTTGTGAGTGCGGAGACTGGATAGAGCCACCATGACAGCTCTTGCGTTGTTAAGAGGGGTCTTACTTCCTAAGCGTTTCGCTAAGACATTTTTGATGCCAGCGAGTTCAAGAACAGTACGGATAGAACCACCGGCGATAACACCAGTTCCTGGAGCCGCAGGCCGGATTAGTACGCTGGCAGCACCATCATGTCCATTTGACAATGTCGGAATGGAGCTGTGACGGGTGAGGGGCACTTTAACAAGATTCTTTTTGCCATCCGCAACGCCTTTGCGAACAGCACCAATTACATCGCCAGCTTTGCCGACACCAACACCAACTTGACCTTTTTCGTTTCCGACGACAACAATGGCTCGAAAACTCATTTTTTTACCACCTTTAACAGTTTTGGAGACGCGGCGGATTTGCACCACACGCTCCTGCCATTCGGAATCACGGTCTTGGCTACGCCGGTCACCGCGGCGTCCACCGCGCCGGTCGCCGCGACCACCACCACCGCGACGTTGTTCTTGCTGTTGAACTTCACCCGCAGCTGGCACATTTGCTGCACCAGGTACAGCACTAGAATTAGATTGGGAAGAGGAATCTGTCACAGTTGTAGAGGCAGGTATTAAAACTGAAGGCCTGCTTCTCGAGCAGCGTTAGCAAGAGCTTCGATCCGGCCGTGGTAGAGGTTGCCTCCACGATCAAAAACCACCTGATGGATGCCCTTAGTTATCGCGCGCTTAGCAACAAGCTCACCAACGGCGACCGAAGCATCACATCCACCACTGTTGGTTTTGAGATCAGGACGAAGCTCCTTATCAATGGTTGAAGCAGAACAGAGCGTACTTTGAGCAACGTCGTCGATAAGCTGGGCGTATATATGGTTGTTGGAGCGAAAAATAGCCAGTCGGGGACGGCTGGAAGTGCCGGCAATATGGCGACGCAAGCGCCTATGGCGTTTTCGTGTCTGTTGCTTGCGAGTGAGTTTTGACATAGATGGGTGAGGAGGAGTAACGCCGCTTAAAAGGCTTATTTTTTGCCAGATTTGCCTGCTTTTCGCAGGATGCGCTCACCCTCGTATTTGATGCCCTTGCCTTTGTAAGGCTCAGGAGGGCGAATTGAGCGAATCTTAGCGGCCTCGTTGCCCACTAATTCTTTGTCGATGCCTGAGACGACTACCTTAGTATTGTTATCTACCCTGAAAGTAATACCAGCAGGAGCTGTGATTTCAACAGTATGGCTGTAGCCAGCACTTACTACCAAAGTTGTGCCCCTAACCTGCGCACGAGAACCAACGCCGACAATTTCGAGAGTTTTGCTATAGCCGTTGCTCACCCCCTCTAGCATGTTTGCAACAAGGGTGCGACTTAATCCATGGCGTTCACGCGAGATGCGTTTAGTACTTGTGGGAGCGACAATAACTGTGTTGGCCTCCTGTCTAATGCTGACGCCCTCAGGAAGCCTACGCTCGAGTTCGCCCTTGGGGCCTTTGGCTCTAATCGTTAGACCATCGAGAAGTATGGTGACTTCATTCGGGATAGAGACAGGATTTTTTCCTATACGTGACATGATTTAGTTCCAGATCAATAGACATAACAGAGGACTTCGCCTCCAACTTTCTCGCGGCGCGCATCACGGTCGCTCATCACACCTTTAGAGGTTGAAATGATTGCTATGCCGAGACCTCCAAGGACCTTGGGAAGACCGCGAGTGTTTTTATAAATTCGAAGTCCCGGTTTACTTACGCGTTGCATGGATCGAATAGTAGGTAAACGGTTCTTACCGCTGTACTTGAGACAGAGAACCAGCTCAGCTTTGAAGCCTTCGCCTTCTTCGTTGATTTCGGAGATGAAACCTTCTTGGCGCAAAACTTTAGCAATACTACGAGTTATCCGTGAAGCAGGAATTTTGGTGGTCTCGTGACGTTTCTCACTCGCATTGCGAATGCGGGTGAGCATGTCGGAAATCGGGTCGTGGTTAGCCATAGTTATTGACAGAAAGGGTTCAATTGCTCCGGAATGGCATTCCTATTGCGCTAAGGAGGGCCTTACCTTCTTCGTCAGAACGGGCAGTAGTGACAATGGTGATATCCATGCCTCTGATGGCATCGATTTGGTCGAAGGAAATTTCAGGGAAAATGATTTGTTCTCGTACCCCGAGGGTGTAGTTGCCACGTCCGTCGAAGCTTCTCGGACTTACTCCGCGAAAGTCGCGAATTCGCGGTAGTGCAAGGTTAATAAGGCGCTCTAAGAAAGCGTACATTCGATCACCTCGCAGGGTTACAGAGCAGCCAATCGGCATGCCCTGGCGTATTTTGAAACCTGCAATTGCCTTCTTGGCACGGGTCACAACAACCCTCTGGCCGGTGACCTGTGCAAGTTCTCTTACCGAGGCCTCGAGGGATTTGGCATTAGTAGCAGCCTCGCCGAGTCCTCGGTTGACGGTGACTTTCACCAACTTCGGGACTTCGTGGATGTTGGCGAGAGAGAGATCCTTCAATAGCTTGGGCTGGATAGTCTCCCGGTAACGCTTCTTAAGTGACATGATGCAGGTGGGGTGCTTCCGTACTTGGTCAGAAATCGGGATTAGTCAAGGACTTCACCTGTCTTTTTAAGTCTGCGCTTTTTGGTACCATCTTTTTCAATGATGATCTCAGCTCGGCTTGCTATTTTCCCGCTAATTGAGTACAGCATCACGTTAGAAGCGTGTATAGATGCTTCCTCAGTGACGATGCGCCCGTTCTCCCCCTCTTGGGACGGTTTTTCGTGACGGGTGCGTATATTGACTCCTTCCACGACTAGGCGATTCTCATTAGGCAAAGTGCGAAGTATGGCTCCGGTCTTACCTTTGTATTTGCCAGCGATCACCTGTACGGTATCGCCTTTGCGAATTCGCATCTTAATGCGCTCAGCGGCCTTGGACTTTGAGGTTGCTGCAGTCACGATTCAAATGACCTCCGGAGCTAGGGACACAATTTTGGTAAAACTACGATCCCTCAGTTCTCGGGCCACGGGTCCGAAAACACGGGTGCCTCTGGGGTTCTTGTCATCGTTGATGATCACGGCTGCATTGTCGTCAAATCGGATCGAATTGCCTGTATCGCGACGCAGGGTGGCCTTAGTACGAACCACGACTGCTTTGACTACATCAGACCTCTTGACACCCATGTTGGGCATCGCATCTTTGACAGTGGCGACAATGACGTCGCCCACATGGGCGTAGCGACGATTTGTTCCCAGCACGCGGATGCATTGAATTCGTTTGGCGCCACTGTTGTCAGCAACGGTAAGGAGGGACTCCTGCTGAATCATTGGGTGACCTCTGGGGATGCTCCTTTTGCATTAGCATCGGCAGTGTTCGACTTTGCACTACGACTGAGCACCTCGGCTATCGCCCAATGTTTTTGTCGACTCATCGGTCTGGTTTCCATAATGCGGACCCGGTCACCAATGCGACAGAAATTGTCTTCATCGTGTGCTTTGTAGCGAGTGGTGCGGCTAACTGTCTTTTGATAAATGGGGTGAGGGAAACGGGTTTCCACCGCAACCACCACAGTTTTTTCCATCTTGTCACTTACGACGGTGCCGACCCGTTCTTTGACTGCCATGATTTAGAGTAGGGATCAGGAGATGATGGAGCGTTGGCGTTCTGATTGCACCGTCAGCAATTGGGCCAGCTTGATACGGGTTTCTTTAAAACGGTGCGTGTTGACGAGCTGCCGTGTAGCTCGCTCAAAACGCAGCTGAAAAAGCTCGCGGCGCAAACCATCGATTTTCTCGCTAATATCCGCATCAGAAAGGTTACGAACCTCATTAGCGTTGGTATGGGCCATAACTTAGTGCTCCGCAGTAGCAGCCTTGACAGTGGCCGGAGTTAAGGCTCCAGCGTTCTTTTTTTCTTCCTCTAGGATGATGAATTTAGTTTTTACGGGCAGTTTGTATTGAGCCAGGCGCATGGCTTCTCGTGCAATCTCGGGGGTGATTTCCTCACCACTCATTTCGAAAAGGATCCGGCCTGGCTTGATCACGGCCACCCAGAATTCTGGGTTACCCTTGCCAGAGCCCATGCGGGTTTCGGCAGCACGCATCGTGACCGGTTTGTCAGGGAAAATGCGAATCCAGATTTTTCCACCACGTTTGATATAACGGGTCATGGCACGGCGACTGGCTTCGATTTGGCGCGAAGTAATCCAGCCACATTCTTGGGCTTGTAAAGCAAACTGACCAAAGGCAATGGTGTTGCCTCTAGTCGCGATGCCACGCATACGACCTCGCTGTTGTTTGCGGAATTTGACACGTTTTGGACTAAGCATGGTTTAAATCTCCGATCAACCCTCACTTGAGCGGTCCTCGAACTGTTGAGGCCTGCGACTGGCCCGGCGACGGGGACTAGCCCCCACTGGCACTGTTTGAGATTGTTCGCTTAGCACTTCACCCTTGAATACCCAAACTTTTATCCCAAGAACACCATAAGTAGTTTTGCCCACCCTGGTTGCATAGTCAATATCAGCACGAAGGGTGTGCAGAGGGACGCGGCCTTCGCGAGTCCACTCGGTCCGTGCAATCTCAGCGCCATTAAGGCGTCCAGATACCTGGATTTTCAACCCTAGGACGCCAGCTCGCTGAGCTCGCTGCACAGCCATTCGAATGGTGCGACGAAACGCCACACGTTTTTCCAGTTGTTGGGCGATGTATTCAGCCAAAAGAAACGCATCGCCGTCGACACGTTCTACTTCGACAACATTGATTCGCACGTGGCGACTCTTGTCTCTAACGGTCTTCTGGATTCCAGCACGAAGATCTTCAATACCGCTGCCCTGCCGTCCTACAAGAACGCCGGGACGTGCTGTTTTCAATTCAACTTCAAGTTGATCGGCCTTGCGAGCTATCAGTACATCACTGATACCGGCAGAACCGTATTTCTTGTGAATGAATTTTCGGATCCGATCGTCTTCTTGTAGAAGAGCCGGATATGTTTTACCGGAGGCATACCAGCGTGACCGGTGTTCTTGGGTAATCCCCAGGCGTAGACCGATTGGATGAATTTTATGTCCCATTAGGTCGGAATCCGAGGGTCAGGAGTTGGTCTGAATAGTCACAGCAATACTGATGTGGCAGGTTTGCTTTTTAATTTGGTAGGCCCTGCCTTGGGCCCGAGGCCGGTATCGCTTCATAGAAGGGCCTATGTCGGCACTGGCACGCGAGATGACGAGAGAGGTTGGATCAAGACCGAGGTTGTTTTCGGCATTGGCCACTGCAGATCTGAGCACCTTGGTGATTGGTTTAGTAGAGCGATAGGGCATGAACTCGAGCATGATCAGAGCGTCGCGATAAGTACGGCCTCGAATTTGGTCGAGCACACGACGTACTTTCGAAGCAGAACCGCGGATGAAACGTCCGTGAGCTTGAGCAGTAGGGGCCGTCGTGGGGGTAGTGGACGAAGCCATAGCTCAGCGGCCTCCTTTCTTGTCTTTGGTATGGCCCTTGAAGGTGCGAGTAGGAGCAAACTCCCCCAGTTTGTGGCCCACCATTTGCTCGGTGATGAACACCGGAACATGAGACTTGCCGTTATGAACAGCAATGGTGTGGCCGATCATTGTCGGCAGGATTGTCGAAGCACGTGACCAGGTTTTGATCACAGATCTATCGTTAGTGTTGTTTTGCCTTTCAACCTTACGGAGCAGGCTGTCAGCGATGAACGGGCCTTTTTTGAGTGAACGTCCCATAATGAGTTTAAGAAGCGGCCAAATTTATATAAAATTCAGGAATCACGCCCGCCACGGCTCCGCTTGGACGTCTTGCGACGTTTCCGCAGTACGTATCGGTTGCTAGGTTTATTCCGCTTGCGAGTTTTAAGGCCAAGAGCGGGTTTGCCCCAGGGGGTCACCGGACCAGAGCGGCCGATTGGTGCCCGACCTTCACCGCCACCGTGGGGATGATCGCAGGGATTCATCACACTGCCTCGTACCTGGGGGCGACGTCCAAGCCAACGGCGCCGACCGGCTTTACCGAGACTTGTGTTGCGCACTTCTGAGTTGCCAACCTCACCAACAGTGGCGTAGCACTCACGCCGAATCAACCGAACCTCGGTAGAGGGTAGTTTAAGAGCTACATAATCACCTTCCTTAGCCATTACCTGAGCACTAGCCCCAGCAGTTCGCACTATCTGCCCACCACGACCGGCATAGAGCTCGATGCAATGCACACTGGAACCGAGGGGTACTGACGAAAGTGGCATTGCATTACCGTTTTCAACGGGTGCTTCTGGACCTGAAACCACCGTTTGGCCGACCCGCACCCCTGCATAAGCAAGAATGTAGCGCTTTTCGCCATCGGCGTAAAAGAGCAAAGCCAACCGGGCGTTACGATGGGGGTCGTAGTGGACCCCTGCCACTTTAGCGGCGACGCCGTGTTTGTTACGGCGAAAGTCTACGAGGCGATAAAGCCGCTTATGACCGCCACCGCGATGGCGGCAAGTGATGACGCCGCGGTTGTTACGGCCTTTGTGGCGGTGCTTGGAGACCACCAGGTTCTTTTCCGGCTTGCGGCCGGTGACCTCGCTGAAGTCAGTGACGACGCGGCTGCGCGTGCTGGGGGTATAGGGGCGGAATTTACGAATTGCCATAGTTTGAGTCAGACCCTTCAGGACTCAGGAAAGAGTTGAATCGAGTTGCCCTCAGCTAAACGCACTACTGCCTTCTTAACCCGGGTACGCTTGCCTGTGAAACGGCCCATACGACGGGATCGTCTCGGAGGTATCATGGTGCTAATACCTGCCACTTTTACATCAAAAAGCTGCTCGATAGCGGCTTTGATGTCTGGCTTTGCAGCACGATGGTCAACCTCAAAGGTGTATTGGTTTAACTCGAGAACACGGGTTGCCTTCTCAGTAATCAATGGCTGGCGAATAACATCTGCCAAACGTGATCGGAAATGCTTAGTCATCTCCGTAAACCTCCTGAATGGTTGCAAGGGCTTCCTCCCCCAATAACAAAGTGTTGGCATGGAGTAGGTCGAAGACGTTGAGATGATTAGCTTGAATCAGCTTCACTCTCTGAAGATTGCGTACGGAACGATGTACCACCTCGGAGGGATTCGTCAGGATGACTAGCACCTTGGCATCCTTATTGATGCCCAGACGTCCGAGTGCATCGGTAATTTCACGTGTCTTCGGGGTTTTAAGGGCTGATCCAAAATCCTTCACTACAGTGATGTCATCAACACGAGCCATTAGCGCCGTCCGCAGCGCCAGACGACGCTCCTTGCGATTCATAACGAGGTTATAACTGCGAGGTTTGGGTCCGAAAATGATGCCGCCACCGGGACGTAAAGGGGTGCGAACAGACCCTTGGCGTGCTCGACCTGTCCCCTTCTGCTTGTAGGGCTTTCTACCACCACCACGTACCTCTGAACGAGTGAGAGTGCTTGCATTGCCTTGGCGAACGTGAGCTTGCTGACGCAAAACAGCACGGTGCATGAGGTCCCTAGCAGTGGCTTCTTTCGCTATTTTGAGATCCAAGGTTACCTCACCAGCTTCTCTACCCTGCCAATCACGAACTACACAGCTGGTCATCACTCACCTCTTTGGGCAAGAGAGGCGCCTACGCGCACGGCTGGCCGAATATTCAGCAGCGCCCCAGGTTTTCCCGGAACGGAACCCTTTACCACCAACAAGTTGCGATCGATATTCACTTTGAGAATGACCAAGCCGCGGGTTGTGGTTCTTTTACCGCCGTGCCGTCCTGACATCCTCTTGCCAGGATAGATTCGACCCGGGGTCGTGCCGGCGCCGATGGAACCTGGTTGCCGATGTTTTTTTGAGCCATGGGTCATTGGACCACGTCTAAAACCGTGGCGTTTTTGCAAGCCTGCAAAACCTCGACCCATAGTGTTGCCGCTAATGTCCACTTTTTGGCCAACTTCAAATTCGCCAACTGTGATGGAACCACCAAGTTCGAAGCCGTCAACATTGTGAATGCGGTATTCGCGAAGGTGGCGCAAAAGGTTCTCGCCTGATTTAGTGAGGTGACCTTTTGAAGGTTTATTGATCAGCTTCTCGCGAGTTTTGCTGAAGCCGATCTGCACCGCGGCGTAGCCATCAGTGTCATCGTTTTTAAGTTGTGTGATACGGCAGGGACCGGCCTCGATCAAAGTGACGGGGACCGCTCTGCCTTGCTCGTCGAAGAGCTGGGACATGCCCAACTTCTTCCCGAGAATGCCGATTGACATGGAAGGGAAAAGCACCAACTGGAACAACCACTCTCCGGTTTCCCGGATGGGGCAAAAGTGCCGATCGAAAAACACAGCCACGATCCGAGACGATGTTCCGAAATTGAACGGCTTTCGAACGGGACTAGCGTTTGATGACTCAGCGAGGCTAGGACTTGCTTAAGCAACTGCTTGCTCAAAAAGTTTCCCGGCGGATGTCAAGTCTCAGAAAGAGAATCTAGTGACCGCTTTGGCCCAAAAATCCGGCATAATCGCCGAATCTGCTCTGTCAGCCGAATGCCCGGCTAGCGGACGGGCACAGAAGTGCAGAACGGTCACTTAGTCTACACCACTAACTAAAAAACGGCCCCCTTGTTTGCTTAGCTGCCAGACTCTTGCGATTGTTATACAACCCCCATGCCCCTACTCATCAACAGCCGGGGATTTCGCCGTGATCTCGAAGCCAATGGGTGCCTTGCTGTTCACTCCCCACTTGAAGGGGGGTTTGAGACGCGCTTATTGCGACGACTCCGCTGTAGTGGTTACCGTACCCGGATTACTTCGGCACGAGGCTTGGGTGATCCTGAGGTTTTCCTGACTCGAAAGCACGGGATTAGACCGCCACACCTCGGTCATAATTGTGTCGGTCGTGGCGCTGCTGTTGGAGAAATTCAACAGGTTGTTCCATTGATGGGGGATCTGTTCGATGGTGTGGATTCTGTAGCGCTATGGCTTTTAGAAGGCCAAGTTCTTTCGCGGTCTGAGCTGTTATCTCTTTGCGATCTCTGTAAGCGTGAATCTCGCCTTCACATAATTGTGGAGATGGGTGGAGCTCGTAGCCTTCGATGGCAATCAATGCAGGCCTTACTCAACGTTTAAGCCCGGAGGAGTCGCTGACTCATGGCTGTTGGGTCAAATTAATCTGTGGCGCAAGCAATCAAGACCTGCCATCAATCACAGATCTTTGTGCAGTTTATTCCATGGTAGGCGTGCACTGCATTGATGTTGCTGCCAATCCAGCGGTTGTTCATGCAGCACGTCTGGGTCTTGCTTGGGTCGAGGAGCGCAGTGGTTACCGTCCCTGGTTGATGGTCAGTCTAAGTGATGGGTTGGATGTTCATTTTCGCAAGGCTTGGTTTGACCCAACCCATTGTCCACCAGAATGCAAACGCCCTTGCCAGCATGTCTGTCCTGCCGAAGCTATCGCTGAGTGGGCGGCTGTCGATCCACAACTTTGCTATGGCTGCGGACGTTGTTTGCCGGCTTGTTCTTACGGTTTGATTAAAGAACAAGATTACAGTTTCAACCTTGAGGCTGTCGGTGATTTACTTGTGACGCTCCAGCCTGATGCCGTGGAGATTCATACGGCACCAGACCATGATCAAGGTTTTGATGTTTTGATGGGAAGTCTCGATAAAGTTTCGTTGTCTTTGCAACGACTTGCGGTTAGTTGTGGTCTTGAAAGGCGTGGGATGGGAATGGTGCCGGAGCGCATTGCAACAACCCTTTGGCGTCGTCACGCTCGATTAAGACACAGCGGTTTTCGACCGCTATGGCAGCTGGATGGAAAACCAATGAGTGGCGATATTGGAGCAGGAACTGCACGCTCGGCTGTTAAGCTGTGGCGAGCAATGAATTCTATAGCGCCTCCAGGCCCTCTTCAGCTGGCTGGTGGGACAAACCATCATACACTTAAACATCTCGACTGCCAAGAACGCCCTGCCGGGATCGCTTTTGGTGGTGCGGCACGACGGCTTCTCATGCCACTGTTAAGAGAAGCTCAGCACCGTGGTATTTCCTTAAGAGATTGGCCCGAGGGTTGGGAGCGAGCCACGACTTTGGCGCAAGTGTTGGTAGCGCCGTGGATCAACCGATCTTGCTAAAAATCCCTGAGAGACCGATCCCATGGATACGCATCGGGTCACTGACGATCTCGATCGACTTCTCGATCTGCTGCCAGAGGCAGTGCGGGTCGAGCTGTCTAGCGAAGAGAGCCACAACCAACTTTTGGAAGTCGTTCTGGATTTAGGGCGAATTCCTGAAGCTCGCTATCCAGATCGTGCTCAGGCGTTGGGAACAAATCCCATCACTCGAGTGGATTTGAGCGACTTGGTTGATCGCTTAGGCCAGTTTGGTGCTGACAACCGCGCTGGCATTGAGCACACGTTGCACCGGATCAGTGCGATTCGCAATCGACAGGGGGAAGTGATTGGCCTCACTTGCCGCGTAGGCCGTGCCGTCTTCGGAACGGTAGCGATGGTGAGAGATTTACTTGATAGCGCTCAGTCCCTCTTGTTGATGGGGAGACCGGGAGTGGGCAAGACCACGGCGTTGCGAGAAATAGCCCGAGTTCTTGCTGACGAGATGCAACGTCGAGTGGTAGTCATAGATACTAGTAATGAGATTGCAGGCAACGGCGATATACCCCATCCGGCGATCGGCCGCGCACGTCGAATGCAGGTTTCTAGGCCTGAACAACAGCATCAAGTCATGATAGAGGCAGTAGAAAACCACATGCCCGAGGTCATTGTAATTGATGAAATCGGGACGGAACTTGAGGCCCTGGCAGCACGCACCATTGCTGAACGCGGCGTGATGCTGGTTGCTACAGCGCATGGCAATGCGCTTGGGAACTTGATCAAAAACCCTACTCTTAGCGATCTAGTAGGGGGAATTCAGTCGATCACACTTGGTGATGAAGAAGCGCGTCGCCGGCGTAGCCAGAAAACGGTACTTGAAAGAGCAGCTGAACCGACTTTCCCTGCGGCAGTAGAGATGCATACTCGACATCGTTGGTCAATTCATGCTGACGTGGCTTCCACTGTTGATCAGATGTTGCGTGGTCGGCAACCCAGGGTTGAACAGCGTGAGCTCACGAGCGAAGGGAGGGTCCGGCGGCTGAACCCTATAAAAGCAAAGAACCTACTTCGGCGTCCGGCTTTGGCTGTTGCTTCTCCACCATGCCCTTCGCTACCGCCTTCTTCAATTGATTCTTTGCAACCTCAGGTGGACAATGGGACAGAGCGCAGCAGTGACCTACAGGTTCTTTGCTGTGGCATTACTCCGCAGTTGGTGGAACAGGTAATTTGGCGACAAAGTTGGCCAGCGCGTTTAGTAAGTGATCTCAGTGATGCCGATGTTGTACTGAGCGTGCGTCAAGGACTAGGTCATAAGTCTGGTTTGCGCCGTCAAGCAAAGGAGCAGCGTGTGCCAATCTTGGTGATCAAGGCAGACACGCTTCCTCAAATTGATCGCGCTTTAGAGCGTCTCTTGAGTCGTCGAGCGTTGTCACCCAATCTTGATGTTTCATCTGTCGATTTAAATAATCTGATTTAAACAGTCAAAATGATGAATTGGTTCAGTCTCGAGGAGTTTTGTCTTGCTCTTGAGCATTTTGAGCAACATAGTGACGTTGCAAAGTCGTCTTCCGGAGCTACTTGCTTGCATGAGGAACAGGTTTAGAGGATGCAGCCGATTCGGTGAATCGTTATCGCTTGCGTAGCAGCTTGTCTAGCGTGAGTAGGCTTAGGTAGATTGATGAAGGTCGGCATGGTGTAATCAGCACACATTCTCAGGTAAAGTCGATGTGGTCAGTTACATCCGTAATTGATGGGCCGTCGCCAAGCGGTAAGGCAGCGGGTTTTGGTCTCGCCATTCCTAGGTTCGAATCCTAGCGGCCCAGCTTTTTTATCATGCTGAAACGTCGCCTCGTTGTTTTTGATTTCGATGGAGTCATCGTTGATGGCATGGCTGAATATTGGTGGAGTGCTTGGCACAGCAGCTGTTCGCTCGGTGCTGTCCTATCAGATTTCAGTCCAGATTCAGTTCCAGAGACCTTTCGGTTATTGCGTCCTTGGGTTCATTACGGCTGGGAAATGGTGCTTTTGGCGGCTGAACTTCCACGATTAGATATGCAGCTTTGGATGACGAGTTATGAAGAGCAGCAACGCCGAGCCATGGCTCGGCGTTGCTGGCATCCCAAACAGTTACAAACCACTCTTGAGCAAATACGACAGAACGCAATCCGATACAACTGTATGGCCTGGTTAGCTTTGCATCGGCCTTTCCCTGGCGTGATCGAGCGTCTGCAGTCGCTTGATAATGAGAAGACTGACTGGTCAATATTAACCACCAAAAGTGAGGCCTTTGCTACTAAGCTGTTAGAAAATCTTGGGTTGAAGCCTTGGCATCTAGATGGGCGAGAAGCAGGGGAAAAGCCTGAGGTGCTGCGTCGTTTACAATCCCATCGCCTGCTCTACGCCCTTGTTGAAGATCGTCGTGCAACTTTGGAAACGATTTGCTCTATCTCTGGGCTCAAAGTAATAAATTGTCTCTTAGCTCGCTGGGGTTACCTTAAGCCTTCTGATCTAATTGGACTACCTTTAACAATTAAACCGATTGATTTCAAGGTCTTTGCAAAACCATTAAACGAATGGCCATAGCATATCGGCGTACACTCATACTGTTTGAGCCGATTCGACGCTTCCGTGGCATTGGATCTCTCGTTCCTTAGCTTCGAGTTGTTCTGATGCCTGTTGATGTTAAATCAGTCATTTCTGACTCCGGTGCTCGTTGCTCCGAAGAGCGTGATAAAGCGCTGAATCTAGTGCTCGGTCAAATCGAGCGTAATTTTGGTAAAGGTTCAATCATGCGCCTTGGGGACGCCTCCCGAATGAAGGTGGAAACCATTTCGACTGGCGCCCTGACGCTCGACTTGGCTCTTGGCGGTGGATATCCAAAAGGTCGCGTGGTTGAGATATATGGACCTGAAAGTTCTGGTAAGACAACGTTAACGCTTCATGCGATTGCAGAGGCTCAAAAATCTGGAGGTGTGGCGGCTTTTGTTGACGCGGAGCATGCGCTGGATCCCCTTTATGCGGCGTCGCTTGGGGTTGATGTGGAGAACCTGCTGGTATCCCAGCCAGATACCGGTGAAATGGCGTTGGAGATCGTTGACCAGCTCGTTCGTTCCGCAGCCGTAGACATCATCGTAGTGGACTCTGTTGCCGCTTTAACTCCTCGAGCGGAAATCGAAGGTGAGATGGGCGACGTTGTTGTTGGTAGTCAGGCGCGTTTAATGAGTCAGGCCATGCGCAAGATCACGGGAAATATCGGCAGGTCTGGTTGCACGGTGATCTTCTTGAATCAATTGCGCTTAAAAATCGGGGTTATGTATGGAAATCCTGAGACAACGACTGGTGGCAACGCTTTGAAGTTTTACGCTTCTGTTCGTCTTGATATTCGACGTATTCAAACCTTGAAGAAGGGCACAGAGGAGTTCGGGATTCGGGCTAGAGTAAAGGTGGCCAAAAACAAAGTGGCACCTCCGTTCCGAATTGCCGAATTTGACATTTTATTCGGACATGGCATTAGTACCCTTGGTTGTCTCCTTGATCTCGCCGAGGAGACGAGCGTTGTTGTTCGCAAAGGTGCCTGGTATAGCTACGAAGGTAACAATATCGGTCAAGGCCGAGATAACGCGATCGTCTGGATGAAGCAAAATCAGGAGACTACAACCACCATAGAAACCTTGGTGCGTCAGAAGCTCAATGAAGGCTCCAAGGTGGCAGCCAATTCGATAGATTCCCCCGCCGTGACAACTACAGGATTGGCTACGGGTGAAGAATCAGACACAAAAGACACGGGTACGGCGGCTTGAATAAGCTTAATAAGCGGCCTGATTTGAAATGCTTATTTTCGCTAAGTTGCACCTCACTAGTAATATCCATTACAACTTGTAGATAGTTTTAGCGTCTTCTTAAACTTAACTAAATTATCGCCTACTTTTCCACCTTTTAATTTAATCAGGTTAATACTAATAATGTGGTAAACCAAGAAAAGCGCCACTTAATTTTGACAGTAACTGAATTTCCGTGATTATCTTTTAATCATTTCCAAGCGAGAATTAAGTGTCAGTAACTTTTGTCTATTTTAAGTCCTTAGCCAAAAGCCAAGGCCTCATTATCGAGCCCTGCGCAAAGGACCCGTTGCCAAAAAATGTAACTAATATTCTCAAAATTAAAGTGCCGGAGCTGAAATTAGGGACTTATTCCAATCCTAATGGCTGCAACTCCTCGGCAGTGATGTAGGTGTCTTGCGTGATCATATCTAAGGATTATCGGCAAGAGTCCACCATCCGCTTGCCGGACCAACGAATCGTACTATAACCCAGAACACTATCATGGCTCCGATGCCGATCCATGTTCCTCTCGTAGCAATGGACATGAAACGTCGAGTTTGGTCGTTTGTGATCGGCAGCCAGGAAGCCACTCTTGGTGAAGTATCTAAGTGCTTCGAGTTTTTCTGCGGCTTGCGTGGAGGTAAACCCTGAGCAGCGCGCCGGCGAGCTTCTCCCATCTAAGGAATCTGCGACGGTTCAAGGTTAATGAATAGGGCAATTGTTTGGCTTATCGTCAATGGTTAGTTGATTTGTCAGTCTGGAAGTAGTCGTTTCAATGGCATCCAAGGCTCCAATTGTTGTAACACCTGATCGCCCCAGGGGCGGCCGCGCAGTCGTCCATCAAGAATGGCTAATCGACCTCCTGCCCGGCGGAGCGGAGCGATCGCCGCGGGTAAAATGCACAATGCTTCTGGCAGAAGCATTGTGCGGAACCAGTCCTCGCCAAGACGCTTTAAGCGTTCCACGCGAGAAGCGGTAAGTGGAGAGGTCAGACTTGCTAACGGCAGTAACGCCACGATTAACTGTTCAGGTGCTGGTAGTTGGTCATGGTGCCGTAGCCACCAATCCCAGCGGGCACTGATCACACCATTGCTTTCCGGAGTTGTGGATTCTTCAACAACACGCTGTCCAAATTCCGCCGCCAGAGCACTGGTGAGTTGTCTCCTTAATTGTTGATCATCAATTAGCACTATGGCGAGTCCAGTGCGACCCAGGATCAAGCGGCGACTCTGCTCTAAAAGGTGCTGGGCATAAATCTCAGTATTAGGTAGAGGTTGGCGATGTGGGGCGTATAGCGGCAACGGCTCTTTTAACTCTTGCTCTCGCAAAGTAGCTGTTACTCCTACAGTCACCTGAGCTTGGCTAAGTTCAAGTTCTATTCGGGAGCATTTGCCGGATTCGGTCAGCATTAAGATTGGTCGTGTGTTAAGTAAGCCGTTAAGAAACTGCAGTGGTTCCAAGGGTCTGAGTTGCCAAGTCCATTGTAAGAGACGATGGTCAAGCTCAGCCCATTCAGCCCATTGGACCGGATCTGTCGCCAATAATGCTGACCAGGGAGGAGGACAAGGTCCAACCAAGCGCAGAAGATCGCGCAGTGCTTGGGAAGCACCACCTTGCAGCCGTACGCAGTCATCATTTCGTGTTGATTCTTGGAAGAGCTGTCGGCTGAGGCGTTCGTGAAACTCTAGTATTATTTGGTCTAGCTCAGGGTGGGCTTGTCGCAGTCGCTCCCAGTCGCTGTTATTAATCTGAATCGCAAGGCTGTGCCGCAAGCGCTGACTTAGTCGCTCTACATTCGGAATAAGCAACTGGCGATCACCCAACCGATCCTGTTGATAGACAGTGACCAATTCGTTTGTATCAAGAATCCAAAGCTGATCTCCTGGAGATTGTGCAATGCCTTGCCAGCAAGGTAAACGCAACCCGTGTTGTTTGAGACGAGGCAGTTCGAGTTGCAACAGTCTTTTCCGCTGGGCGAGTGTTAGAACCAATGCTGTAGCACCTGGGTTGAGGCATAAGGGCACTAACACTCCCAGCCACCAGCGTTCACCACTACTTGGCGGAAGTTGCAACAGCGTCGTGTCTCGTCTGCGCAAACTTCGTCCCACCAGACGACTGACTGTTAGATGATGAGGCCAAGTCGACCCCTCCTGCCTCAAGAGGGTTTTGAGTCGTTGGTGGGCCTGAGCTTCCAGCATGCATAAACCATAAGCAACGTTGTTAAGCGGAATGGTTTATCGCTATCCATCCATCAGTATGGCGTTATGACCAAGCGAGCGTGATGGCGAGAAAAACAAAACGCGTCGGCATCGTTGGACTGGGACTTATCGGGGGATCATTGGGTTTAGACCTTCAGGCATCTGGCTGGAATGTACAGGGTTTGGTTAATCGCCCAGCGACTGCTGAGCGTGCGATGGAGCGCCAGCTAGTAACGGAAGTGAGTACGGACCCAGCTTGCTTGGCCGATTGCAATTTAGTGATCTTGGCGTTGCCTATTCCCGTTCTGCTACAGCCAGAGACATCACTAGTCAAGGCCTTACCAAAAAATGCTGTAATCACAGATGTTGGATCGGTAAAGCAGCCAATTCTTGAGGTATGGCGGGAGCTTCATCCTCGCTTCGTGGCTAGTCATCCAATGACTGGAACTGCCTTGGCAGGAGTTGAGGCAGGTATTGCGGGTTTATTTCGAGGACGTCCGTGGATTGCCACACCTGAGCCAGGAACAGATGCATCCGCTCTGTCATCAGTGCAGTCGTTGGCAACTAGCTTGGGCAGTCATTGGCTGACGGTTTCTGCTGCTCAACATGATCAGACAGTAGCTCTAATTTCCCATATGCCCATTTTAGTGAGTGCGGCGTTATTGCGAGTCGTTGGGAACGAGCGCGATCCAAAGATCCGTCGTTTAGCGCTTATCCTGGCTTCAAGTGGATTCGCCGATACCACGCGAATTGGCGGCGGCAATCCAGATCTTGGTGTGGCTGTAGCATCCAGTAACCGCGAGTCTTTGTTGCGCGGTCTTGCAGCGTATCGCTGGAGTCTCGAACAATTGGAGGATACTGTGCTGCGGAAGAACTGGCCTCAACTACAGATCGAACTGCAACGCACCCAGGCGATTAGGCCTAGGTTCTTGGGGTCCCCAGACGGCATCAACCTTTGAAACTCAACCGAGCTCTTCGATGCTTCATAAGTTGTTTGCAGGCATTCAGTGCGGAGAGGGTGACGCCAGCTGTTCCTTCGCCGGGATAGAGGCTGTCTCCGCACAACCACAGTCTCGAGAGAGGGGTTCTACTGGCAAGTCCAAAGGGGCCAAAACGGCTGGGATGCTGTCCTAAGCCTCCCACTACTCCCCGAGGCCGTCCGGTCCAGCCAGCAAACCCCCGAGGGGTGGCTAGTTCTGTATGAAGCCAAGCACTTTCGGTAAGACCAAGCCAACTGCTGAGTTCTTGTTTAATTAATCCCAAGATTTTTGCTTTACGGATTTGATAGGTCGACTCTTCGAGTGCGTACCAATCAGATGTTGGTGTAAAAACGCTGGCGATTAGGGTGGCCTGACCAGAGGGTGCGCGGCCGTCTCCTTCCCGACTAACGGAAACAAAAAGTGACCCAAGCTGCTCTGTTCCCCGTTGCAGATGCCCTGGACATTCCACGGGTAATGCTGTCCTGTGGACTACTCCGTATAGAACCAACGCTCCACTTGGTTCAGGTAAGGCCTTGAGCCGTTGTTGGTAACGGTAAGGCAAATATTTTATCGGTATAAGGTCTAGAAGACATTGCGGCGGGAGGCTGCAGATGACATCACTAGCTTTCCATTTCACTGTTTGCGCATCAGCTCCTGTTGTTACGGCTACCCAACCCGAAGACGAGGGATAGATGCTAGTGACCCGATGACGCAGTCGGATCTCTCCGCCACCAGTCTCGATGGCATGCACAAGTTGCCTACTCAAGACCTGCATCGATTCTTGAAGATGCCAAAGCCCTAAAGGGGCTTGCGCCATGTGCAGTACAGTGGCTCCATAGAGAGCTGCCGTACGGTTTGCCGGTTCTTGGGAATAAAGCTTCAGTTGGAGATCTAAAAAACGACGGAGTCGTCGGTCCTCATTGCAACCGCACAATTGCAATAGATTTGCGACTGAGAAAAAGGTGAAGAGCCCTGAGGCTAAAGTCGCGGGGCGTAGCGCTGTGATTAACGTGCCTAATTCCCACCAGGAACGCGGTGTTACTATGGGATATCGTCTTGCGAATGACCAATTACTGGCATGTAAAAATCCACAGAGTTGCCAAAAGCGCTCGCTACCGGGGAACTGACACTCGCGTTCTTCTGCCCACCGCTTCGGATCATGCCAGAGGTTAACAGGCTGGGACCCATCTCCCAGATCAACTGTACAACCAGGATCAAGAAGTTTTGCCTCGGGTAAGGCCAGTCCCAGATGCCTAAACACACTGGCATGACTGCCTCCAGGTTCGAGTCCTGCCACTTGAGTCGCGCCAACGTCAAAAATCCAGGAACCACGACGGAAGGTGCCGGCACATCCTCCTGTCTGATGGTGTGCCTCTAGCAACGTCACTGGCACTCTGTCATGAGCTAGTAAAGCTGCAGCTGTGAGACCTGCGACGCCTCCACCAATTACGATCACGCGGTTATCTGTCAAAATTTAGCTTTGAATCAGGTCATGCTGGCAATAGTGGCGGCGCCTTGAGAGTGAGCAGCAATCTTTGGGACGATCTCATGGCGACCGATGGGCCTTTAGCAGGTTCTGAGCTCACCAACGCTGTGCCGGTGGGAGGGGGGTGTATTCATCAAGCTTGGCAGCTTCAACTTAGTGATGGACGCCAGATATTCGCCAAAACAGGTCCTACAGATGCCATCAAGTTGTTTGAGGTGGAGGCCGAGGCTCTCGATGCTCTTGCTCACTATGCAGATCCGGACGTTTTAATCGTGCCTCAACCTCAGTCATTGATTCAACTGCGCCATGGCGCAGTTTTACTGCTGCCATGGCTAAGGCTAGAAGGGAATAATCAGCAGTCTCTTGGCCATGGCTTAGCCCTGATGCATCAGACTTCAATGCATCAGGGCCATCAATACTTCGGATGGTATCGGGATGGATACATTGGCGCCGGTCCCCAGCCGGGGGGATGGCGAACCAGCTGGGGTCAAGCCTTTGTAGACCTTCGCCTACGTCCTCAGTTGAACCTGTTGAAACGTTTTGGAATAGATGCCGCTGGTTTAAAAGATTTTTTGAAGGCTCTAGTACGCCACCTTGATCAGCGCGACGTCGTTCCTGCATTAGTTCATGGCGATCTATGGGGAGGAAATGCTGCTTCCTTAGTTGATGGCCGTGGCACAATCTATGATCCAGCGACCTGGTGGGCGGACCCTGAAGTTGATATGGCAATGACCCACCTTTTTGGAGGATTTACCGAAAGTTTTTACCGTGCTTATTACTCGATTTTGCCTGCTGCGCCCGCCGCCGAAGAGCGAGTCGAGATTTACAACCTATACCATTTGTTAAATCACGCCAATTTATTTGGAGGTGGTTATGTGAACCAGGTCCGAGCCTGTCTAAATCGACTGGCCCGGAAACTGAGCTAAACAATCAACTAAAATATTCATGGCGAACCGTTTGAACCCGCTGGATAAGATCAGTGCGTTTCTCACTTGTGGCTAGGTTTTTCCAGCTCCATTGACCAACCACAATGAGGCCGAGTAACTCCAATATACCAGGAATGATTGGTAGTAGATTGATCGTGTCGAGGACACCCTTGATTAGAATCTGGGCAACGATCACAGCGGTAAAAATTCCAATAATCTTGCCAATACGCCCCATCTGGTTCCAGTCCACCTGATCGAGGATTTGGTTTACACTTCCCAGAACATCGCTGTAACGACTAGCAAAAGAGGTTTTCTCTTCCTCGGGCGATGCTGTTGAGCCGACATTTGACCTCCAAGTGTCGCTAGTGGAGTCTTCTTTCACTTCGGTGGTGGCATCACTCATGGGAAAAGTAGAAGTCTTAACTCAGTCAGCAGAGCGTATCGGTGAGCGGCCCTTTGTGCCATCGTTGCTGCGTTTCGATCATCAATGCCTCACGATTCTTCAGCGTTCATCGCTAGTGGTAAATCCTTACGAAGGATGTGGGTTGCTTCTCGGGACAGGTTGTTGGACCCCGTTGTTAACGCTGGTGACGGTTTGGCCTTGTTGCAATGTTTGGGGTATGAGCGAATTTTCAGTTAACGGCTCAGGGAGAGGAAGTCGCCTTAGCCGTTTCTCTTTAGATCCTCGTGAACAGATTGCTGCTCAGCGCTGGGCAAGATCACGGGACTTGCAAGTTCTAGGTGTCTACCATTCTCATCCTCGGACGCCAGCAAAACCATCGAATTGGGACCGTTGTTTGGCTGAACCCGAGCGCTTAATGTTGATTTTGTCTGGTATAGAAGGTTTGCGTGCCTGGTGGATGGGTTCGGATCGGAAACCGTTAGAAATTCTCATTGAGGTCTGTGAGAATCATCACACTTATGCAGCAGAGCCAACCCTCCTCGATGCAGAGTCTGTCCGCGAGTGAGCAGGGACGCTACGCCCGGCATCTAATTCTTCCCGAAGTGGGAACGTCTGGTCAGGAAAGACTTAAGGCCTCTTCGGTGCTTTGCATTGGGGCGGGTGGTCTGGGCTCGCCATTGCTCCTTTACCTCGCTGCAGCTGGTGTAGGTCGAATTGGCATCGTTGATGGAGATGTCGTAGAGCTCTCCAACTTGCAGCGCCAGGTTATTCACGATTCCACTTGGTTAGGGCGCTCAAAAGCCCAATCCGCTGCCGCGAAACTTCGTGAACTCAACCCTAACTGCCAGGTTGATGTGCATGAGGTAATGCTCGACATCACCAACGTCATGGACTTGATTGCTTTTTATGATTTTGTTTGTGACGGCACAGATAATTTTCCTAGCCGATACTTGATTAACGATGCCTGTGTTTTATTGGGTAAGCCACTTGTTTATGGTTCTGTTCAGCGATTCGAAGGTCAGGTCACGGTCTTCAATATCGACCCCCATAGCCCGAATTATCGAGATCTGTTACCTAAACCTCCTTCACCAGGGGTAGTTCCCTCTTGTGCTGAGGCTGGTGTGATGGGGGTGACTCCTGGTCTGATTGGTCTCATTCAGGCTGCCGAAGTGATCAAGTTGATCACAGGAATCGGTTGTTGTTTGAATGGCCGCTTGTTAGTAGTCGATGTACTCACCCTGCGCTTTAGAGAACTCACCCTGCGCCGTGATCCAGATCGCCCTCCGATTAAAGGCCTGATTAACTATGAACAGTTTTGTCATCCAGCAACATCAGAAATGACGTCTCCTGCACTTAAGAGCATCAGCGTGACTGATCTGAAGATTTTGTTGGATAGTGGCGCGGATGATATCGTGCTTCTGGATGTTCGCAACCCGGCAGAGGCCGAGGTGGTTGCCATCTCGACAGCAACCCTGATTCCCTTGGCAACGATTGAAAATGGGGAGGCTATAGAGCGTGTGCGGTTGTTAGCCGAAGGAAGTCAACTTTTTGTACACTGCAAGTTGGGCAGTCGTTCTGCACGTGCGGTCCAGATTCTCGCTGACCATGGCATAGAAGCCGTCAACGTGACAGGAGGAATCGATGCCTGGGCAAAAGAAGTCGACCCCACTTTGCCACGTTACTGAAAATTCTACGATTTACGCTTTAGTAATCCACGCCGCGTTTGAGATCCACACCTTGTTCAGCGTAGTGTTTGTGGCAAACTATCTCGGAGTGGATACTGGCTAGACCAAAATAGGCAGGTGGATGTTTGCAGCGGCCCGTGATAATTACCTCGGTTTCGGCTGATTTTTGCAGAAGTGTTTGCACAATTGGTTCCGCTGGGAGGAGTTCCAGATCCACAGTAGGGTTGAGTTCATCCAAAATAACTGTCTTATAAAGACCACTCAAGATGGCAGCGCAGGCGATCTCCCAAGCCCTTTCGGCTTCAACGTAATCAATAAGCTTCTGTTGGCCGCGCCAGACAATGGCATCCCTACCAGAACGCAAGTGATCTACCAAATGAGGATAGCTCTCCCGGAGAGCAGCTATTGCCGCATCCTCAGTGTATCCCGTGCCGCCCTTAAGCCACTGCAAAATCAGTACCCGATGACTTTCATCCTGGCTAATACCTCGACCAATTGCCTGTAGGGCCTTACCTAAGGCACTGGTGGACTTACCTTTACCCTCTCCTGTGTAAATCTCGATGCCACTACCCTTGACCTTAAGGGGGATTATCCGTTCGTCTCCAATCTCAGAACAACTGTGAGCGCGTATTTCTGAATGAAGATCTGCTTCCCGAACGAGTGCAGAAGGGGCATTTCGTCCAGTCACAATGATCTCCATCCCTGCCGGTCGATTGCTCAGAGTGTGCACCACGTCGTCGACATCGAGCAAACCTAGATCTAGAACTGGGTTGAGTTCATCGAGAACCACTACGGAATAGAGGGCGCTGGCTATTGCCCCCTTCGCAATTACCCAGCCACGCTGAGCTTCATCTCGATCAAAGCGTGTGGATTCATCCGCTGTGAAGTAGTCCGCGCGGCCAGTGTGCAAATGATCGATGAGGTGAGGAAAGCCTTGTTGCAGAGCTTCGATCGCGGCGTCTTCATCGTAGGCGCGATCAAGCCCTTTGAGAAAGCGAAGCAGTAGTACACGTGTGCGCCGTCGTTCGCAAATACCGAGACCGATTGTTCGAAGAACTACTCCTAAGGCTGCTTGACTTTTACCTTTTCCATCTCCGTCGTAGATATGCAGCTGACCGTGGCTGCGTTCGCGACTGCCTGCGGCGGTGACAATGCCGATGCTTTGTGGCATGGAGTCGGCTCCTACCGTTGGAGCCTAACGACATTGTTCGATTTCATTTGCTGATGTTCCGATTGCAGAAGTTATTACCAAATAAAGAGAAGCAAGTGCTTGCAAATCTTCGCGACTGGATGCAAGAACACTCATCGCTTTGCATCGCTTATTCGGGAGGGGTAGACAGTACTCTGGTGGCAGCCATTGCGTACGAGTGCAAAGGCGACTCTGCTCTAGCCGTGACGGGGGTTTCTCCCGCTTTGGCTCCTCATCTACTGCAAGAAGCTCGTTATCAAGCGGGTTGGTTGGGAATACGTCATCAGGAGCTGATTACCTCTGAACTTGAGGATCCCAATTACAGTAACAATCCTATTGACCGTTGCTTCGCTTGCAAAAAGGAATTGCATCGCCATCTCAAGCTAATAGCTACAGCTAACAGTGCTATGCAAGTGGTCGACGGTGTAAACCTAGACGATCTTAATGATTATCGGCCAGGAATTAAAGCGGCCCATCAGGCCGGCTCGCGTTCTCCCCTAGCGGAGCTCCGTATCGATAAGATGACGGTACGACGGATCTCTCAGGCTTTGGGTTTCCCATGGTGGGACAAGCCAGCTCAGCCTTGTTTGTCGTCGCGCTTTCCTTATGGGCAGGTTATCACGGCAGAACGCCTTTATCAGGTCGGCCGGGCCGAAGCGTGGCTGACCGCTCGGGGCCTGACCAGTGTTCGGGTTCGCAGTAATGGTCTTGAAGCACGCATCGAAGTGCCTAGCCAGCAGATTGATGTTGTTTTAGCCTTATCACAGACCGATGGTTTAGTAAAATTCTTCCGGTCCATTGGATTTATCTCGGTTAGTCTAGATCTTGAAGGGTTGGTGAGTGGCAAGCTGAATCGTCATCAACAAAGCACCGTTCGAACTGGTGCCGCTCTTCAGCCACCCTCCCAACAGCAGTAACATCGTTAAAAGGTCTTTGTGTTGTGTTTACTGAGGTGAAGGCCAAGTGGTGATCTAGACAGGTGAAGGTTCGCGAGTCCTGGTGGCTATCTTAATGGGGGTTTCCCGGAGAAAGCTTCTCAGAACGTGGCGCTTAGCTAACAGAGATTCACAAAGCACGGCGCAGGCCTGTTCTGGCATGGTGTGATCACCACAGGTGAATACGTCTACAGCCGCATACCCGGATTCGGGCCAAGTGTGGATCGAAATGTGGGATTCAGCTAGAAGAGCCAACCCGGTCACTCCTTGAGGCTCAAAACGGTGGGCAATTAAATTGAGCAGCGTTGCACCAGCACGTTTCGCAGCTATCGCGATGCTATTTCGTAGGAAAGATTCATCGTTGAGCCGGCTGGGATCACACTCATACAGCTCGAGAATGCAATGCTTACCAACCATGTCGGTGGTCTGAAGCGTGGTGTCCCCCCGTCCCGGGTGGGGATGCAGGGCAGACAAGCTCTGCTCCATCAGGCGAAAAATGAAAAACAAGTGAAGAGACTATCCGACATTGAATCCATCTCTAAGTTCTTTTTCTCCGAAAATCTGAGCCCCTTGACGCCAACCGCCATGAAAGCCATCAAGATGCGTGGCACTCACCAAGCATTGGTGATCATTCCCCACCGCTTCTAGTAAGAGTTGTTGTCGAATGGGATCCAGTTCAGCGAGAACGTCATCAAGTAATAGAAGTGGCGGTTGTTTACAAAGTTCGGTTAACAACTCCAGTTCGGCCAGCTTAAGTCCCAGCACAAGAGAGCGCTGCTGACCAGCTGAACCGAAACGTCGCGCAGCGTTATTCCCCAAAACCATCGCGATTTCATCTCGATGCGGTCCAATGCGACAATTGCCCCAACGTTCTTCCTCCGTCCTTTGGTTGCGGAGTTGCTCTGCAATCGCCATACGCCAGGGTTCTTCTGCTTCTTCTCCTTCTAGTCGGCTTCCAGGCTGATAGCGGAGTTGGAGGAGTTCTTTGCCACTGCTCAAATGCGATTGCCATCGCTGAGCAATCGGTTCCAAGCGATGTAACGCCCTGCGACGACGACGATGAATGCGTGTACTGATAAGTGCCATTTGAACGTCGAAGGCATCGAGAAGGCCATTGCGTTCTGATATACTTTGCCCATAGCTACGCCACAGCTGGTTCCTTTGTCTTAATAACCGGTTGTATCGGCTAATCAAATCTGCATAGATAGGTTCAATTTGTAAAACAATGCGGTCAAGCCATTGACGGCGTAGGGCAGGCTCACCACGAACAAGGTCAAGATCGAGTGCACTGAAGCTGATGCAGCTCAAGGGACCAACCAGATCGGCCTGTCGCTCTAGAATTTTACCGTTGCGCCGTGCTTGGCGACCACCGCTGCGACGCAATTTCAGTTCCAAGTGATCATCGTCACCCACATCAGCTTGAAGCAAGGCTACTTGGGCATTCCACTGTATGAGGTCACGATCTTGATTGCAGCGATGGGAGCGTAAGCTGCCAAGCAATTCTACTGCTTCTAGTAGATTCGACTTACCGATGCCATTAGGACCAATGATTAACAAACGTGACTCGGTCAATTTCAATTGCAAAACGGAGTAATTCCGGAACCCCCGCAATTGAAGTTTATTTAGCCGTATGGGTGATGAAGCGATGCTTGGGTAAGGTACCTCTCAAAGATGGGTCTGTTAGCCGATCTTCTACTACGGTTTTAAACCGATCAGTGGGCATGTAGCTCAGTTGGATAGAGCATCAGATTCCGGTTCTGAGGGGCGGGGGTTCGAGTCCCTCCATGCTCGTATTTTGTCGACTACGACCTAGTTTAATTTGAGTCCCATTGCGCGGATGCCATTCGGGTCAATCACAAAGCCATTAGACCGCAGGGCGCTAAGAGCAGCCGATGGTGCTAATACAGAAAAACTACATCCCGGAAGGTCCTGACGTAGAGTGTGAAGAGCCCGATGAACGAGTACAGCAAACAAATCTGGTTGATCAGGGCCTGGTCGCGCCGCAAGATTCCAAAGATTGGCATTAAGGGCTAAATCGCTTGTGGCTCGTACGAAACCGACCAGCTCTTCTCCGGCCTCCTCGATTATGCTGATTTGCCATAGGCTGCGCTCAAGGGCAAGGGGCCATCTTGCTTCGTCGTGAGTGGCTTCTTGGCATGCACGCAGCAACCGGTTGATAGAGGTTGGTGAGGGAGCCGTCGTTGTATCGAGCCTGTATCCGCTTGGGAGCTTTGGGGCTGCTGCTGGTTGTCGAAGGAAGGGGAGCAAGGTTCAGCCGGTGTTGCGCATACCAGCAGCAATGCCGTTCAATGTGAGCAGTGCCCCACGCAGAAGCTCACTGCGGCTGTAAGTACGGATACAAGTATCCCCTGTTGGTGCTCCTGGACTTTCGCTCATGGGTGGTTGACGGTTTTGATCCCGCAGTCGTTTCAGAAGGGCAACCTGGAGAAATCCCAGCGGGACGATCGTACGATTACGCAAGTCTATAGAGAGCTGTAGTTCTTGATCCGCCCCAAGTAATCGGGGTTGTCCGGTAATCTCTAAGACAAGTCTTCGTGTTAAGGAATACTCCTGGGCAATGATCCGGAAGATCGCTTCAAAAGCTTTGCGTTGTTCTAATTTCCCAAGGCTGTTCATATAGTGGTGGGCTAGGTCAAGATCCACTTTTGAGAGGGTCATCTCCACTTTGGAGATCAACATCCGGAAAAAGGGCCAACGCTGGTGCAATCGGCGTAGAAGATCTAGTTGGTCGGGGTCCGTTTTAACCTCTTCGGCTAGGGCTGTACCAAAGCCGAACCAACTTGGAAGCAGGAAGCGGCTCTGAGTCCAGCCGAATACCCAAGGAATAGCCCGCAAACTCGCAAGGTCCTTTGCTCCGGTTTTACGACGGGCTGGCCGGCTGGAAATCTGTAGCTTGCTGATCTCCTCAATCGGTGTTACCTGTTGGAAAAAAGCCACCAAGTCAGGGTTATCGTAGACCAAGGCGCGGTAGTGTTCACGTGAGCGTGCCGAAAGTCGATTCATCACTTGGTTCCAGCTTAGGGTCGCATCGAGCTGATTGGTTACTAAACTGTTCTGCACAACTGCTGTCGTAATAGTCTCGAGGTTATAGAGAGCGAGTTCCAGCAGACTGTACTTAGAAGCGAGTACCTCACCTTGTTCTGTGATCTTGATGCGGCCTTGCAGTGTGCCGCTGGGTTGGGCGAGGATGGCTTGATAAGCCGAACCGCCACCACGGCTCACCGAGCCACCGCGTCCATGGAATAACCTCAAGGCGATACCCTGCCGACTAGCTCGCTCCTGGAGTGCAATTTGAGCTTGGTGGATTTCCCAGTTACTCGATAGAAAGCCAGAATCTTTGTTGCTATCGGAGTAGCCGAGCATTAGCTCCTGTAAAGGCTGGCTCCGCATTCCCACCCTAGGCAAAAGATCCTTATAAAGGGATGTATTAAACAGCTCGTTCATAACGGCAGGAGCGTGCTGTAAATCCTCCACGGTTTCGAATAGTGGTACCACCAGAAGAGACGCTTTGCAAGCAGATGGATCCACCAAACCCGCTTCTTTCGCAAGTAGTAAAACCTCTAATAAATCGGAAGCCGTATGACTCATTGAGATCACGTAAGAGTGGCAAATCCGTTGGCCAAATTCCTCCTGAAGTCGACGCAACATGTGGAAGACGGCAATGATTTCTGCGGTAGTCTCAGACCAGTGAACTGCCGTTGGAATTAGAGGTCGTCGAGTACGAAGCTCCTCCAATAGCCAGGCCACTCGCATAGGCTCTTCCATATCGTTGTAGGGTTGTGGTAGCTCGAGGAAACGCGTGAGTTCGTCGATAGCGTTGCTGTGTCGAGTACTCTCCTGCCGAATATCAAGACTGGCTAGTGAAAAGCCGAAGATATGCACTTGATGAAGCAGAGTATCGAGTTGCTCACAAGACAGCCCAGTACTAATCAAACTATTGCGAATCAGTTCCAAATCATTTCTAAACTGATCGATTGAGGTGTAGTGCAGCGCTCCCAGCCTGGAAGGCCCGTCTGTTGGAATAGCATTCTTCGGGCTCTGCCATCCAGCATCTGAAAGCTGATCGTTACGTTTGAGAGTACGCTCCAATCGTTCCGAGATATAGCTTAGTTTGAGGCGATAGGGCTCAAGTCGGTAGCGAGTGGCTCTACGCTCATAGATTTCTGGGAAACGCAGCCGGTCCATCTCCAGTGATTCGAGCAAGGAGGGCGCCACCTGGCTCCACTGCATCGAGATACTTAGTTGATCACGTAAAGCTTGTACGGAGTTAATATACAGTTCGAGCATGAGCCGACGCTGATAGCAGGCAGTGCGCCAGGTAATGTCAGGTGTCACGGAGGGATTACCATCTCGGTCAGAGCCAACCCAAGATCCGAATGTACAGAACGACGTTTGCGGGACCTGTACGTCGGGGTAGTGACTGAGTAAGGCAGAAGTGAGTCGACGACGTAGCTGAGGCATTGCATCAAACAACACCTGTCGGAAGTAGTGAAGAGTCGAATCCACTTCGTTTAGTACCGTTGGTTTGAACTGATGGAGTTCATCAGTACGCCACCAAAGGCGGATTTCTTCTTCAAGTTGTTGGCGTAAACCGTCCTTAACTCGGTGCGCCAAGGGCGCATCAGACTGTAGTTGTTGAAGAAGGTTGGCCACCCGTCGCTGTTTGTGACGAACGGTGTGGCGAACAATTTCCGTAGGATGAGCCGTAAATACCAGTTTGATATCTAACTCCTGGAGTAGGGCTTCTATCTGAGCCGGCGGTACGTTCATGCGTCGCAAGCGCTCAAACAGCTCGCCGAATGTGGCCGGATCTGCCTGGTTTGCTAACGGTGGTGCAAATGGGTCAAAAACTTCCCTTTTTTCGCCTTTTGCTGGTTTCTGAGGACTAAGGCTGTCGAGATAGCTGTCTTCTTCGATGCGTTGCTCAAGAATGTTGATCAGCTGAAAATACAATGAGAAAGCCCTAGCCGCTGCAATTGCCTCTGATAGATCCATGGCATGGATCAGTTCGATAATGGCTTCGCTTACACTGTTGCCTCCCCTTCCTTCAAGAGCAACAGGATCACTCAACTGTTTGAGTCGCAATAGACGAGCACTTTGATCAGGCGGGCATTCACTACGAAGGACGGTTTGCCATAGATCTTCTACCAGTGCTAGACGGTTCTGTAGCAATCGCCCAGCATTAGAAACCACACCACTATCCCTGTTCCTCTTAGGCTGCTTGCCTCGGAGTGCATGGGCAGTAGGTTCGGGCATGAAGATTCCATGCTGCTCGGGGTTGACCATGATCATCCCAAAGAGAGGCCTGCTGTGAGTCTTGCTTTTTCTTGCTCTTTCATTTCAGCAATTGCCGTCTGTAGAAGTTCCGAGATTTGATGGCCTTCCGCATAGGCTTCAACCCAGCGCATAGCTTGGTTTCCACTCTTGAGGACAGCATGGAGCGGTGTCAGTACCTGTTCAAGATTCAGTGTTGAAGCCAGGGGAGTTACGTCATCAATCAGCGTTTGTATCCAATCTCGGCAGCGGATGCGCTGACCGTCTTTCCAGCCATGGAGCTCGGCATTAAGACTCGAGTATGCAACGGAAGCGTCGTTAGCATCGCTGAGTGCTGCCAACTCTTCAGTGGAAAGAGAGCTGCTAAAAAGAGGGTCGAGACTCTCGCGATTGTCCTTTAGAAGTAGCAGTCTTAGTTCGACTAGTGCCGTGATGGCAAGGAGCTCAGCAGGGTCGGTAACTAGATCGCAAATTCGTAGTTCGACTCGATTTAATTCATGGGGACGATTTGGACCATTGGGTCGGACAGATGTCCAAAGGTGTCGTTCATTCTGCATGGCACCAGAAGCCAATTGTTCTTGAACCCAATCGATGTAATGGCTGTGATTACGAAAAAGTGGTACTTGTGCCGGCGTGAGAGGGAACTGTTGCCAACGTTGGGAATGATGCCCAGTTGCACGCCCGTCTAAAAATGGTGAACTGGCGCTGAGCGCAAGCAAAAGGGCTGCTTCACAGCGCACCAGACGTACAGCTGCGAACAACCAGTCTGGATCAGTGATTCCCAGATTAATGTGAATGCTCGCTGTCACCACACGGGTGCCGTAGGCCGACTCGATTAGATCGTGGTAAGGATTCGTTGGATCGGAGCGTTCGAAGCGACTGCTATCTCCAAGACTAAGAGTGCTACCTGGAAGTAAAGTGAGATCTCGCCTAGCGAGCCAAGTTCGCAAACGTAGACGAGGTCGTAGAAGTGCCTCATTGAGTTGCTGATAATCAGCGATTGGCGCTGTGATGTACTCCACATTGCGACGGTCTGGTTCGGTAACAAAGTCATCGAGAGCATCAGCAACTTCACTTGCAATGCCGACATTTTGCCCGGAGGGTAGGCCTGTAAACAGTTCGACTTCAAAGCCTTTCAGTAACAAAGAGGAAGTCATAATCCCACCGGATTTAAACAGGCAAGAGCGGTGAGCATGGCGCGAGCTTTATTAAGTGTCTCTTCAAACTCCGCCGTTGGTTTGGAATCGGCAACCACGCCGGCACCAGCTTGAACTTTTACGCGACACCCACCTGTACTATTTGGCTGCACCACCATTGTGCGAATAGTAATGGCGGTGTTGAGGGCTCCCGCCAGGTCGACGGAACCATAAACTCCTGAATAGGGGCCTCGGGCATCCGGCTCCAGGTCATAGATCAGCTGCATGGCGCGAATTTTTGGCGCGCCGCTCACAGTGCCTGCGGGGAAAGAGGCCATTAGGAGATCCCAAACGTCACGGTTTGGATCGAGGCGTCCTTCCACCTGACTAACAATATGCATGACATGTGAATACCGCTCAACCACCATCAAATCTTTAACGAAAACACTGCCTGGCCGACAGACACGGCCAAGATCGTTTCGGCCCAGATCAACGAGCATTACGTGTTCGGCACGCTCTTTGGGATCCGCTAGCAGATCTACCTCCAGTTCACTGTCTTCTTGCGAAGTTTCCCCACGGGGACGCGTACCGGCAATCGGACGCAGGTTAGCTTGAATTCCATTTGCTACTTGTTCTGCTTGTACCATCGCCTCTGGACTCGATCCGATCAGCTGCCAATCACCGAAATCGAAGAACGCCATGTAGGGCGAGGGGTTAACCATCCGGAGGCTTCGGTACAGCTCTAAGGAGCTTTGAAACACTTGTGTTTCAAAGCGCTGACTAATGACCAACTGGAAGACATCCCCTGCTGTTATATGGTTCTTGGCAGTGTTGATTGCTGTTTCAAATTCAGCCTGGCTGCGGTTGCTGGTTATATCAGGTAAAGAGCGGGCGTTGGTACTCCAATTTAATGGCTCTGTCACTGGCAGTGGGGCATCCATGCGCTTGCGCAGCCGTTCTATTCGAGCCATAGCTTTTTGCCAGGCCTTTTCTTCGTTCTGCTCATTGATGAGATCACCGAAAGCCACTGCTGTGATTTGTCGCTTCACCTGATCGAAGATCAGAATCGCGTCCATCATCATCCAAATTCCATCTGGAGGATCGGTGCTTAGCCTTGGATGAACAGGTACAGAGGGCTCAACCCATCGGATAAGTTCATAGCCCCACATGCCGTAAATTTGGCCCAATGGAGGTAGTCCCGGCAAGCTGACGCATCGATATGACCGTAGACGAGTACGCAGGGATTCAAGCGGGTTACCTTCTAGGCTGTCTTCACGGCCATCGCGCCAGCGCCGAACTAGGCGGTTCCCTCGAGCTGACGCTGTCCAGAGTGGATCACTGGCTATCACGCTCCATCGACCGAGAGTTTCACCCCCTTCGATGGACTCTAGCAAGACTCCAGGCGGGCGGCCTGCCCCCACCTTGATCCAAGCGGTGAGTGGAGTCTCGAGATCCGCCGGCCAGCTCTTAGCTAGAGGAATCAAGTTGGCGCCGCTGGCTACGGCTCTGTGAAAGGTGTTGCGATCAGGACTGAACATGCATCTTTTTGGACCCGTCCTGGGAGCTAGAGTCTAAAACCCCCAGGCAGTACCGCAGAAGTCAAGTTTCGTAGGTGTTGCGACCGCTGAATTTGATTGTAGATGGGTTCACATTCTGACCGATGCGGCGTGAGTTATGACCAACCATAGAACGCCCTTCATTCACCTTTTCGGAGAAAACACCATCTTTGGGATGTAGGAATTCCGTATCACCACCCGGATATATCCTGTAAATCTTGTAGTCTTCCATTCTAGGTTTGAATTTGGTACGCAACTGGGTGCCTAACGCAAGGCACTGCTCCTTGCGGGCAAAGTACATTAAATTCTCGCCGGTATTCATCATGGCAGCACCACCTGTAGGTAGCTCGAAAGCCTGAGTTGAATTACTGGTCCAGGTAATAGCGTACTTTTCCTCTGTTTCTGCAGAGTTAAGTAAACCCCCTGTACTGGCGATATATTGAGGGAGTTGACCGTTCAAAGCCGATGCTGTCATGGTTTCGAAAGTCCAGACTGGCCGATACGGCCGAAAGCTAGCATCATGACTTGGTCTCGACTCAGACGTCGACGACAAGCTTCACACGCTTGAACAACTCGCTGTTGCGTCTTGCTCAATCGGAGTTGCCGTCAATAGGAAAAAAAACAGTAAGATCTCGATCACGTCGGGGTCTGTAATGACCACCAAGACTAGCCATCATGCGACGCGTGGCATCCTGACTGAGTTGGAGGCTGCCTGTAGTTGGGTCCCAGCTTAAAAGTGTTCCGAGCTTTTCTCGAGTTGATGCTGAGGTCGGTGTGTTTTTTATGCTGTTGGGTAAAACAACATGGAGTTGAAGCTTCACACGGAGTCCAGCAGCCTGAAGGCCTAGTTTTAGCTTGCTTCCTGTAGGAAGGCCACGGCTGCTCCTGTCAATCAAACCGCCCAACATGGCCTCTAATCGGCGGGAGTCGCTCAGTACCGCAGGTAAATTATGATCCAAATCAAGAATTAGACGAATTCCTCGTCGCTTGAGTTGCTCGCTCCATGCTAGGGCTAAGGCTTCGAGAATCGATTCTAGATTCGTGCGAGCTAGAATGGTCTCTGTAGGTTGCCTTTGCAACTCAGCAGCGTGAAAAATTAAGCCAAACCGGTCGATTTGCTCATTGCACTCGACGTCGATTTGCTGCAGTCGTTGTATGGCCAAATCGGGTAAATCCTTACGCCGCAACAATGAGCGGATCAATGTGCGGATCGTGGCCAAGGGTGTCCGTACTTCGTGGGTTAGAGCTTCTAGTAGGTCGAGGTCATCCGATCCATTTTGGAGCTTGACCTTTGGTGGCATCGCTGGCCTAATTATTGACTCTGGTTCTGATACCGCGAGACGTTCTGCTAGAGTAGACCAAAACCGCTCGTTCAGTTGTTTGTCGCTGTGCAATGGCCCGAGTGATTCAAGGGCAATATGGAGCTGTTCCGCTTGTTTGGGCGACTGTTCTTCTAAGCGACGTTCTAGAAACGCTAAGACCTCACCTAGGCTGGCGGGATCGCAGCGCATCAGCAGTTGACGTTGCTGGGGTTCGCCATGCAGCGCCACGACCACCTGGAGGGTGGGCGTAATCACCATTAACACAGGATCGTGACCATCGTCAGGAAGCAACGCCAAGCACTGATAGTTGAGAAGAGAACCACCCTGAGCTTGGGCCCTTACTGTTTTATTACCCCCCAGATGATCGGGCAGAGCAATGATTCTTCTTTTAAGCCGGTTAAGGTGTTCAGGTGCCCAAACCCATCCCTGCAGATGCTGGAGCAGTTGAGGTTCATGAAGAGCTGGAAGAGGAGCAGCTAGCCACATCCCTTGCGTGACATTAAGACGAATGAGCTCTTGTTGAAGTGTGTCCAAGGCAGCCCGCCACAACCGACGAACGCCAATCTCGTCGCATTGTCCAGGAGGAACTCCCTCTGCAAGTCGTTCACGCAGTTCGGTGAAGGTGGGTGAGTTCAACGAAGGCCAGCAAAGGGGCGGCGGCTTTGTCGTAATACCGATAGACACAAACCAAGGGCAACAAAGTTCACAACCATCGCAGAGCGTCCATAACTCAGGAACGGCAAGGGAATTCCCGTAACAGGACCGAGACCGATAGTCATGAAGATGTTTACAACCACCTGAAACATCAGCATTGTTCCGATACCAACAACCACGAGTGACTCAAAATCAGAGCGTGCATTTCGGGCAACTTGAAGCAGACGTGTCATTAGTAGGGCAAAACCAAGAATGACAAGAAGGCATCCGATGAAACCGGTTTCTTCCCCGAGGGCACTGAAAATGAAATCGGTGTGTTGTTCGGGAATGAACCTTAGTTTTGTCAGCTGACCCTGGAGTAGTCCTGTTCCAACAAGGCCGCCGGATCCAATGCCAACCATGCTTTGCAAAAGATGGTATCCACCCCCTAAAGGATCCTGGCTGGGATCGAGAAACAACACGAGCCTGTCTCGTTGGTAATCCTTCAAGCCATGCATCCAAAGCCATGGAGTAACCTTTGCCATGGCCCCGTGAATGGCAATAGTGACTACAGCGGTGAAGCGTTTCCGAGAAAAAGATCGATAAGCTAAGAGTGCCGCAAGAGGAATCCATAGGGCTATCATCCAGGGTAAGATGCCTGCAAGTAGGGCTGTAATCAGAGGGGAGAGCAGTAAAACGACCCACTCAATCGGCATTCCTGACCAATAGAGCGTTGTTAACATCAAGGCTCCGAAGACCAAAGATGTGCCAAGATCAGGCTGGATGAACACCAGAAGCCACGGAAGCGCAATCACTCCAAAGGGGCGTAATAGGTCAGTTGGTTGCTTTACTGGATGCTTCGAGAGCACAGCGGCCAGCAACAAAGTTACAGCGATTTTGGCAAATTCTGAGGGTTGGATATGAACGGTTCCGATACTGATCCAGCGCTGAGCTCCAAGTGCGGTCGTGCCTACGAGCCGCACAGCCACAAGGCTAGCCACAGTCAGTCCATAAATCGGAATAAGGAGAGGTTTGAGATGCTTCAGCGGTAGTCGCTCTAGGCTCAATGCCACTGAAGCGCCGAATCCTGCCGTAATCCAGTGGTGATACCAGTCGGCATAGTCTGCCTGGCGCTGTGTGCTCGCAATAAGAAATCCAGCGACGGCGGTCATACCGATAGGCACTCCCCAAAGAACCCATTCTCTCTGTGGTTTTCGGAAGTGACTCCTGACAAACATGCTCAGGCTGGCGAGCTCACCTGTCGAATAACCCGTTCAGCAAGGACACGAAATTCCAAAGCACTGGCTGAGTCGCTGCAGCCGATAACTATTGGACGGCCGCTATCGCCTCCTTCTTGCACAGGCATCTCCATTGGGACTTGGGCTAATAAGGGGATCTCGTAGTCTTCTGAAAGGCGACGCCCTCCCCCGCTGCCAAACAGAGGGTAATGGCGATCTGGCATGTCGGGTGGGATAAACATGCTCATATTTTCAACCACCCCAAGTACAGGAACTCCAATCTGCCGGAACATCTCTAGGCCACGGCGGGCGTCTTGTAATGACACCAGCTGAGGCGTCGTGACAATCACAACCCCAGCCATTGGTACGGATTGTGCGAGAGAAAGTTGCGCATCACCTGTACCTGGGGGTAAATCCACCACAAGAATATCTCGCTCACCCCACTCAGCCTGGTAAAGGAATTGACGGATAATTCCATTGAGCATGGGGCCGCGCCAGATCACCGGTTGGTGTTTATCAATTAGCAGTCCCATGGACACCATGGCGATACCACAACTTTCAATCGGTTTGATACGTTGCGTGTCGCCGCTGCCTGTGACTTCGGGTGCTTGGTCGACAATTCCTAGCATAGTGGGCGTATTGGGCCCGTAGATATCGGCATCCAAGAGCCCAACGTGCAGGCCTTGCTGTGCCAGAGCACACGCGAGGTTCACAGCAACTGTGCTTTTGCCGACTCCGCCTTTACCACTACTGACGGCAATCACTTGACGAACGCCTGGAACAGCCTGGCGTTCAGCGAGTTGGCCATGACCAGATTGCCCAATGCCTCCTCTTTGAATTGAAGGTTGTCCGATTTCGATTTGCACCTCATCAATCCCGCTAAGACTGAGTAGAGCTTCACGAGCTTCTGAAACAATACGGTTGCGCTGACTTTGGGCAAAACCAGGCAAATTTAACCGAAAGACTGCGCGCGGAGGGGTGATGCGGATTTGATTAATCCAACCAAGTTCCAGTGCCGTTTTGCCGCTGCCCAAATCTCTTACCTGTTCGAGGGCGCTGGTCGCCTGCTCGGCCGAAGTCATCCGCTGCTCAAGTTCAGTGCGAATCTTAGGAGCGCTTCCCATAACAGACCTTCACGAGGTCTTGTCTAGAGCTAAGCCGACTTGTTTAGGTTTTATTATCTATACTCAATCTAAAGGCATGGTTCGCTCCTTGATTTGCCGCGTTCTAGGACGCAAGGAGACAGGGAAGTCGACACCTCAACTGGAAGTCCTCCCAAAGGATTCGCGTGATCGTGTCCGGGCGATGGTTATGGGATTGCAAGATGAAATCTGCGCGGGTCTTGAGACACTGGATGGGGGAGGGCGATTTGCAGAAGAGATTTGGATCCGCCCTGAGGGAGGAGGTGGTCGCTCCCGTGTGATGCGCGAGGGACGCATTTTTGAGCAGGGAGGCGTGAATTTCTCAGAGGTTCAGGGGAAAGAGTTGCCGCCCTCAATTCTCAAGCAACGCCCAGAAGCGGAGGGACACCCCTGGTTTGCTACGGGCACGTCTATGGTGCTACATCCGCGTAACCCCTACATTCCCACAGTTCATCTCAACTACCGTTACTTCGAGGCTGGACCAGTTTGGTGGTTCGGTGGTGGGGCCGACCTAACGCCTTACTACCCTTTTTTGCAAGATGCCCGCCATTTCCATCTTACCTACCGGCAGGCTTGCGACTCAGTTCATCCAAACCTTCATAAGGTATTCAAACCTTGGTGTGATGAATATTTCTATTTGAAACATCGTGGCGAAACCCGTGGCGTTGGTGGGATCTTCTACGACTATCAAGATTCGGGAGGCACTCTCTACAAAGGCCAGAATCCGAACGGAGTAGCCGCAAGAATCTCCTCAGAACTCGGTGATAGCTCATTAAGCTGGGAGCAGCTTTTCGCGCTCGGGCAGGCTAACGGTCGTGCTTTTCTTCCATCGTACGCACCGATCGTTGAGAAGCGTTATGCAATAAGCCACAGCGATCGAGAAAGGAAGTTTCAGCTTTATCGTCGTGGCCGATATGTGGAGTTCAACCTGGTGTGGGATCGGGGAACAATTTTTGGACTCCAGACCAATGGCCGAACCGAATCGATTTTGATGTCACTCCCTCCGCTTGTGAGTTGGGAGTACGGTTACACGGCTGAGCCAGGCTCTCGGGAAGCTTTGTTAACCGACCTTTTTACTACGCCCCAGGACTGGTTGAGCGATACGTCTTTAGACGAGCGCTGCCGGCCGTATCAGGCGATTGATTAATGCCTTTGACAAGAGCATTGACAACGCGGAAACCTAAGCACTCAATTGTTTGGGCCCGCGTTTCAATGTTGCGAAGCTTTTCTTCTAGAGGAGGTTGGAGCATACCAAGTTCAAGAATGCCGATACCTCGCAAGGGACCCCCAAGACCCCCGCGAAAGAGTCTGGGAAAGCGCCCAAAAGATTGAGCAAGGGATTCATCCACGGTGTTGAGAGGGCGATTAATCGCTGGTATTAATCCCGATCCGGAGCCATGGGGGCTATAGGCATCGAAGTGAATTTCGATTACATAATGTCCCTTGCTAGATAGCAGACTGGCCTGCGACCAATTAGTCTGCGGGTCTTTATCATCCCAAATGGTTCGTTGGGAAGGGGTGTAAGAGATGATATTGAGGCCTTGCTTTTGGCCGAGATGAACAATAGCGTTCTGCGCCTTAAGATTCCAATAGAGCTCGTCACGCATGGAGCGATCTATCGGTAGCTGTCGGCGAACACTAACTGCATAACCAGGTGTCCCAGCACTGATCATATTTTGAGAGTCAGCGTGACCAGCCATTACTACGATGGGAAGATCGGGCCGTACTTACTCTGCACCTAACCATTGTCCTTGTTTTTTGGTGCGGCGACCAAGTAGAGGATCTGGGTCAGCTACAGGAGGGCATCGCTTTGCATTCTCAATACGACGCTGCGGAGGTATTGGCTTCTCTGCAGGGAGCCAATTTTGTTGACTTTTAGCCTGGGTCTGGGTCGTTGCTAAGGTTGATCACAGATAGAAAGCTAATTATGAGTGGAATAGTGAGTTTTACAAGATGCATCTGACCAAGCAAAAGCATATTTCAGATTGGTGATGATAATAAGGAGCCATCACTGGCGAGTTGGAGCACCTCCGCAAGTTCTAGCTCGATCACAATTAATTCATCCCGGTGTGCGCGTAGCCTTAAGGAACTACCTCCCTGGGGCGGAGTTTCTAGTAATTGAAGTTCTAGGGACTCGGTCCGATTTGCTCGGCGATTGTAAACTAGACCAGCAAGGGGGCCTAGACCAATCAAGGGAAGTAGCGGCCACCCGCCCAGCTGGGGTATGAGTTGCTGTAACACCAATCCAAAACAGCAAGAGCCAATGGTGCCCAAAATGGACAGTAAAATGGCTAAGGCTTGGCTAGAGGCCACGCGACCACGAAAACGCAAAACCTGTTTCTCAGCATCGCCACCATCACGATTCCAGCCACGTTGTTCCAGCCAGGTGCTTAATCCTTCCAGAACCGTCAGTGGAGATTGAGGAGATGTGATGTCTACCACTGTGGTGCGATCTTTGGTGGCAGCACGTAGGAAGAACACGAGCCCAATCGTTATTAAGATAGTGAGCAGCAGGATTGATTGGAAGCCTGAAGGCATGGATCGCCCGAAGCAGTTCCTCCTTTCTAGAAGAGTACGCTGCGAATCGGTTAGGGATAACCTAGCTACGTGCGTCAAGGGTCCATCAGTCGCCCTGCCTTGTTATGCGCTCTTGGTTAAAGACGTGAAACCCGACCCTTAACATCCTCTCGAACAATAGTGCTAGGTGCAGTTGTTGACTGACTTATGTCGCTTAAGGTAGTCTGACACTTGTTGGAGTGCGGCCTTAAAAAGGTGCAACTTGAATTTGTCTCACAAAGGTAGTTATACCGCCGCATCCTTCTATTAGACCTCAACAGATTCAACACACCACCAGATCACAGTCCAAAGGGTGAGTTACTTTAAGTACCTAAGGTTCTAGGATCGAGATTTGGAAGAGAAGGATGCTAAATCTTATCAGGACTGATTTCATTTTGAAATTCCAGATGGGTTAATTCAGGTTTTCCGTGCCTCTGCCAGCGAGACTAATAGGCACCATCCATTGCTTCTATGGCCGGTTCCCTTTCAATTCCTGCCGAGTTCGCTGTTTTCGATGGGGACTTAAATGAGTCCTGGACAGAGCGCTACCTTCAAATGCCTTGCCTGGCGGTTGATACGGAAGCGATGGGACTAATCCATGGTAGGGATCGCCTTTGTTTGGTTCAGATCGCTGACGCGCAAGATCATGTCGCCTGTGTACGCATCGGCCTTGGTCAACTCCATGCACCAAACCTCCAACATCTGTTTGAGGCTTCGAGCGTGGAGAAGGTGTTTCATTTTGCTCGTTTTGATGTGGCTGCTCTTGCCACCGGGTTAGAAATCTCCGTTCGGCCTTTGTTTTGCACCAAAGTGGGTAGTCGTTTGGGACGGACATACACTCCGCGACACGGTCTGAAAGATCTGGTAATGGAGTTGGTGGGAGTAGAGCTGGATAAAGGTGCGCAGAGTAGTGACTGGGGAAGAGTAGAAGAGCTAACTGACGTACAACTCGCCTATGCAGCAAATGATGTACGTCACCTATTACCGGCACGGGATCGGCTTGAAACAATGTTGCGTAGGGAAGGCCGTTGGGATCTAGCAAAGCGCTGTTTCGCCTGTATTCCAGTTATTGCCGAGCTAGATCGACTGCGTTTTAATCAAATCTTTGAGCATTGAATACAGATAAATACGGACAGTGTCAATTAATCTTCGAGAATGAAGTTACCGTTGCCTTCACTGTTTTTAAGCAGGCTATTGAGGTTAGCGACGCGGTCATTGCCACTTCTGTCTAGTGCATCCAGCATCGACTGAACAAGAGCTCGCCGCGTTTGAACATCGCGTTTACCCTCCTTAGCCGCTGCTTGATCCACTTGGTTTCTGGCACTAGCCAGGCTGATACTCAATTTGCTAGCGAGTTTTGCGCAGAGTTTTACGTAGAGAGGGTCCTGAATAGTAGCCATCGCTTTCTGTTACGGTTCCTTCAGTATTAATGCAAACGGTTAAGTAACATGGTCGCAAGTCGATCACTTCCCCCGGACCTTCCCATACGCTGGCGGCCGATATACCCCAACTTCCGTCGCAAATTCTCATCTGCAAGCAGGCATTCCAATGCTATGGCCATCTCGGTTGGACTTGTGCAGGGACGCACTGAGCCGCCGAGTAATCGGCTTTGTCTATAAGCAAAGCTTTTTTTGAATTGGGGTCCTGGGCCTGGTGATGAGAGAGCTGGGATCCCGAGACCGACAAGTTGCTCGGTAGCAGTTCCAGCAGTCGCAAGGCCGACTTCAGACCAGCCGCTCCAAATGTCGAAGCAGGATTGGCCGATTAAAAGTATGCAGGGTCCTTTGACCCAGCAAGCCTCTGCTCCGAGTTGATCAGATGGCGGCAAGCTCTGACGGAAGCCTTGTTTTTGAAGAATGTCTCTCATGCTTTCTGTGGAAGGCTGGCCGCCTATTGCTACAAGTAGGGCTATTGGTACGGCTGAGTGCATTAGGCTGATCGCGTTTAAGATGCGATCAAAATTAGTTTGAGCTTCGGGTATTCGACTTCCACAGAGAACTAGTATTCTTCGGCATCCCTTGAGAGCTGATGGTACTTCTCGTAGTTCAAGGCCATCCATCATTGGATTGCCTGGTGCCACAGCAGGAACTCGATGACGGCGTAATCCACGCGCAGTAATTAGGTCTCGCATCGCTACCAGTCGACAACGCTCTGAGCGCATCAGCATCCATTCCCATGGATCCCATTCACTACCCTTCAGTTGGTGATAGAGATCGCTCAAACTCCGGCCTGGGCCACTGCGCCAGGTATAGTCGCTTTTGGGGGTGCCGATAAATCCGAACGGAGCTCCACTACTCCAGGCCATTAGAAGTGGGAGTACGTCTCCAATGGCCACCACGCTACGTCGTTGACGAGCTTGCCGTTTCACTAACTGCCACTGCCACCAGCTTAGTAACGGCAGTCCTGCCCAAATATCCCGAACCATGCCTCGAATGCTTTGATTGCTGAATCCTCCGCTCGGAAGATTTGCTACAGGTCCGATTCGATTGAGCCATCCTGCTGCAACTGCTGCATCAAATATTCTGCCATAGCCGAAGAGAGGCAAAACTTCTAAAAGAAGTTGAGGTCTCTGGCGATGCAGTGCTTCAAGGACACGAAGAGCAATAAGATCTTCGCCATGGCCATTGCAAATCACTAGAAGAGCAGTAGGACCATTACTGATACAGTCCCGTCTGGGGGGTAGTGATTTTTGTGCGGCGGCATGGCCAAGTGGTAAGGCAGAGGATTGCAAATCCTTTATCCCCAGTTCGAATCTGGGTGCCGCCTTTGAGAAAATCCCTGAGAGTACTGACAGGTCATGAATTCTCGGGGATTTTTTGTTTAACGGCACTGCAAGATGAATAAAAGGTGAACCGGCATTGATGAGTCGCCTGGGGAAAAGTCTCCCAAATTCACCTTCCTAGCGATTAGAAGGGAGCATGAGCGTCCCTAAGGGGTCATAAGGTTACGATTTACGAGATGACCGTCTCACAGGAGATGTGAAAACGCCTGCTAACCGTCGTTTTGGCACGCGTCTTGACGGTCCGATAGGTATTCTATTGTTGTGCGTTTCACCCCGTCGATGTCACGTGTCAAGTTTATCCTGCGGATTGGAGAGTGAACTTTATTTGCCTTGACGCAGTGCTTAGATAGGAAGGGACATGGGCAGCGGGGGTAGAGAATAGGACTTCATTTTTAGTTCGAAACCTTCTCCATCACAGCATCCTTCACTCGATCCCACAGTGTTTTACCTTCCTTTGCGGGGGCAATGGCATCACCAGCAGCACGTAAAAGATCTGCCGTGATCTGTTTAGTGCCCGGATTAGAGAAGAGCAGGAAACCGAGGACAATCCCTACAAGGATCTTTGACATTAGAAAATCTCTGTTTGAATACTACTTTTGAGCTTCAAAAAACAAAAAGAAGATTTTTATATTTGGAAAAACCAGTTTTTACTAGTTCTCGTGATAATCTTTACATTTTCCTTTAATTGTTGCTTGGCAAGCGTCTTGGTTATTTGACCTCGCAATTGATGCTCTGCAGAGATAAATTGATTGAAAATAAACCATATTTTTATGGAAAGTCTCTTTTCGTGAGAGGTGGTCAATCATACTTATTTGCTGCTCACTCGACTTAAACATTGAACCAAACCAGGTCGAGTGTACTTGGATCGAGTTCACAGCCTATTTAGTCAGGATACCTCATCTTGAATTATCTTCGGTCCTGCTATAGGAGTCAATATTAAAGTCTGTCTTGTACCCCATTTCTATTAATGGGATTCACAAGCATTATAAATATCAAGCGAATGGGGACAACCAACTGGAGTCCCAGCTACTTGATTTTTCAGGTACACTAGGTTACAAACTTTTAAGTTATCAATGCCTGATTTTGCTTTTCATTTCATTATACTATTTCTTAAATTTATCGCTGAATTACTTGCTATATCGTCATGGCAGTCACACTTAATCCCTGAAATTATTATTGTCTATCTATTGCTTTATTTGCATACTTTTATTGCTACCGCTAGATACTCAAAGACATAAGTTCTCTTTTTACTAAATTTAGTCTTGCAGGATTTTGCGACCTTCTTATCCCAAGTGGCAGTTCATTAATTGGTTTATAGAGAAGCGAAAATTTTGATAAATCAATACTAAAATTAGTATTTAGTTTATCAGCTTATTAACATTTTTTAAACGATAAAGACAGATAGTTCTTAAGATGTGGGATGATTCATTCTATCCAATAAGAGTAGCTATTTGTTGCTAGAAAAAGCGAGAAAGATTAAGTCACTACTACAGTACTAGGTTACTGTAGGGGAAAATACGCAATATATTTTAGGTTAAAAAACTTAAATTAGATTTTAATAGTTAGTTCTCGTCTAAAGTATTAATATTTGATCTTGAAATTAAAAGCAAGTGTTTATTATACATAATAATGAAAAAAGATTATGGCTGTAAAGAATATAATAAAAGCTACTATTTTTGTTTTTTATTATTAATTGCTAGCTTATTAACTAATAAATAAAGAGATATTTTTTCTATTAAAGTTTACCTAATAGAACTTAATATTTTTCTTTAAAAAGTAAACTTTTTAAAGAAAAATATGTAATATCTTTATGAATAAGAGAGCTAAAAGAATGTTACTGCTATTTAAGGATTGTTATTATTGAAAAATCTTTATGCTTTTGTCTTTATTAATTAAAGTTAGTATGCTATTATGCATTAGATTTAGTACCAATTTTTGGTATTATAAGAACATTAAAGAGTTAGGCATCAGCCATGAGAACAAAGACTTGCTTAGAGCAATAATAAAATTATGGTTGGTTTCAGAAAAATACTTAGGTAGCTAATATGGTTAAAAAATATAAATAATAGTGATAAAACTCATTTTTGCTGTGTTGCTTTTTAGCTAGCTGTAATCGCAGCAGTATTAAATACTATTTGCTTATCTTTTTTATTGCAAGATCTTGTCATTAGGGCACATCCTAACTGAAGGAGTCAAGCAGAATTATTGATAAGCAAAGCAACCTGAGCGATTTCTTAACACCTATAAGAGGCCTTGACTTATGGTTCTACAATCTTTTCGGAGTTGGTAAATGTATTGGCGATTACCCTTACTAAAACTTTGGAACTAGCCTACATCCTTAATAGTGTGGCATGCAAAAGTTAAGTTCCTCTGGTAAACCGTAACCGGAACCATTGTCAATAATTAATGCTGGTTTGTATTAGTAATCGCTGTCAGCAACGCACATACCAATGCAACGAATGCCATTATCGGCGGTTCGTTGGCAATGATTGCAGAGCACTAGCTTGACTTTACTGCGGTCGTCTTTATGAGTCGACGGAGTCGGAAGGTTGGAAGAACGCTCTAATGCTTTGGGGTTAGGCATTGAAAATTTAATCTAGAAAAGTGATCATGACTGGCAGCGGATTGTACCAAGTGAACAGTATTGGTTTTGGTACCTGGGCTTGGGGCAATGCTTTTGTTTGGGGTTACAACCCTGAGAAAGACGATATGCGGCTTGCCGCTACGTTTCGCCAGGCTTTGAATGCAGGCATTAACTTGATTGACACAGCTGATTCTTACGGTACCGGTTTTTGGAATGGCCGCAGTGAATCTCTACTTGGCCGTTTTATTAGCGCATTACCAGCACACCGTCGGTCTCATTTGTTAGTGGCTACGAAATTAGCCCCCTTTCCATGGCGCCAGGGGAGAAGGGGTTTAGATAGAGCGTTTGCTGCCAGTGCGAAACGCCTAAACGGTAATCTTAGACGGGTTCAGTTGCACTGGAGCACGGCACGCTACGCTCCGTGGCAAGAAGTAGCACTTCTCGATGGCTTAGGAGACTTAGTTCAGAAGGGACAAGTTGAAGAATTGGGTTTGTCGAACATCGGTCCGCAGCGCTTGGCCTGGATGTATGACCGGCTCATTGCACGAGGCATCAGCCTAAGTAGCGTGCAGATTCAGTGGTCGTTAGTTTCGCCGGATGAACCACGAACGCAAGAACTCCTGGATCTTTGCAGCGAACTGGGAATCGAGGTATTGGCTTACAGCCCCTTGGCTTTTGGGATGCTATGTTGCGAACCAGGCCGAGAACCTCGGCCGACAACTTGGGTGCGACGACAACTTTTTCGACGTCTTTTGCCCGACAGCTTTCGAATTCGGCAGTTGGTTTATGCCATCGCAAAAGAGCGAGGAGTTCCTATGGTTCAAGTAGCTTTAAACTGGTGTCGAGCCAAGGGAACTACCCCAATTCCTGGTATTAGGACGCCTAAGCAGGCTATAGACGTGGCAGGAGCACTGACGTGGAATCTCCTTGAGGACGAGTGCATTGAGCTCGATCGTGAAAGGAGTAGGTGTGTAACGCGCATGCCATCTAATCCTTTTCAAAGCCGCTGAGAGATACTTTCAAGCTTCAGAAATCGATTCAGGCGTCGGACTAACTACAACAGGCAAGCTATCGTCATCATTTCGAATTGAGACTATTTTTTCGCCCGCCGATTCCACTGATTGAGAGGCAGCAGCTTGTTGTTGTTCACAAGCAGTTAGCGCCTCTTGGAGCAATGAGTCGAATGTGGCACCTGGCAAACGGTGACGTGCTACTTCAAGAAACGTCCTAGGAAGCGACTCTCCTGCGGCATGTCGAACGGCAGGATTATTGCGCCGTTGCTCCTGTTCATCTTGGATTGCACGTAGAAAGCGTCGTGTAATGTCACGCTTGGTTGATGCCTTGATTAAGGTATCCCGATCCTGAGGGCTGTGACTGAGTTCTTGTTCAAGCTCCTGGATGCGACGTTCGAGGCTAGCGAGCACTTCATCGGCTTCTTTACTTACATGGGAAAGCTGGCCATCAGAGAGATGAGGCATGTCTGCAACAAACACTTTCCCATGATCGCGAAGCGTTAGAAAGGTCGGTCGAGGGGTTTGACGGTTGCTATAACCAGGCTCAAGGGGACGCCGTGGGGGGACCGGACCAGCAGAGGAGCGACGCCGAGTAGCTCGTTGAGGCTTATTAAAAGGCATAGAAACAAAACAATGTGTCAACGTTGTTATCGGGGAAATCTACAACTCTCTTACCTCAATATTATCAAGTTAATTCTCTCGCGGAGTGGTCTAATCCCGATCAGGTTGAAAGTTGACGCAATCAGCTAGGAATCCCTTCCAAAGCTTGACTGTTTACTGATGATGCAGTGACGACCTCCCCAATTACCCATGCTCGATGGCCGTGCCGATGGCATAGCTCAAGTGTTAGATTCTCGGCCTCGTTTGGTATGACCAAACAAAAACCAATGTCTAAGTTGAAGGTGTGCCAAAGGTCGCGCTCTAGAATATTACCAGTGTCCTGAAGCCACTGGAATAGCGGGGAGCGTGACCAAGTCTTAGGATCGATGCGGGCGGTTGTACCCTCTGGGAGACATCTGGGTAAATTCTCTGGCAGCCCGCCCCCGGTGATGTGGGCCATGCCGTGGATGGTCACAGAGTTGTTTAGTAAGTGTCGGACAAGCGAAGCATAAACCTTTGTTGGGGTGAGGAGATCTTTTAACAAAAGGCGTCTACCCTGATCGTAGCGTGTGGATCTATCAGCATTGACTTGATCCAAAATCTTCCTTACCAGACTGAATCCGTTGCTGTGCACTCCACTGCTGGCGATACCGATGATGTGATCTCCGGGGGTGATACGATCCCCTCCGATCAATTTGTCTTCTTCGACGACTGCGACGCAGAAACCAGCTAAATCGTATCTCCCTTGGGGGTAGAAACCCGGCATCTCTGCGGTTTCTCCTCCCAGTAAAGCGCAACCGCTTTGGCGGCAGCCATCGGCTATCCCTTCAACTACCTCAGCCATAGCGTCCGGACTTAGAACACCGGTGGCTATATAGTCAAGAAAGAACAACGGAGTAGCACCACAGGTGATCACGTCGTTGACGCACATCGCTACAAGATCGATTCCGACACCGCGATGGCATTGATAGTTTTGAGCAAGCTCAAGCTTGGTGCCGACACCATCAGTTCCTGCAACAAGCACGGGCTTGCGCAGTCCGGCTGGTAATCGCATTAGTCCACTAAACCCTCCTATTCCTCCAATAACTTCGGGGCAGTGTGTAGCCTCTATCGATGCTTTGACACGCTGAATAAAAGCTCGCCCAGCTTCTACATCAACGCCAGCCCTTTTGTAGTCCATGGAAATAAATCAGGTTTGATGGCCTTACTCTGCTCTTTAAATTATGTGCTTTTTGCACAATCATTTCCGTATCGATACACTTATGCTTACATTATTAATCTGAGCCTTAACAGTTGAGATACAAAGCAACTGTTAAGGCTTTTAACCGTACGTTAAACGGAAGGCTAAGCTGCATAGCAGGTCTGATACTTTATTCTTGGCAGTCTTCGTGCTTTTTATTTAGGGTGAAAACACGTCAGAGTATTTGCCTTCTTTCGTGTCTAGCGCCGTCTCCATTCGCCTTGATTGTTGATCACATCTGCATTATTGATTATCAATAGTACCCTTGCAAGCAACGAAAGCGTTGCTTGCACCTGTTATCACCATTGATTTTTTCAATCAAGATATCTTCAATACGATGAATCTGATTCTGAAGTTTGTATTTGCGCATTTCCTGAAGAGCTAAAAGATACTAGTATCTTATTCATAACTGTTCTTCAAGCACTAAAACCGAAAGTTCTCCCCCAGGTTGTATGTATTATTACTGGTGAAGCCAGTTGGTATGGACCGAATTTTTTGGAAACCGCACCGTCAACGGTGAAGTATATCGACGTGGTGCTATGACAGCCCCGCACCGGCTACTTCCCTTTTTGCACTAAAGTACGAGTTACCAATCTTCGAAACGGCAACTTCGCAGTGATCCGCATTAATGACCGCGGGCCTTTTGTGCACTATCGTATAGTCGACCTGGGCCATAGGGTAGCGAACGTTCTTGACTTGACTGCTTCTGGAGTTACCCAAGTTCAGATTGAGGTTTTGCGCTGAGTCTCTCTGTTCTTCACACCATAGTTGAACTGGCCACTTGGATCATGGTTAGACGCGGTGATCTCCAGTTCGTTCCCACTATGGGTGCACTTCATGCGGGACATGGAACCCTCATCCAACGGGCTTCTTTGGTTGGACCAGTGCTGGTCAGTGTTTTCATTAACCCTTTGCAATTCGGTCCTAATGAGGACCTCAGACGATATCCTCGCAGTCTTGAATCAGACCTTAAGCTGGCGGAGGAATGGGGTGCTTCGGCTCTTTGGGCTCCCGCTATCGAGGATATTTATCCATCGGGAAGCGATATTAGCCCTGCTGCTATTCAAGTTCCGTTCTCATTACAACAGCATTTATGTGGAGCCACTCGACCTGGGCATTTTGATGGAGTAGCCACTGTCATTGCTAGGCTGTTGACTATAGTTCGCCCCAGCCAACTTTGGCTTGGCGAAAAGGATTGGCAACAGCTTGTGATTCTTCGTTGGTTGGTGGCCCATTTGGCTTTGCCGGTGTCTGTTCAAAGCGTCGCTACGGTTCGGGAAAATGATGGTCTGGCGCTTAGTTCTCGCAACCAGTACCTGTCTTATGACCAGCGACGGTTGGCTGTGGCGTTGCCACGAGCACTGCAGTCTGCATATGGATTGGATCCGATCACATCTGTAGAGACCAAGCTCAGCGATGCGGGACTCAAGGTGGAGTATGTACAAAGAGTCGACCCTTGGACCCTTCAGCCCTGTGGGCATGAGAAGGCAATCTCACTGCTCGCTGCGGCTGTATGTTGTGGATCAACTCGGTTAATTGATCATGTATTTCTAATGACTCGCCAACCTCTAGTTGCTATCGATGGCCCCGCCGGAGCTGGCAAAAGCACTGTTACGCGAGCGTTTGCTGAGCGCTTGGGGCTCGTCTATCTCGATACCGGAGCCATGTACCGCTCGGTGACCTGGCTTATACAACAACACGGCGTTGACCCTTCTGATGGGATTGCGATCGAACCATTTCTTACAGACTTAAATATACAACTGAAGTCATTTCGAGACGGTGAGCAGCAAGTTTTGGTCAATGGTGAGGATGTCAGTATGGCGATTCGATCGCCAGAAGTGACGGCATCAGTATTTATTGTATCCACCCATCGTTGTGTTCGTCAGGCATTAACGGCTCAACAGAAATCCATGGGTTCTAAAGGGGGACTAGTGGCTGAAGGACGAGATACTGGGACAGCTGTTTTTCCTGACGCCGATCTAAAAGTGTTTCTGACAGCCACAGTCGCCGAGCGAGCACGACGCCGCGCCTTGGACCTCGAGAACAGGGGTTTTGCTGTGCCTGAGCGCGCAAAACTCAAAATTCAGATTTCCGAACGCGACGAACTTGATAGCAATCGAAAGGAGGCACCTCTCGTGCAGGCCGATGATGCCATTAAGCTCGTGACTGATGGTATGTCTATCAACACTGTAGTCGATACGCTTATACAGCGCTTTCGTGAGCGAATAGCTGAGGAGGCTTGGCCTACCCCTCAACAGTGAGTTCATCGAGGAGCGCAGAACAGGAATCTTCCAGCAGATCAAGTACGTGCTCAAAACCAGATTCACCCCCGTAGTACGGGTCTGGCACTTCTGTGTAGTTAAATCGCTTAGCAAAGCTCAGTATTGGTTTAATACTTGCTGTGGCACTACTACCAGTTTCGTGGGCCAGGTTTTGCACATCCAATAAATTGGCATCGTCCATAGTGACTATGAGGTCAAAGTCACTCAGGTCATCAAGTCTAATCTGACGAGCGCGACTCGGTAACTGAATACCTCGGCGATTGGCAGCTGCCTGCATGCGCCGGTCTGCAGGCCTCCCTACATGCCAGCCGCCCGTTCCCGCAGAATCCACGACAAATTGATCGGCTAGGCCGCGCTTAATGAGCAAGTCCAAAAATACCCCCTCAGCAGCTGGAGAGCGACAGATATTGCCGAGGCAAACAAACAGAATCTTTTTCTTCATCAGGCTTGCAAGCGTTTCAATGCGTGCTGCGCTCGAAGTCGTACCACCTTCACCTTCTCAGAATCAGAAGCCAGGGACCGTAACAACACCCTAGCCTGCTCGTCCAGATCATGATTGGAAGATCTTGGGGTAAACCTTTGCTCGATTCCGAAGGCGGCAGCGTAACGCACCACCCATTCGTCGTCTGTTGCAGCTTTGAATATGGCCTTGCAGCATCGTGAAAAATCTTGGAAGAAAGTGGGGCCTCCGAGCTCCATCTCGGCTAAACCACGAGTAGCAGATCGTCTTACACTCGGCGCGATGTCAGTGCTGATTGCGCGTTCAAGCAAATCTAAACCACGAGAATCCCGGAGCGTAGCAATAGCTTGGATGGCCCAAGCGCGAGCACTGTAATCTCGTTCATCCAGATTGGTCAGTAGGACTGGTACAACGTTGCGGCCAAGAGCTATCAGACCTTGAATGGCAACAGCCGCCACAGAAGGGTTGTTGAAGCCAAGCACCTTGATTAAAGTCGGCGCCGCTTCCAAATCCATCAGGGCACTGACGGCTTGGGTGGCACAGATAAGCTCAGAGGTTGTCTGTGCCCGATTTAACTCAAGAATCGCACTTTTAAGGTCCGAAGCCGCCATCAGAGCAGACGATCCATCGCATTGAACACTCTTATGTCCCCACTGTGTTCTTCAGCTAACCCACGCAAAGCAACCAGCTTTAAACTGGCCTCAACTGTTGCTGCTTCGATGGCTGGAAGGGTAGCAATCCATCCGGCGGCACCTAAGTCGAGTAATACTCCGCGTCGTACTAATGGCTCAGGATGTTTGAGAAGCCGCTCCAACTGAGTAGCCCATCGCTGTTGTTTCATGAGTTGAAGTAATGCGCGGCAAGCCGCTGCCTGAATCAATGGGCGAGGATGCTTGGAAAAAGGAATGATGGCGTCTAATATACTGGGATTGCTTACCCCGATGTTTCCTAGGGCCTCTAGCAAGGATTCATAGGGTTCATCAACCGTAGAGAATTCTATTCGCTTTTGATCCGAGGATTTTGGCTTTTTTGTCAGTAGTTGGCATATTGGTGTGATCGCAGCCTTGACTTTCATATTGCCAAGGCTACGGGCCGCCTCTTCACGCACAATGTAATCCGCTGATGCAAGCAATCGAATTAATGGATCACAGGCGGCAGAATCACAGAGAAGTCCAAGAGCGCGAATCGAGTTGAGAGCGACACCGCGACGATCAGGATCTACAGGGTCATGACTAAGATTTGCAAGGGTCTTTAGGAGTAGCGGTACAGCATCAGAGTGCTTGCTACGCATCTTCCCTAACCACCAAGCGGCATAATATTGAGCAGATGTATCGTTTTGCTGACTCAGATTAGCAATCACCTGGTTCTCATCGAGAGGTTTCATTTAAATCCAAGCCATTGGAATATCGCTTGACCAATTTGCCGTTCGTTGGAAGCGGAATTCGCCCGCGACCGACCCCCAACAATGTTCATTGGTGTTGGGGTCATAGCCCCGGTCTAATGTTGTTAAAGAATCATTTTTCAAGCTGAAGGTACTCACCAATACGGTATCCCGACCGCTGTTGTGAACGATGCAACGACAACCAGGCTCTATTTCGCCACGGTAGCCATCATTTTTTTCGGTAACTTGATAGTGACATTGGTTTAGACAAATTAGATCGCTCTGTTGAATTTTTCTGCGACACATTTTGTCAAAAGTTGCTGAAGCGAACCGCTGCGGATCCCAGAAGGTGTGGTTCCAAAGTTTGATCACACCTGGAGAATGTTCTTCTGCACGAACCACGCGTAGCCGATAAGGAGTCTTAGGACTAACGGCGTAGGTTTGTTCTAAAAGGATCGAACCGGATTGGAGATGTTCAAGAGGCCGATATCTCAGAAAGATGTGAGCAAAAAATGGGGGGTTGTCGAGAGCTTGTTGCCGGTTACTGTATTCTCCACAAAGCAGGCTTAGAAAACGTCTTACGGTTGAAGTAGTCTTTACGTCCATTTCCCTTGAGCCTTGAACAGTAAAGAAAAGAGCCCCTAGGGGGGCTGGTTTTAGGGGCACTTGGTGCAACTTTGCTTGATCAGATCAAATCAATGCGTTGACGGCATAGTCAATATAACTGTTGGCTTCGGTAGCAACATCGCCACTAAGACCGTGGTTAGACTTGATGTACTTCAGGGCTTCTACGTACCAAGAAGGTGAAAGCTCAAACGTGCGATTAATTTCACTAAGACCAGCAATTAAATAATCATCCATTGGACCAGTACCACCTGCGATTAAACAGTAAGTGATCATGCGCAAGTAGTAGCCAATATCACGAGAACACTTAGCCTTACCTTCAGGCGTGGCAGAGTAATTAGACCCATCCATTTGGGTGGTGTAGGGAAACTTGGAGTACACGGCCTGGGCTGCACCACTAACCAAAGTTTCGGCTTTAACCGTTAAACCCTTCGCAGCATCAAGGCTGGCTTTGGCACGATTGAAACGACCGGATGCTGCCTGAACCTCGGTATTGCTTAGGAAACGTCCCTGGGAGTCAGCTGCTGCAACGGCTTCGGTGAGGGGAGTTTTCATAATGAGTGACTCTAAAAATAATTGAGATGAGAGATTTGTGTCAGGGTTCAGGCAACAGAAGCAGCTGCACGGTCGAAGTAAATGCCAATCTCGCTGCTGAGTGATGAGCAGTCACCAGCAGTGATGCCATCGCTATCGTTAACTATGCTTAGAGCAGCCTCTTTCATAAGGTTGACGCCAGTCGCTACGGAAGCACCAGGGGTACCTAGTGCTAGGTAGGTCTCGCGAAGGCCATTGAGGCAGCGATCTTCCATAACGGAAGCATCGCCCGTAAAGATGGAATAGGTGACGTAGCGGAGAATGATTTCCATGTCACGCAGGCAAGCAGCCATCCGGCGGGAGGTGTAAGCGTTGCCACCTGGAGCTATGAGGGCAGGCTGTTGCGCGAATAGTTGACGAGCGGCACTTGCAACTATGGTTGAAGCATTGCTGGAGATGCGATTCACAGCATCCAGACGCTTGTTACTGCCAGAGACGACGGCGGCTAGAGCATCAATCTCATTGGTGCTGATGAACTGTCCCCGGGCGTCGGCCTGGGCGACAACCTTGGTGAAGGCGTCGAACATTTTGAACTCCTCTTAGCAGCGTCTTAAGGTGGTGGTTACACAGATCAGAAGGACATCACAAAAATGGTCCCTGCTGGATCTGAGCCTATTCTCTCGAAATGACATTAGGGCATTCGACTGCTGTTCATAATGCTTAATCCCCTTTGAGAGACAGGGATTTTTTGTTTGATTTGGTCTCGTAATGCATTTCAAAGGTCAAACAGAACCTGGTGTATGTATCTTTCAGTCCAGTCACTCCCATGAAATCGCGTGAGCATGCGCCGGGCTGGATCCTTTTCAGCTCGATAGTTGCTGTAGCGTCGTTGTCCGGCCAGTAAATGTTGGCGGCGTTCGTCCGTAACCGGCTTCGCAGCCACCGCTAACTCCAAATAAAGATTTAAATACTCGCCAAACGCCGGTCGTACAAGAGTTTCGATTAGATGATCCCCTTCTCTGCCTAGTGGTAAGCGTATCCACAAGAAGCCTGGTGAAAAGAAAGGTTGGGCTTCTTGTGGGATCAACCCTCCATCAGGGAGCTTGGCTCGCCAACGCTTAAAAATCGGCATTAATTGGTCCCATACGGGTTGTGTATGGGCGGCATCGGACTTATCCGCGGGCTGAAGGTCAAGAGCTAGAAGATGGCCTGACGGGAGCGTAACAAGATCACCTCCAAAAAATGGAAGATCAAACCGTGGCAACGGGTTGATGACGAAATTCAGAACTGATACTGCAGCTCCCCCATCGACGCAGGCTGCTCTAACCTGCCTAAATTTCTCGGTTTTGCATCCCCAAGTAGCTGTAGTAACTGTGACCGGTCGTGCTTTCGAGCCAGCTTGGTCCTGTCTAAACAAAAACTCCTCAGCGACCGGGTAGGGCCGAGGAGTTAACGGTTTGAGAGCGTTAATAGCGTCCTCGAGGAAAGGCTGCCAACTCCATCCAGGGATGTTTATGGGATCAGTACTGGAGTGCCGTATTGCGTTCATCTGTTACCTGATGCAGGGAAAAGAAATTCGTGCAGGAATCGATCGGACCAATCTTTGCCAAAATGACTGATGAACAATCCGTGGGCCGGATCACGTTTGGCGCTATATACGTCGTAAGCGTCTTGTAGCTGCTTTACCTCATCCGGGGTGAGCGTTGAATTGCCATTGCAAGCCTCATCATGCAGTGACCAGTAGGCTTTTAAAAATGCACTGAAAGCCGGTTGAAGAGATGTATCGGCTTGTTCTGCCCCCCCCCGACAGAATAGAAGCCAAGCGGAGAAATATTGATTTGGATCGAATGAATGCATAGTCTCCTCACCGTTTAAATCTGGGAATTGACGATTCAGAGCCTTTAGTCCGTCAAAATAACGATCGAAATAATCTTTATTTTGGATGAGAGGTTGGAAATCCAACACTGCAACTAACTTTTGACGCACACCAAACCACAGCAGATCGATACCCATGAGCGGATGATCGAATCCGTAGTCGGGATAAGCGACGGAATTCAAAACCTGCAGGCTTTCGCCTGCATCTAATCGAGTGACTCTCCAGCGGCGAAACCCAGGTACTTGCCAGAGCCAGCTCTTAATAACGCTGGTGCGTTTCTTTGAACGGCGTTCTGCCAGGTCTTCCGAAACGTTGGCAGCTGTTCCTCCCCTAGCGGTGATATCCGCGTGCAGTTTATCGAGGAAAGAGTCAAACACGATCAAGACCAGCTGATTTGGACGGAAAGATGTCAGCTCGTGCTCTTGCAGTAGCTGATAGTTCTAAGATTTCGGATAAGTTTGGGCAACGGAACTCTGTGCAGTATGTCGTCATAGCTACACCATCCAGAAATTGAATAGAACTCACTCGCATTCTGATCTGGTCGCTGACAAACCAGCAGCGTTCAATTCCTACATTTGTGTCGTAGCGAGTCTTAATAGTTAAGACTCCATCCTCTGCGAAGTAATAGGTGCTAATAACCGATTTTTTTTCCATGTAACCAATATCTCGAAGAAGAAACCCTCTCGAATGGTCTTCTGGATCTGGAGCATCAACTACAACAGCTGCGTAATCTTTATTTTGTGCTTCCTGTATTAGATTGCCCTCCCACCAAAACCTGGCACCCCCTGATGCCTCGCTAACTTTGACATTAAGATCCTGACAAATTTTTTTGATAACTGGATCTGTCGAGCTAAAAGGTTCAATGATTAGATTAGAGTCGGCAGTCTCATCATCTTGACCGTCTAAATGATGTACCACTCGTCTGTTTAGCCAAGTTCCACGACTCGCTTCGAAGAAGTCCGCTATAGTCCTTGGTGTAGGGTCAAGATAGTTCATGAACCAATGGCCCGAGTGTCGCGTTGGTGTTTAAGTTGATCCAGGAACTTATCGATACGTGTCAGTTCAGGGTGATCTTTGATGGTTGCATCAATTTTTTTTTGGGATAAGCGAAGCTTTTTCCCCAGACCGACGACATCTTTGTAAAGGCGTTCGCGGTAGGCAAAAAGCTCATCAATTGATTCTTGCAGTTCATCAACTGTTGGCTCCTGATCGGCTTGATCAGTCATACGACAAAATGCTGAGAAAGATTTCGATTTTCGAACCATACCCCGTCGAATCACTGCGACCATCACTAAGTGTTGCGTTTGGTGATCCTATGAAGTTGGCGGTTATTTTGATGAAAGGCGAGTCATGCTGTGATTTAGGGGCTTTTGAGAAGGACTTCTTATTTATTCTGGTGTGATACCAAAGTCGCCAAGATGACGAACTCTTGCGTGATCGGCAGATCCCCTGCCGCTACTTAGTTAGGCTGGCTTACTTTGCTTAAGCGCTTCAAGTCCTTTGAGTTCATTAGCCGCTGGTTAAGGCTTCATTCTTTGAATGTCTTTCCCTCGGCTGCTCGTAGCACCGGAAGCTTCCTCTCCATAAATTGTCTGGCCCCCCAATGCTCGACGCATTTTCCCGCTCGGTCGTCAGCGCTGACGCCAAAACCGCGCCTGTTGGTGGTAGCGGCCTCGCTGATCTGCGGTCCTATGTTAGTGAAGGTAACAAGCGCTTGGACGCCGTTAACGCCATCACCTCCAACGCCTCTTGCATAGTTTCCGATGCTGTAACAGGCATGATTTGCGAGAATACCGGTCTGATCCAAGCTGGTGGCAATTGCTACCCGAATCGCCGCATGGCCGCTTGCCTGCGTGATGGTGAAATCATTCTCCGCTACATCAGCTACGCCTTGCTAGCTGGCGACGCTTCCGTGTTGGATGACCGTTGCCTGAATGGTCTCAAAGAGACTTACATCGCCCTGGGTGTGCCTACTCAATCCGCTGCTCGTGCTGTGGCCATCATGAAGGCTTCTGCTACTGCCCACATCGGCGAAACCAATACCCCTGGCTTAGGAGGCAAGCGTTTCCGCAAGATGGAGACTACTAACGGCGACTGCTCTGGTCTGGTAGCCGAAGCCGGTGCGTACTTTGATCGAGTTATCGGCGCCGTTTCCTGAGCAGTATTTTTTGCCTTTCTCTCAGACACCCTCCCCCATAGAAAAAGGAATCCAACAATGAAGTCTGTCGTTACTACTGTCGTGACTGCTGCAGATGCAGCAGGGCGTTTCCCTTCTCAAAATGACCTTGAGGCTGTTCAGGGCAACATTCAGCGTGCTGCTGCTCGTTTAGAAGCTGCCGAAAAGCTTGCTACTGGTTTGGATGCTGTTACTCGCGAAGCAGGTGATGCCTGCTTTAACAAGTACACCTACCTTAAACAGCCTGGTGAAGCCGGAGACAGCCAGATCAAGATTGATAAGTGCTATCGCGATCTTGGTCATTACCTACGCCTAATCAACTACTGCCTAGTTGTTGGTGGAACAGGTCCCCTCGATGAATGGGGCATTGCCGGAGCACGCGAGGTTTACCGTAGCTTGGGTCTTCCTACTGGCCCTTACGTTGAAGCCCTGGTTTACACGCGTGACCGCGCTTGCGCACCTCGTGACATGAGTCCCCAGGCTTTGAACGAGTTCAAGAGTTACCTCGACTATGTGATTAACGCTTTGTCCTAGGCATTAATCACACGAGTATATTTGGTTGGGGTGCTGATGCACCCCACTTTTTGCCTTTAAAATATTGTTTAAACCTGCCCGATTTTTTCGAGTTGATTAATTGCGAGAGTCATAACGTTAAGCAAAACTTGATCTTTTTCACTTTTTATTTGTTTTTTTAGGCTTGAAATCGAGTCCACCGCTTCAAGTTTTATTAGAGCAAGAGCGCTATTCTTTCTGACCCAGTCATCAGGGTCGGAAAGCGCAGGTATTAGTAAAGTTTCGGCCCAGTTAACTTCCTCAAGGTTACCTAATAATGTAGCAGTTTCAGCACGTATTTCAGCACATGAGTCACTCATTGCATCAGTTAGCAATTCCCTTACTTGTATCTCATCTAATAATTCAATTTGACTACCAAGTGCTGAGATTGCTACCTTGCGCACGTAAATATTTTCTGAATGTGCAGCTTGTCTAAGAGCTCCTGGAACATAATCACTGATGAACGCCAGAGCCCAGCTAGCCAGTCCTAGCTGCATTTCAGAACTATCAGGATTGTCTAAGACAGAAAGAATAGCTGTAACTCCATCCGCACCAGTAGATGCTATTGCTCCCATAGCAGATCCCTGAACAACAGAATCATTATCTGAAAGGAAAGCATTAACAAGATCTGGTAAACTTACAGGATCCGCTATCAATGTGAGTGTTTTTGCCGCCGCCCTTCTAACTGTAACTTGATTACTAGTTAGCATCGCTTGACAGAGAGCAGGTACTGCTGCTCTTCCAATGGAGCTAAGACTATTTGCAAACCGAAGACGCAGAAGTCCCCGCGGGTCACCGAGCCCAGCCACCATCGTTGCAATTGATTTTGGATCTGACTCAATTGAAAGACCAGCCTTTAGTTTTTTTCTGAGATGTGAGGCTAAGTCAAGAGCTTCGGCTTCATCCAGCTGGATATCAATGAGCGTTTGAGACTTGATTGCAGCGGAAAATTTTTGTTCCTGATCAAGTGTAGGCTCTATTGTCACTCGCAATCACTCCATTCAAGCCAATGACGACCATAGTCCTTAACCATGACAATTTTTGTAATTTCTCATAATCTTCAAATTGAGTCGGCTCTCGTGCCTCCAATTTCTGCGCAGGACCTGGCAGATGAGATCTTGGATAGCTCAAAATCTTTTCACTCAGTACAGGTTCTGAATCATCCTCATTGGCTGGTACAAAGCGAATCTAGCTTGTCAGCTCATGAGATGGCTGTTGCATTAATCAAAGCTTGGAAGCAATATCGTCAAAAGCAAGGGCATACTGTTAAGCACCATATGCTGGCACTTGGAGGTCGTAAAGATACTGCTAGTAATCCCGGATCTCCACTCTCGATTGGTAGTTGGGGCGTGGATGTTGTTGAATGTAGTGCCCCCGATAATTTTTTAAAGAGCATTAATTGGAGTAACCTTAAAGCTAAACGTTCTTTGGATGCAGTATTTGAAGTAAGAAATTAATTTGCTAAAAATTACTTCCATTATTTATTTCTTGCTAGCAAGAATATAGTTTTTTTGATTCTAGAATTTTATGATTTTGACTATAGTTTATTTAGTTTAATCTCTAATTTAATAATCTACTTAAATCACATTTTTTTATTTTAGAAAATAGCTTTATTAAAGCTAGTGATTAATAGACTAGTACAATGCATAATCTCATTTCCTTGTCTGGCCTATTAAAAATTTTAAATATATTTCTTAATGCAATTAGTTACTTTAAATAATAAGCTAAGCATTAGTGTAGTTTACATTTTTGATTAGGTTTTTAATAGTTTTATAATAAAATTTAAGGCAGGTAATCTTATATAATAAATACACAATTTCAAATTCTAACAATGAAACAATTTAACAATATTCATCCTGAACTCACTTGTGAGCGTGCATACAATATTCTTTCCACACCGCTTGATAAGATTGTTTCTCAGAGTGATTTTTATATGGCTGCTGCACATTTAATTAACTGCCACGGAGCTAAAACAGAGTATGCATTATTAAATTTGCTTGAGAAATCCTCTAATAACCAAGCGGTAAAAATTGCTAAAAGAAAAGCAGTAGAAGTGCTTGCTCGTCTTGGCTATATTTCTGCAATCTCTGCAATTGGTAAGTGTCTTTGGTCTGAAGATATCTATCTGGTTGAGAATTCAGTTTGGGCTCTTCAACAACTTCAGTGTAATGATTCAAAACTAATTGATCGAATGTTATACCTTTTAAAGGATGAAAATCAAAACCAACGTGTTTTGATTCAGTGTCTTGCAGGCTTAAGAGTTCAGTCAAGCCTTAAACTAATTCAAACCTTTCAGTGTTCTAAAACTCCAAATATTAGAAGTGCTGCGATTTCTGCAGTTGCCCAATTGACAAATAATATATCAGATGTACCAAAAATTATACAATATTTGACCTTTCCGAATCAAATGGATCGTCAATGCGCTGTGCAAGACTTAATTGATGCGAACGCGTCTGAGTTTCTACCGGCAATTGTAGCAGCACCAATTTCACCGTCTTTTCGGATGCGTGCTTGTCGTCAATTCTTCAACAAATTAGGCGTTGAATCTATTAATAATACTATTTTATCTTCAATTGATAGCATTTTAAAAGATGATCCAAATACTATTAATATTATTCATACATATAAAGATAAACCAAGTGTGAGATTTCTTATAAATAATTTATATAATACTGACTTTAGTCGTTGTTATCTAGCTCTTATTAATTTAAATCGATATCCAACTAATGTATTGTGGCCACTCTTAAAAGAATCTTGGGAGCAAAAGGCTAATAATGATTATGGAGCTCATTACTTTTTTATGCACGTACTAGGCTCATGTTGTAATTGGCCACTAACTGGACAAGAGTTTATTTTGCAAATATTACAAGAATCAGTTGTTAATCGCAGACCTCAGTTCCGAAAAAGTCGCTCTGCTGCGATCCAATCTCTCCAGTATCTTTATCCAAAACAATTTCTAGACTTTATTTTTGATTTTCTCTCTAAAGCTATTAATTTACCTTGGGATTGTCGTTATGTAATTATTATGTGCATTGAAAAGTTTTCCTATATAGATTATCATACAAAAAAACAGGTCTTAAAGCTATTGTTAAAGGATCCTGACACTTTTGTTCGTGCTAGGGCAGCTAAAAGTTTTTCAGAATTATTGTAGTCTACTTGCTACAGAATTACAATCTAATAGTTTTGTATGATGCTATAGTCAGATTGATTAGAAATCTTTGGTGTTGATATGAATTCCTTGCCTCCTTCCTTTAAGTCACTGATCCATGATCTGTCCCATCCTAATCCTAATATTAGAGATAAGGCTTGCGTCTTAATGGCTAAGCACTATGCCACTGAAGCTATGCCATATCTTTTTTCCCTGTTACACAGTCCAGATCCTATTGTATATCGTACGGCTGTAAAAGGACTGGGCGTTCTAGGTCATCAAACAGTTCCTGATATAATACAAACATTCAAATCATCTGATAGCAGCACGATAAGAGCATGCTGCATTAAAGTTATCGTGCAAATATCAGTCAATTTTCCTAAGGTTGCTTTCCCTCCAGAAATAATATCAATTCTTGAACAAGCTTTAGATGATTCTAGCCCTGTTGTTAATCAGTCTGCATTAATGACTCTTGGACATCTTTCTAAACATGATTCAGAAAAAAAACGTACTATTGATCTTCTAATTCAAGTTTGTGATAAATCTAATATTGCTCATATACAAGGCGCTACAATGGCACTAGCAGAGCTGGATTCTCCCTTGGCATCAGCATGCCTTCGGAAGTTAGCATCTGATAATTTGAAGGATCCTCTTGTTCGCGAAGTAGCCAAGGCTAGCCTTGAGAGAAGGGAAAGTCTTAATCTTCAATAGCCTAGTTTGATATATTTTTTAATTGATTCACCGCAACCTTCATTACAGCTTTAACGTTACTGTTTCGTTCAGAGGAAATTGCTTTATTCAAATGACTGACTGAGTTGACTGCTTCCATCTTCATTAATGCTAACGCGGTATTTTTTCTTACTTGCATACTGTTATCTTTTAATAATTGATTAAGCTTTTTAGCTACATCTTCTTCTGGTTCTAAGGATTGTCCTACCACTATTGCTGCTTCTGCACGTACTTCGTTGTCAATATCATTTAAGGCTTGTATTAGAAATTGCCTAGCGCTTTTATTCTTTGTTGATCTAACTTGCTCGGCTAGTGCAGTAATGGCAATAATTCTAATTGCTGGCCTTTCTGATTGAAAGGCTTGGCTAAACGCTTCGGGGGTTTTTGAAGCAATAAAATTTAATGCAAGATTAATAAGACCAATTTGAAAAGCACTACAAGTTTTACTTGTTAACATCATTAATAATGACTCGATTGCGGGTATACCTATTGTTGCCATTGCACCCGCAGAAGATCCTTGAACAACGGGATCATTATCGTTTTGGAAAGCCTTCACTAAACTGGGAAGTGCTTTTTCGCTACCAATAATATTCAGGGTTTTTGCCGAAGCACGTCTAATTAATACGTTAGGATTGCTTTGCAGTGCAGTACAAAGGATAGGTATAGCTTCTTCTCCAATAGAACCTAGACTTTGTGCAAATGTAAGTCGAACAGCCCCTCGCTGATCTCCTAGTCCTGCTACCATCTTTCTAAGTGAATCTTGATCCGATTTCGGCACTTTTTGCATTGTAAGTTGTGATTTTAAAGCTTCTGCCAGTTCAAACATTTCCTGCTCTGTCAATTTGTTAGTGTTGTCTGTCAAGTAACTAGTGGTTTTTTTAGGCACGAGCAACAGGATCAAATTTCATATTTAACTTAGTTGATTTAATATCAAACCCTCTTATCCAGTTATGCTTATAAAAAACTCTTCCGTAAACTACGAAGCAGCTTACTATACTCAGTCTTCTTAATTTTATATAATTAGAAGTGTACTCCAAAAGGTTGAAAAGGTACATAATCTGTCACCTTTACAGGATTATGACCAGTGTATTGCTGTTGCGGCAATTTGACAGGTATTCGAGTTATTGATGTGTAGCTAAATGGCATTGGTTTGGCACTTTCACGGGCAGCTATCGTAAGAGTATTAATCGTTCGACTATTCCGACCCTGTGCATTGTCGCTAATAGCAACCTTCGCTCCACCTAATGCTCGCATCATATTGAAGGACCGAGTGAACATGCCAGCATATGAATCCTTAGTACGCTCGTAAGGGACAATGTTTTTACCAAATACTTCAGTATATTCAGCTGAATTAGTCAGACTATCGATTAGTGCATTAAAGCCTGACTCAGCTTGAAGCTTGATAGCAGATTGAACTTCGCTTTGATCTAAAGGTGCACGTCCAAGCAAATGTTTAAAATTCAACTCGATACCGCGCTGTGCACCTACAGTATAGAAAAAATTTGATTTATAGAATTCAGATTTTGCTAAACTATTCACAAAATCTCGAATGTAAATTTCTCCATTTAGCAATCTAGCCTCTAATGACGTCTCACGTTGATTTTCTGTTAGAGAAAGGTTACCGAAAACTTGTCTATATGAAGCTGTGATTGAGCGTCTAAGAGCTTCACCATCACCCGGAGTGAAACTGTCAGCAATTACACCGAAAGGACACTCAGAATGAAGACGAGGGCCGATGCTAATTCTCATGGATGCGCAATGGTTGCGCTTGTACTCAGCAATAGTATCTTCGACAGTTCGGGGCATAGTGTTTCTGCCTGCCTTGCTATCTGTGGCAAATGAAGCAGGACCTGTACTTGTTGCTGAACTAAGACCTCTTAGGCTAGTGTCTATACCAAGCATGATAAAAAGAAGGGTTAAGAATACATATAAAATAAAAATATGAGGCTCTTTTAATATGCGGTAATCGCTTATGGTGAGATTCAAAGATCTACTGACATATAGCTGTAATTCTTGCTTAAGATTAGTAAAAAAGGATGGGCATCGGCCCACCCTAATTATTTGATACGTTCTAATAACACCCAAATTGATAGGATCAGCCGAGAGAGTTGATTACATAATCCAGCAGATTGTTATAAGCGGTCAGAGCCTGGGGGCTCATATCGCGAGGTGCACAACCGTCATTACGCATCTGAGAGAAGCCAGCCACATAGGTACCAGGATCGATGCTAAGAGCTTTATAAACCTCTTTCTGACCGTTGATAGCTAGCTCATCCAGGGGACCAGTGCCACCTGTAACCAGGCAGTAGTTGATCAAACGCAGATAGTGAATGAAGTCACGCTTGCACTTTTCTTTACCTTCAGTGGCGCACTGGCGAGGCTGACGACCAGTAGCGCCGTTAGGGTATTGAGCGTACACAGCGTCAACAGCGCGCTGTGCTATGGCGTCGTAGTTAGAAGCTAACTTTTCAGCAACTTCTAGGCGTGCAGCAGCACGTTGTATGGAGCCCTGTACAGACTCCATATCGGAAACAGAGGGAAACCGAGAAGAGCTGTCGGCTGCGCCAACAACAGTGGTAATAACAGACTTCATGGTCTATGCAGATTGTTCAGTGATAGTGGATAGTTTCGGTTGGATCTGGTTCAGCTGATAGCGCTGATTACCATGTCGAAATAGCTTGCCGCTTCGCTCGACAAACTGGCGCAGTCACCCTGGGTCACCGCAGCTTTCTTTGGTTGGCTGTTGGTATTTGTTATCAAAGCGCTAGAGGCAGCCTTCATGATTGCAACAGCACGCGCAGCAGACCCGGTAGGAACGCCCAAGGCTGCATAAGTTTCGCGTAAGCCATTCAAGCAACGGTCTTGCAGGACAGAAGCATCGCCAGCGAGAAGAGCATAACTAACATAGCGAAGGACGATCTCACCATCGCGAAGGCAAGCAGCCATCTTGCGGTTGGTATACACACCACCGTTAGGGGCAGTTAGACCGGTGTTCTCGCAACAGATGCCTGCAACAGCATCAGAAACGATGCAGGCAGCGTTGCTCGAAATAGCATTCACTGCATCAAGACGCTTGTTGCCATCAGCAATGAACGACTTTAAAGAGGACAGCTCGCCTCCGCCGATAAAAGCACCGCTGGCATCGGCCGAAACGGCCTTCCTGGAGAATGCGTCGAGCATAGTTAGGGGAATGTTTGGGTGGAATGCGAATTCGCATCAGGCTGACAGTAGCCCTAGTTTCTTGTCCACTAACGCGATGTAGATGTGTAGATAAAAAAGTTTGCAAACGCGAAATCTGATTTAAATATAAATATGAATCCGAATGAGTTCGCTTTTGCTTCTGACTTAAATTCTTTTCGAAAAATTCTATTCCTATTTATGATAGATTTAGTAGTATCTACCCGCAGTTTCCAGTTAAACAGTATACAAAATCTTAGTATGTGGTGTCATCTTATATTTTTTGTCAAGCTATTTGGCCTAATCTAAGAAATTAAGCTTTAATGAATGTGCATATTCGACCTGTTACATGACAGTAATTTTAATTAAGGAAATACAAGCTTAATCGTCGGACTAAATTTAGTTTCATGAGCACTATGAGTTATCATAAGGAGTTGACTAGTTTTGTAGTTATTTTAGTGATATGTCTGTAATATATAACTTAATTATATTAATCTATCTCTATTTATATATTCTTGATAAGCCTAAGTCCACTCTTATAATAGCTTTTGGCATATAACTATTGTATATTCTAATTACTTACTTGAAATAAACTCAAGCTGATTTTTATCAAAGTCAGTTGCTGTTATAATACGTAACAAATTTACAGAATGTATTCTAACTTTGTGATAAGTAACAATAATGCTGATACTATGTATTGCTAAACATTATTAGCAGGCTAACATCTTTGATTTAAATCAAAATCAATAATAATCAACTAATTTTATAGCTCCTGGCTAGCTAAAAAATTAGCTAGCTATCCAATAGTATGTTTTTAGTTTTTTAGTTTTCTTAAAACTAATGATTGCATATATGCAAATAAATTTGATAATTAAATACATTTAAATTATATTTTAGAAATTATCTGATTTACCGTTGTGATTGATCAACCACATTTGAATTCAAGTAATTAATTTCTTTATTATTGCTACTTTACTATTTTTCTAATTTTTGTTAACTAGTTATACTAATTGCTAATAATTTATTATTAAAAGCTTAGAATATTAAGTTAGTTACAGTAAAAACTTTTTATTTTTTGGTACTTAAGCGATGCGGGGGGCATTTACATCTTTAATTAGTTCTGCTGGTAAATAGTGACTATAAGAAATAACAAACCTAATGGTCGTAAATAGTTATCAACAAAGTTAGGAAAATTAAATATGATTATATCATTATCAATTTAACACTATATCTAGATATAATCTAACTTTAATTATATTTTTTAATGGGTAATTCAGATATACTTCATTATGTCTCTAATATTGTTTTAGAGGTATCAAGTCTGTTAGCCTATGCGGGGTTATATACATGCGATGCCAATTACTGCCAAAACAAATTCAGCCCTGTCTCATTGTATCGCAGCAATATCAAACAGTTCTAAAATTCGGGATGAATTGAATGAGGTCGACAGTTTGATGAGTCTTCGCATTATCATCCAATCTATCGATAGTTCTCTTACGGGAGCTGCTATTATCTCTTTAGAGCAAGCTACTCGTCCCCCAAAAAATCTTGTAGGTTCAGGTGTTGTTTTCAACGAAATACCCTGGCGTTTACTAAGCTGCACTGGCGGTCCTTTAGTGTTGCAATTAATTTGCAAAAAAGCTAATTTTGCTATTTGGGTTGAAAGTTGCTGATGGTCAACAATGACTTAAGTAGTTTTGTAAATAGTGTGGTTCGCTTTCATGAATTAGCCAAAGGCCTTAAATCTCTCAAGGATCATGATGAGATCATTGCTTATGGCCAAAGTCACGGTTTTCAGTTCACTAAATCAGACTGGGAGCTGTTTTATCAGACGGATCTAAGTTTGCAGTCAAACTCGGTGCGGAGAAAAATTCTGTTGGCAAATCCAGCTCATTGGTCGTGGGCTTTTCGACAGCTTTCAACATGGAGAGCTATGCTTATGGAGGGGGCTGATGACGGCAACGCCTCAATCTAGAACCTAACACTTTCTCATTAACACTTGCTATGTCAGATTTAGAGCAAGATCAATTATTGGAACAATTTATATCTTTGGCTCGTTCAGATAAAGAGCTTCGTTTAAAGATTAAGTCTGCACTGAACCAAGATGCAATACTTGAAATTGCACGTGAACGAGGATTTATACTTGAATCCACAGTCATATTGCGAAAGTGGAGTCAGCACACTGATTTTTCAAAACCTACGTGGTTGGGATGGTTTGATGAGTAATATTTAAGTATTAATCTCTGAATACCTTGTTTGTTGACTGCCTCGTTCAGCCCAATAAGTTACAAATGCTTCACCACCTGGACGTGGAACACTGGCAACTGCTCTTAATATTTTGAACGATCTTTTAGGTCCCATTGGCCAATTTCCTACTGCTTTAACTGTTCTAATTTTTCCCCCTATTGATTCAATATATCGTTCAAACTTTTCTAATTGAGTTTGGTCTACTGTTTCAAAAACAAAGTTATTTCTCTCGCAAATTAAATGCTGTGATCTAATCCATGACTTAATTTGTTTTTCAATATCGAGCATTTGCTATTCCTTATTTTGAATCCAACTTGAATTAATTATTTCCGAAATATTCTTTATGCGTTTAAAACGTAACAATCCATGTTCAGATCCCCATCTTGGCTGATTAGTTTCGAGATCAAAACCACGATCTCGACTAATCCAATTGTCTTGATCTACTTGAACTTCGCTAACTAAATATGTTAAGTAACCATCTCTTGGTATCAAACATTTTTTACCAGGTTCAACTGATCCTATGTAACAACCACTGGTTTTTTCTCTAAAATGCATAGCGCAACCAAAACGGCAAGAAAGACTATTAATGTTTAAATATTGCAATAATTCTGGATTGCGTCCAGCACCAGCTATTCGTTCCTTATCAGCAAATCCGTAGTTATTTAGAATATAAATTTTCTCTTTAACTTCTAAGCGATGAATGCCTTGTCGATAAGGTTGCCATGGAGCATAATTATAATATTGTTCCGAATAGAAACCAGGACCATTAAAAATTTCCCATGGGAGTGGACGAAATACAATATTTATCCTAGCGAAATTTTTTGGACTCTTTTGTGACTGTGCATAATTGTCATAAATGCCTGCTAGTGTGTTGGCAAATTTAAGACGTTTATTTATATCCATAATAATAGTAGCTTTAAATTTTTATTTTTCTTACTTCTGAAGCAAATGATGATTGCAATATACCTGAGCCAGCTGAAGTATTGAGAACTGAGGAGCGACAACGAACATTGTCTGAGACAAACCAAATTCTTTCCTCTGTTATAGATTGTTCATAATTAGTACTTAAAACAAAAGTGCCGTCTTCAAGAAATTTATAATTCGATTCTGCTGGTACTGATTCCGCATAACCAATACTGCGAAGTATTTGGCCTGAAGTTTTATTTGTTGGAATAGGAACAATGATGCATGAACCATTCGAAACCTGCGAAGGATCATCTGGTTCCCAATCACTTTCTGCCTGCCATTCAATTTGAAATGGAGAAGAAAATATACTATCGTCTCGGAGAGATGATGATCTAATTAGTTTTTTTATTATTTGATTGTTAGTTTTAATGCTTTTGATTGAGATCTCACTAAGAACATCTTCAAATTGTTGAAAAGCTAGTGAATGACCAGACCTCATTGAACGCCAATTGCCCAAACTTTGAGCAACAAATCGCTCAATATCCATTTTCATCTAGATTTAGTTTAGTAGCATTGTTACGTATAGAAATAAAATTATTCTGCATCATGTTGACTAAAGAATTAATCATCAATGACATAGCCATAGGGACCGATGCAATAGACTTGTTAAACGCTTCATTTTGATTAGACTGGCCTTTCGTAGTGTGGCGAAGGATGGGCATAATAAAAATTTAAATTAATAGAGTGTTTGCTAGATTAATTTATTTTAAGTAAAAGTTTGAGGATTCAGCACAGATTATCTATAATCAATTTTTCATAAGTTAAATGATTAATAGATACTTAAAAATTTAGATTTTTGAAATGGACAGAACTCGTCCGCCTTGACTCAGGATGCTCTGGATTGTCCTCGACATAGAGGTTTGAGCAATTACGGACTTTTGAATAGAGCGACGATTTGCTCCAACCTGGCGGTTAGAAACCCATCTGATACTTAAAGCATTAGAATTACCGATACCCTTTCTGTCAATGATACTTGGAGAAAGACCTGTCGACAAACTATTTAGTAATTTTGAATCTTTTTCGGCTCCATCAAATCCTGCATAACCTGCATCAAAAGCTCGTGCACGTGAGAAGCCAATTGTTCGTCCGCCTACATTAGTCTGTCTAGAACGATTGTAGGGCACTTGATCAACACCGAAAACATTAAGATATTCTTTGCTATAAGTGTAACTTACAATTTCTGCCTCATAACCGTCTCTATGCATCAATCGAACATGTGCCATAATCTCTTGCTGGTCATGTGGGGCACGGCCAAGCAAGTGTTTACAATTAAGCTCTACAAAGCGATAAGAATTGTTTGGTTCTAGAAATAATTTTTTATAGGTTTCAGATTGAGCCAGTGCTGAGACAAATCCCTGAACGGTGAGATCTCCGTTCATGAATAATGCCTCGAGGGAGGTGTTAATATCTAACTCCATCATATGACGGTTGCCAAACACTTGTTTATAAATATTTTGAATAATTTCCTTAGCGTGGTCGAGGTCTTTGTTGGCTTGAGTTGATAGCCTCTTAGCGCTTGTCATTACTATACTGGGTTAGGAAAAATGGCGTTGAGCTAACAAACCCTCTAGCAATTTGGAAAATAAAGGGTTTAGAAAAAACAGTAGATTCAAGCTACATTACTTCAGTGATGGCAATAATTTTTCCACCGCGTGCATGAATATACTTCATTTGACTAGACATGTCTTTACCTGAGACTAAGTAGATATTACCTGCGGCACGCTGACGTCTACGTGGCGCTTGGGCTCCCACAACGATGCGAAAACGCTTCTTGGTTGGATCTGAAGCGCCGGATTGAGTGCCTGTTCGGTTGATCCTAGTGGCAGTAGAAGTCCATCCTCCTGGCACCATACCAGTGGCGACAGATGTTACGAGTGCAGAACTGGACTGAACAGTGTCGCTAGCGGCGAAACCCTCAGCAAGTTTGAGGTGACGATTAAAAGCAACCTGAGAACGGCCGTTTTCAGACAAGATACGGGCGAATGGAACGATGTCTTCGCCAAAGGTGCTTTGATATTCCTCACAGTCGACGTAGCTCGAGATTTCAGCCTCGTAGCCACCTTCAGCTAGGATTCTGGTGTGTTCACTAATCTCTGATTGTGATTTAGGAGCCCTGCCAAGGAAGTGCTTGAAGTTCAGTTCGATAAACCGATACGGTGCGTTAGTTTCGAAGAAGCGTTTTTTGTATTCGGCTGAGAGTCCGATTGCTCTCACAAATTCACGGGTACTGAGGTACCCATCGATAAACTTGCTTTCTGCCGAGATGGCTCGCTCGAACTCCATGAGATGAGGATTACCCATTACTTGTTTATACGATGCACGGATCAGTGCGTTGAGCTGATCTGGAGTATCGCCTGGGCATCGCTGGAAGACTTCCTGCTCGCGCTGGCCTAAGCCGAAGAATACATAGGAATCACCGCGTATAGGCGCAGTATCTTTGCCGCTAGTAATACCGGGAGCCTTGCTAGCAATACGAAGGCCAACAAAGCTGGCAGACGGTCTTATGTTAATCGCCTGGGAGGGGATACTAATTCGTGGCGCCACGCCACGTCCGAGGCTGGTGGTAAGAAAACCACGTCGGCCGCGGGCGCTGTCGCTGCCGGCGAAACTCTTTTGAATAGTCGCCAGCATCGGAAAAGCTGCGGTTGAGAGGTCTGCGGGTGAACTCCATGCGCGTGCATAGGGGACTATCGCGCTGCCAAAGACCTCGAGATACTCAGCCGAGTCGATGATGCTATCGATCAGAGCATCATGTCCATACGCTGCTTGTAACGAAATTTTTGAAGACATTTCGGCCTGTGAGTGAGGTGCACGGCCTAAAAGATGCTTGAAGTTAAGTTCAATTCCCCGCTGTGGGGCGACTGATGAGAAAAAACGGTTCTTATAAAAATTAGACTTAGCAAGGCCGCGAATAAAATTACGAACATCGAGATTGCCATTGCGGAGCTGGGCCTCTAACTCCGCGCAGCGCTCATAATCCATGACATGAGCATTACCAAACACTTGTCGGTAAGAAGCAGCAATTACCTCATCTAGTGATAGTGAGTCGTCAGGGTTGTAGCAATCGGTTGTAATGCGGTGCGGACAGTCCTCATGACTCCGGGGTCCCACACCAATAGCAATTTGGTCGCACGATTGTTTAAGGAACTCACCAGTAGTCAAAGCAGCTCTTTTGCCCTGGCCTTTGCGTTCAAATCTGACTGGGCTACTCCACTTGGTTTCAGCGCCGAATTCGGTTGAGGTTTGGTTCGTGTCCATAATTGGAGAAGTATGAGGAGAGGTTTTAAGGAGTTAAAGCTAAGTAACTTTTGAAATGGCTCAGGTCACTGGAGTAATGCTTGCGATCTTTCCACCTTCGCGGTGAATTCGCTTGAATTGCTCAGAGAGTTTTTGGAAAGGCACGTAATAGACACGATTACTTCGTACGTAACGAGAGATTCGGCGCACATTATTGGCGCTGTACCCGGTTACTTCGATGCGATAAGTGATCCCTTCTTCACCGGCACCCACGCCGAGGCGGGTTGGTGCATCCTGTAGATTTCGAAGCGGACGGAAACTCCAGCCGGTTGTCCTAATAGAGGATGGAGGAACAACGGGGAGGGGACGATTTTGATAAGCGGCACCACCAAGCTTGCTGCTGACCCCGGCCAAATCACCTTTAAGGCTGCTGCTGCTATTACCTCGCAATAGCTGAAAACTCCAAGTGAATTCCTGAAGGGTGGCGCAACTCTCTGTCCTCCAGCCGCGCTGGAAGGGAACAATCCACTCACCGAACGTATCTTGATAGTCGGCAGAATCACAAAAGCTGTCGATATCGGCATCGTATCCCTTGGCGTCAAGGCGTTCCGCGTGGTCACGCATTTCCTGGAAATCCACGGGAGCACGGCCCATCAGATGACGAAAAGCCAGCTCGATGTAGCGGTATCGGGTGCATGTTTCAAAAAAACGACTGCGATATAGATAGCTCTTTGCAATGCGACGGACCAACTCACGCACGCTGATCTCGCCCAGCTTGAATTGAGACTCAGCGACAAGTTGACGCTCACTCTCCATGACGTAGGCGTTGCCTAATACCTGCTTATAAACAGCGCGAACAATCTGCTCTTTTTTGGCGTCCTCGTCGCCGGAGAGCAGCTCTAGAGGCGCCTCACTCTCTTCCGAGAAGCGCTCCACCCCAAGAAGTGAGGCAGGACCAAAAGGCATGAATGATCTCACGTTAGCACTATGCAATACTCTGTCAGAAACGCTGCCGTAGAACTGCTTCTTTATAAACCTCAATCAAGTATTTCTGAGTGTTGCGTGACGCGTTAACTAATTCTCTCTAAAAAGACTGTTGGGTGGATTTGGTACTATAGGTCTACGTTAAAAGCAGTCGGTCCTTAAATGTCGCGAAGTGATTCCAGGCTATTTCTAGTTGTGTTGCGCGTGAGAGGATTCCAATGGTCTAGTTCGGCGGTGGCCCGATTTAACAAGGCTGGTAGTTGGTCGTTCAGGCCGAAGCAACCACTGAAATCAGCTCCTTTGATTGAGTCAACGCTATCCAAAGTTGCACCTTGGAGATCAGCGCCGCGTAGATCGGCCATATCTAGTTGACTTGTACCAAATCGGGTTTTACGGCACATCGCGCCTCTCAAAGCAGTGAAACGGAGGTCGGATCCAGCCAAAGATACGCCGTCTAATAGTGCACCGCTCAAGTCAGCACCGCTCAGATATGCTCCCATGAGCATAGCCCCACGTAGGTCAATTTCACGCAGGTCAGAGTTGTTGAGGAAGGCTCCGTTAAGTTTAGCCCCCGGGCCAACGGCACCGCTGCTGCACAGATCGAAGCCCTCAGGAACTCTTGTTGCTCTATCAAAACGGGCTAAGCGAAGATTGGCTCCATCAAGTTGACATCGACTTAGGTTGCTGCCGCGCAGGTCACACCTACAAAGATTAGCGTTGCGCAAATCGTGTTCCCCGAGGTCTTGCTCACGCCAATCTGCACCGCGCGCATCGGTGGACGAGTCCCGAATCTGTTCAGGTTGAAGCGTTTCTGGGGCAGACCAAGTACGCAAATCGAGATAGCCTAAACCCACTATCGATAACCCAGCCGTGCACTACTTAGAATTGTGATGACAAGAATCATTCTAAGGATTTTAGAGCCGTTGATCGCGAGAAGCATAGTCAAAAAATTCAGCATTCAAGTAAGGAAGCTAGCCGTGCATCTACGTCAAAAAGTCAAAAATGTGAATGAGGCTGATGCTGTCAATTCGCCCTTAATCACAATCTTCTGCCAACTGAACTAAACGCTTCCTTATTCTACCCTATGAGCGAGAAAATTGCTGATGTATGGAGTCTTTACTAAACTTCTACCCGAGGTAAACCGTCCTTTTTGCTGAGGAAACGGATCATAAATGAATAGACCCAATATATTCAGTGCCATGCCATTGTGCCAAGTATATACAATACAGAACAAATTATTACTCAATTATTCAACGATCGTGACCAGCCCGGCGACTTGCTTTGTTTTGAAATGCACTAGGCCTGATTCAGCACCTGCCCCCCTACCGACTCTTGCCGGTAAGTTGGGTCGCATTATTTTGGTGAGTAGCCTTGCTAAAAATGCTTAGAAATAACAGGTTGTGAATGAAAAACTTCACATGACACTACCATTTATAGGTATAATTTTAGCATTCGACTGCAGCGCATCCTTGAAATCTTTGGGGGGGAACAGGACCGCGAAAGCATAGCTATGTCGTCAAAAGTAAATATTGCACTGCGTTCATCTCATACTTCTAGCGTTTTTTTGATTGATGCACGTCAGTCTTTAAACAAGATTCGTTTGTAGATTGCTTGTAAGGTGAGTGAAACAAGCCCTAATTAGAATTTGCTCTTCTAAGCTCTGGATTTCAAGCTGAGTTAAATTCAACAGTTCATTTAAAGCAAAATGAATTGCATCCACAGGTACCCCTATTAACGCATACAGTTCACGTAGAGCAGCCATCCCTTCCGGATTTGTGAATTTGGGTCTTCTGCAGGCCACGGCATAGACGATCACTCGGAAAAATTCTCGACAGTCTCTCCAACAGGCCTCGGCACGTTTAGGTTGAAATAAAGTACCGCCTGGTTGAACTAAATGCGATTGCTTCATCAAAAGAAACCGACGAGCTTGGTTAACCAGCCGGTCTGCGTTGTTTTGTAAGTATTCCGGCAAGTCTACGGCAACCTTTGAAGAGCTGCAAATTTGTTGCATTTCGCCGGTCGATAAAGGACGTCGCTCTTTATTAGCTTGACGTAGGATCTGGCAGTCGGCGTCTGGCAGCGAAGAGTCATTGTGTAACCCCAGTACCTGAACTGATGCTATGAGCTGCTGCTGCATCAAAGCCTCGGGCATGATATTGGGCTCAGGATTGAATAGATACTACAGGCGTCGTAATCAAGACACCCTGCCATTCTAAGTAGAAAGCCTAAATAAAGTTTCTCCCCAATCCTGGGCATTGCTCAATTGTTGTTTGGGCAAGTTCATAATTTATCCTCTATAGCTCGTATAGAGTCGTAGAACCTTGGTTAGAGAATCAACGGTGGTCCCACGGATTGCTGAGCCTAGAATCCAAGTGAGGCGAGTATTGATAAGAAGGCCCACATTATCTTCACATGTCAGTAAGAGATTTGTGGAGTCCATCATTTGTTCAAACGTTTTTTCCAAAGTTGAATATTGTTATCTCGTAAGTTGATACGAAAGCAGACGAGAACAATCGGAAAAATTAATTCATTGATTACATCTGCATGCTGTCGGATTGCCTCGATTCTTGGATCCACGAGACAATTCATCTCATTTGCATTAATTCAGAGGACCTCAGCTTAACCAATGCCGCAGCGTTTACTGCTTCTAGTTGTCATTGCTAATAGAAAAATGCGAAATTAGGTGCTGACCTTAGAAATATTTTTAGGTATTTTATTAGCAAGTAGAGCTAATTATACTCAGGTAAGTAGGCACGAGTAAAAATTTATAACAGAAAATTTTGAATTTCGCTAATGAACGAAGAGCTATCTCAACACGAGTTTTAAGCTAATCCTAACTTGTTTAGATTTACAAACTATAGTAGTACAAAATCTTACCCGAGATGCTCTACCTTTAGAAACTAAGTTAATTATTGTATCATAGAACCGTTTTCTTATTTAGTGCCTATATATTCTATCTTAGATTATCTAAAGTGCAATTAATGTAGCCGTGAATAAATCTAATTTGATTCAAAATTTTTAAGAGAATTAAATTTATAATACATTTTTGATCTCGCAGCAAGGATAACTATTAAAGAATAAGCATGTAAATATTATATGTTTTGATTTATATATCGTCAATACATATATTGAAATGCATCACTTATGATCATGAGTTATTTCTTCTTAGTATTCCGGTTAGTATTGCTAAAATAAACATGGCGAGTAGAACAAAACCCAACGTTACGCTTGCTCCTTGAGTAATCCCTGCCCCAACAGCAACTAGTATGGAATCACTGATTAGTACACTGATTAGTAAAGCTGGTGCAAAGACCTTCCAATTAGTTTGGCTAATTCCAATAGCATAACTTAGAAAGTCAAAGAGACCAGTCATTAATAAACCAGTTATTAAGAAGAAGTTACCCTCCAGTTGATTTTGACTGAAATTATCGATACGTTCCATGGCACGTTTTCCTACAAGTCGACTGACAGGTATACGTCCCCAAATGCGTGCCATAAAAAATGCTATATTGCAGAATGTTAGATCAGCTAAAATAATAGTTAAATAACCTGTCTTAAATCCTAAAAGAGATCCGGCTAGCAAAGAGTAAACTGAGCTGGGTAGCGCCGGTAAGATAATACTAATTCCACGGAGCAGAGCGATTCCTAGAGGTGCCCATAACCCCATATTTATAACAACTTTTTGCAAAGGCTTGATACCATATCGCTGTAGATAAAAAACGGTTATTATTAGAAATATTGTGATTAAAAATACTTTTAATCCGTTTTTAATACGTTGCATTAATAAATCGTAATAATCTAAGATAAAGTTTAAATCAGAAGAGATACTCACAAGAGATTATGCGTTTTTCATTCATACAAAGTTTTTTACACGCCATGGCCGGCCCTCAATAATTATCATAATAATGAAATCATTTTCATGATACAGACTAATCGAATTAAACTGGATAAGGTTAGGTTTATCACCGGTTATCTGTCGTAATTATTATGCATAGTTTATATGAGGCTAGCTATAATAGCTTAACGCAGTTTTATTCTGCATAAAGATTTAATGTGAACAGTTGATTTTAAGTGATAAGATCAGTAAACTATCTAATAGTTAAGTCTTTAAGCAATTATTTTCTCTTCTGTATTTTTAGTGTTCTAAGATAAGCAAGAGTTGCTTATTTAACTTCCCAGATTCAACAAAATAGCAAAAATCTTGAGAGATCAAGTTTTAGCTTTTAAAACAAAGTTACGAATTAATATAGAAAAGATTATTGATTCAAAATTATAGAACCTCAATACTCTATACAGACTAGCAAATTTTTGCATTCTATAAACGGGTAAAAATAAATTTATTTCACAATTATTTAGTTTCTAAGCAATACTCTTATAATCAAGACTCTTTAATTATAGATTAATTAGGAATTAGTATGTATTTACTGATAAAATCAGATCTCTAACTAAGATAATAGATAGGTTTACTTAAATAACTATATGAGATATAAAGATGAACTACGAATTTTTTGTTTAAAAAATTAAGACTGATACCAGTCAATATATATTTGGGATTCAACTATTTCTAGAGGTTCATAAAGTTTTAGTTGATCAGAAAAAATTATATTAAATAGGCTATCTTTTTTAAAAGCATTGATATTTATAGTAGAATACTACTTGCAGCCTTAAGAGTGGAAGCAGCTGGAAAAACATGTATGATAGGCTAATCCGCTAAATATCGCATCGGATATTAAAAGCTACTGCTAACGATTTTTCTTACATCCAGGTTAAATATGAAAAGATAAGTAAACTGATTTATCGAGTAAGTAAGCGTAAACATAATTATTTATTTGATCGTGAATATATTAGAGATCTTCTAAACCCTGTCCAATTTATAGGTTTGGTATTTGTCCCTATAAAAAATCTAGTTGAATACATAATATATCTGACTTATTCTTAGCAAAAGGGATAAGTTTTTATAGAAAAGTTTGCGGAAAACCTCTTTATTTCGTGTCTTGGTATTAGAAGGGTTGGAATTTGCGATCATGCTGCCTAAAAACTCTAGGCGCTGCAAAATCACTTTTATATTACCAATACTTATATTACTAGTTAATTATCCTCGCTTGTGCGAATACTTTTAGCGAGGACAGTGTGACACAACACAGCAAGTTGATCTCTACCTGGTGATGTTTGGATATTTTAAAAATGCCAGGACCCAGATTTGAACTGGGGACACGGCGATTTTCAGTCGCCTGCTCTACCAACTGAGCTATCCCGGCACGCCGCCTCGACAACAGGCTGAGTCTAAGTCACTGACTAAAAACAGCTGCATCACGGGAATAATGATCCCATGAGCAAGGATGCTAGTGATCCTATGGATTGATCTAATCAAAGACAGCGCCTGAGTCAGGTTAAAGAACTTCCTTACCCATTGTATACGACAACCATGCTAATGGGTGACGTTGGATGATGGCGAAACGGTAGCATTGCGGTCCGTCCGGCTGCTAGTGATGACCTAGAGGGGGTTGTTAAAGCAAATGCATACCGTCTGGAAGATTTTAGAAATAGATCGGAGATGGAAGTTTCTTTAAAGTTGCTACCCTAATGATGGATTAGTCAACATTGCCAGCCATAGCAGCAAGCTATCAATACTTTGACTCAGTAGACAAGTCCGAGCCGATACTTTGCACGGTCTAAATGTGTGATTAGTCGATGTAAAATTTTAACACAACTTGCAATCAACAGATTTGATCGCTTCGGTTTATGCCGGTCGTAGAACTATTTAGGAATCGTGGTCTCAGCTCGTTTATTGTAAGGTGATCGGCCGAATTTACATCTTTGAAGTTGCTGCGGGCTACGTCACAATTTTCAATAAAGTTCACTTGTAGCTTTAGGAAGGGATTTTCCCTTACGAGTCTTTGCCATTGCTACAGGGCATAGCTCTAAGCATAGCTACTAGAGTCCGGTGAGCATCCTCACTGTCCTTCAGGGTATGGTCAAACGGGATTTGAAGAGTGCTCCCATCGACCTCAAGCGTCATATAATCGGCCTCAACAGTAAGCATTCGAACTTGTTGAGGTGATTCTGCTCCTCCATAATACCTTGAGTAAGCTGCCACAGCATCAGCGTGACTATCATTCATATGGGCGCAGATACGCGCACTCACAGCAGGAGTTAAAGGATCAGTAGACATACTAGAGATTACAAAAGATTAACCCAGATACTGCCAAAGCAGTGCACTCAGCCGAACAACACTAAATCCAATGTAGCATGATAATATTACAAACAAGAGAATGGAAATCACTTTTTGTGGTTTTGTTGACATGATAAAATAGAAGAACACTATAAAGCATCGAGACTATGTGATTATAATGTTTTCATTCAAGACGATCTTGAAACTAAATACAAAGTGTATTCAGGTTAGAAATTTTGTCGTTTTCGGTGAAAATATTCTAGCAAATGCTCCAGAAGTTGGATCATTCATTGCACGTGAATAAGAAAAAGCTAGGACTTCATAGCCACCCTCGGCTGTACTCAAACGCCTAGCATTACTGAATTCCATTAATAGCTGACTGCGACTCTCGATCGTGGTGTCTGAAGCAGCATTGCCAGGAGTGACTCGTCCAAGGTTGGTAAATGTGGAGCAATAGGTACCTGCTGCCGAGGTCCAAGCGCGTAAATAAGGAACAGTATTGGTTCCAAATATTTCCAAATACTCCTCTGAATGTGTGATCTTCTCGATAAAATTATCAAACCCTTGCTCGGCGATAAGAGTGATAGCTGCGCTTACTTCAGTCTGATTGATTGGTGGGCGCCCAAGGAGATGTTTGTAACTCAACTCGATTCCACGGATGGGAGAGACTTGGAAGAAGTAATTTTGCTTATAAAAATCGGATTTGGCAAGACCAGCTACAAAATCGCGGATAGAGATACTTCCATGCCTCAATCGAGACTCAAGCTCGATACAGCATTGGTTTTCTGTTAGTCCAAGGTTTCCAAAGATTTGTTTGTAAGCCGCCGTAATGGCAGCTTTTAAGGCGTCATTTCCCGTAGAGGCAAATTCATCTGCATCCACAGTGAATGGACATTCGCTGTGGATGCGCTGGCCAATGCCAATGCCGGTGGTGTTGCACAAATTTTCCTTATATTGATAAACGGTTTTGGCAGCGAGTCCCTTTGTCAGAACTGGCTTACCAAGTCTTTCCTCTTCTCGATAGCGATTGATAGCAGTCTTTTGCTTAGGTTTCGCAACGTTGTTGAAGGTATATGAAACTCGGCTTAGACTAGTAAAGTCGCGTATCGGCTTGATGACGACCATTGGTGAGTTTTATCGAGAGACTTAAGTGTGAGAATAAAGCTATGCGGTTATTCAGCCTCTTGAGAGGGGAGGTTTGCAACAAAATGCTCGGCACGCAATTTGCTTGGGTTCTTATTTGAAGAATTGATTCTTTTTACAAATTATTCCATTTAGTCTTGCTTAGTCGATTGTTTGACCTTGGCCATCGCTAAGAGCTAATCGAGCTACTCCTGCTGCAGGCGGCTGATTACAGGTGATTACTGGACAGCCCAAACGACGCTCTCTGATCCTCCGCCACTGCGGATTGCGTGCCCCACCTCCAAGGCTGATCACTCTCTTGGGGCGATTCGCTCCTAAACATGCCAAGGTTTCCCAGCCTTGTGCCTCGATTTCGGCAAGTCCTTCTAACAAACCATGAAGATACAGTGCGTCACTTGTGGGGCGTGGTTCCAGTATTGGCTGCAGGGTCGGATCATCCACCGGGAACCTTTCCCCGGGTCGGGGCAGTGGGCGAAATACCAAGTTACTATCACTTTCGGGATTGATTTGGCGACTGAGTTCGTTTAGCTGCGTATCGGTAAAGAATCGACGCAACACGCCTGCTCCAGCATTGGATGAGCCGCCACAGAGCCATTTTCCTCTGATGTAGTGATTTGTTACGCCTTGCCCTTGAACTGGGTGCTTTGTGAAACGTTTCATCGCTAGGGTAGTTCCCAAAACTGTAACGCCGTCATCTTCACCGGGTTCTGCGGCTAACACCGCGGCATTAGAATCCGTCGTGCCAGTGCAGACTTGAAGATCAGCAGGAAGTCGAAGCTCTTTTGCTCTTGCTCTCGCTATTGTCCCCAGCCTAATGCCGCTGGAGCGAATGGTGGGCAGTCGGTTCTGCCATACTTGTTCAGAGAGTGAATTAAGCCAGCAACTATTTTCTGGGTTCCATCCCAAGCGGAAGTTGTTGCTTGCTTCGCCCCATCTCCAGTCATTTAAAAGCCAGCCACTGATCCAATCCGCCTGGTGACGTAGGAGCGTGGATGAGCCATACATTTTGGTTAAGTGAAGTGCACGTGCCAAGCTGCCACTGCTACTTGCAGCGGGGCCTCCTTCCGGTGCTAGCTCCTGCAGCTGCTGCTCATACCCCCGACAAGTCTGCCAATAGCCTAGAGCAGGTCCACAGGCCACTCCCTGCTCATCACAAGCGAGCAAAGTGCCCGATGTACCATCAACTGCGACGGCCCTAATTCTACGTCGTTGGTCAAAGGGGATCCCCTTGATTAGCTTTGAGCAACTCTGTATCCAGTCTTCGGATCTGCTTAGACCAACGTTATAAGAGATGGATTGTGAGTATCGGAGAGATTTCTTCTGATCAAGGACGGCAACACGAACACCACTAGTACCCAAATCGATGCCAAGCACCAAAACATTCATAACTCAATCAGGCCTTGCGCAGTTCTTCCGCTTTTGCGTCGACGTCTTCCCAGGGAAGATTGAGATCATTGCGGCCAAAGTGTCCATAGACCGCGGTGTTTTGGTAAAAGCGCCCGCCGCGTTGTTGAGGTAAATGACGCAATCCAAAGTTTTCGATAATGGCGCCTGGACGTGGATCAAAATGCCTTTGAACAAGGGCAGCTAGATCTTCATTAGATGCCTTTCCGGTGCCAAAAGATTCCACTAGAACTGAAACGGGTTTGGCAATACCGATTGCGTAGCTTAGCTGAACCTCAGCCCGTTTAGTTAGACCAGAGGCTACAAGAGCTTTGGCAACAAAGCGCGCAGCGTAGGCAGCTGAGCGATCCACCTTAGTAGGATCTTTGCCAGAAAAAGCGCCACCACCATGGCGAGCGTAGCCACCGTAGGTGTCTACGATGATTTTGCGTCCGGTGAGACCAACGTCCCCTTGAGGGCCACCCACGACAAACTTGCCTGTAGGGTTGACGAGGTATTTAGTGTTTTTTCGATTGGTCTCGAGGTCGAGGTTGAGACCGGAAATAGCAGGAATTACCACATGGATCCAGAGGTCTTCAGTGATATACCTGCGAATAGCTTGCTCGTCGCTCATTCCGCCCACTTCTGCAGTGTGCTGAGTAGAAATTAGAATTGTGTCAATGGCGACGGGTTGACCGTTCTCGTAAACCACGCTGACTTGGGTTTTACCATCAGGTAGGAGATAGTCGAGGGTTCTGTCGTGGCGCACTTCAGCAAGGCGACGTGCTAAGCGGTGCGCCAAACTGATAGGCAACGGCATCAATTCTGGAGTCTCATTACAGGCGTAACCGAACATAATCCCCTGATCACCGGCACCAACCTTGCTGAAAGGATCACCAACATGGTCACCTGCTTCATTCACACCCTTAGCAATGTCTGGAGATTGCTGATCCAATGCCACAAGCACAGAGCAGCTGCTAGCATCGAATCCGCTTGCTCGGGCTTCGCTATATCCGATTTCTTTGATCACATCCCGAACGAGACGGATAAAATCCACTCTCGCTTTTGAGGTTACCTCACCCATAATCATGCAAAGGCCAGTATTTACAACTGTTTCGCAGGCCACACGACTGCTAGGGTCTTGTGAGAGTAAAGCGTCCAGGATGGCATCACTTACCTGATCGCAAATTTTGTCCGGATGGCCTTCGGTAACAGATTCCGAAGTGAAGACGTAACGGCTCATGCAGATTGATGTCTTGCAAGGACTTTACAAGTCAGCTTCAAGATCAAGCTCATTCCAATGATCTAACCGATGGATCGCAGAAGGTAGATCGGGATTCAACTGCCATCCGCCAAAGTAACCAATGATGCAGCCAATACCGGCCCCCTTCGCCATCTCTAAATCTGTCTCCGCATCGCCGATCAAAGCGCACTGATACGGAGCAAGATTGAGGCGAGTACAGAGTTGTCGCACTGCATTCGGATCTGGTTTTCTTGGTCGATTATCGGCACTCCAGCAGTCGACGATGAGTGAATTAATGTCTTGATTTCGCAGAAAGGCTTGAATCGCTACAGTGGTATCATTGCTGATCACTGCGTTCTGGATGGATGCACGAGCTAACTTTTCCAGCAGTGCTTTTGCGCCTGTTAATAGCCGACGCGAGTCCCCACCATTATCGTGCTGCTGATCAACTTGTTTAAAACAGATATTTGCTAAAGCAATAGCTTCAGGCCAGCTAGAACCAAAAATGCATAAAATGGTCGCTGTTGAGATGAGATTATCCTGGCGAGTTGCTACGGCAAGGGTTCCTCCTGGATGAAGTGCTCCTCCTCGAAGTCCAAAGGCTTTACGTAAAGTGATCTCAAGTTGATCAAGATTAGAAGACCCTTTGTATTGGATCCAGAGATCCCGAATTACGCTAACCCTTCGCTCAAACAAGTCAAGGAGATATGGCTCGCTATGGCAGAGGGTGCCGTCTTTGTCAAACAGCACCCCGTCAACCGTACCAATGGGCTGTCCCTTTAGCAGTAAGGTAGCCATATAGCCATCAGCGACTCAAATCATCATCGAGCTGATTGGATCTTCTCCTTCTTCGGCTTGTTCTTGAAGCATCTGTTTGTAGCGAGCAGCCATTTCCTCAGCCTTGTCAAATACCTTCTGAGGATCAGTAAGCATGTCACCCGGTTCAGGTTCAAGAGCTTTGGTAGAAAGGGAAATGCGACCTCGCTCCGCATCAAGATCAATTATCATCACTTTCATTTGGTCATTCACATTCAGAACCGAATGGGGTGTTTCAATGTGCTCGTGACTAATTTCAGAGATGTGCAACAACCCACTTACGCCGCCTATATCGATAAAGGCGCCATAAGGCTTAATACCACGAACCGCGCCAACTACTACTTCACCCACTTCCAAGCGATTCATCTTGCGCTCTACTAAGGCGCGGCGATGACTCAAGACCAAACGGTTGCGCTCTTCATCCACTTCAAGAAATTTAAGTGGAAGGAAGTCGGCGACTAGCTCTTCTTTTGGCTTGCGTGTACTGATATGAGAGCCAGGAATAAAGCCACGTAATCCTTCGACGCGAACTAATGCACCACCGCGATTGGTTGCAAATACTTCCGAATAGATCGTAGCGTCTTCTTTCTGAAGCTGGCGAACCCGTTCCCAGGCGCGTTGATATTCTATCCTTCGAATGGAAAGCGCTAGCTGTCCGTCTTCATTTTCTTCGCTCATGATGAAGAATTCACGGATTTCTCCAGGTTGGAGAACATCACCTAAATCTTCTACCCGATTAATCGACACCTCTTGTAGAGGCATAAAAGCTGCTGTCTTTGCTCCTATATCAATCATAGCGCCTTTAGATTCCAGCGCAAAGACAGTACCGTTAACAACATCGCCGGGTTTAAAATTATAGTCGTATTTACTGAGCAATAACGCAAACTCATCTAAAGTAAAACCGGCATCCTCGAGATTGTTGCGGTTGGCCCTGTTGCTGGGATCATCAGCTGTCGGAACATCTTCAGGGAGACCCAGTTCTTCTATTTCGAATACTTGCTCAGTAGTAACAACACTATCTACCGCGGCAACAGCAGAGACTGCTGCGGTTGATGTTGCGCTGCTGAGATCTTGGGTCTGCTCTTCAATGGGCGTTGCGGTCATGGAGATCTGGCGGTCTACCTCGTGTGGGCAGTTCGAATAATTCACGCAGAACACCCGCCGACGCTCTACGGACAGTGTGCAATTCTACAGATATATTAGACTTCAAACCACTGCGGCCAGGTGCCCTTGTTCAGTATTCATTGTTTCAAGGGTGGAAACGAAATCGTCAATACCGCGAAACTGTCGATAAACAGAGGCAAAGCGGATATAAGCAACTTCATTGATCTGTTTGAGTCCTTCTAGAATCAGTTCGCCAATCTCAGCGCTTGCGATCTCTTTCTCTGCACGTTGCTGAAGGTGTAGCTCCAAGTGCTCGACTAGATTTTCGATCCGTGACTCATCAAGCCTTATTTTATCGCAAGCACGGTTCAGACCGTGAAGTACTTTATTGCGATTGAAGATTTCTCTGCTCCCATCGCGTTTGATAACCATGATTGGAACAGTTTCAACTCGTTCATAGGTAGTGAATCTAAAATCACAATTGAGACACTCCCGACGACGTCGCACACTGCGCCCACCATCTGCAGCCCTGGATTCAAGGACTCGGCTATCTGTGTTTTGGCAAGAGGGACACTGCAACCCAGTTCCAAAATGAATATGCATTGACTGTAAGCATTGATTTGTGACTTGAAAAGGGCAACCGCTCAATGTCTATTTTCAGTAAGAGTTTTTTGGCAGACTTGGACCGCTTCGTTCGGTTTTCGATAACTAAGTCCATGGTGCAACTGAACTTGCTCACATTTGCTGTTTGATTAAGCATAAAAAACCCCACCGAAGTGGGGTTTTGCCAATCTGATTACTTACCGATCTTTGGCGGATCGCGAAAGGCGATGGCAAAGAATAATGTCGCAATTGCAAAAAAGAGTATGAGGACGTAAGCGAAGCTTTCCATCGAGAGTTCTCCTTGACTTAATTAGATAGGAAAGATCATCAATTAAGAGGTGTCCCCGCTGGAGGTAGGTATCCCTCAGGCAAACGGCGTGTGGATCTGTCTCCTAATTTGGCGAACAAGCCGAACTCAACTTGATCACCCAGGTCTGGGTCAATACCCGCGAACACATCGCGATACAGGGTGCGAGCACCGTGCCAAATATGACCAAAGAAGAAAAGAAGCGCGAAGGTCGCGTGTCCAAAGGTGAACCATCCGCGAGGTGAGCTACGGAAAACACCATCGGACTGGTAGGTGTCACGGTCAAAGTCGAACGCTTCACCCAACTGAGATTTACGTGCCAAGCGTTTCACGTCTGCAGGATCAGCAAATTGCTGGCCATCAAGTGCTCCGCCGAATACCTGAGCGGTAACTCCTTGCTGCTCAAAAGAGTACTTGGCTTCAGCGCGTCGAAAAGGAATATCAGCACGAACAATTCCTTGTTCGTCTTCCAAAACGACCGGGAAGTTCTCGAAAAAGTTAGGTAAACGTCGCACTTGAAGTTCACGGCCGTTGCCGTCGGTAAACACGACATGACCAAGCCAGGATGTAGCTAGACCATCGCCATTCACCATGGGGCCAACTCGGAACAAGCCACCTTTCGCTGGGCTGTTACCGACGTAATCATAAAACGCTAGCTTTTCGGGAATCGAAGCAAAAGCTTCTCCTCGAGTAGCGCCGTTATCCATAGCAACTTCAACACGACGATTAATTTCCGATTTGAAATAACCCTGATCCCATTGGTATCGAGTAGGACCAAAAAGTTCAACGGGGGTGGCGGCAGAGCCGTACCACATAGTCCCTGCTACGATGAATGCGGCGAAGAATACTGCTGCAATTGCGCTAGCTAAAACGGTTTCAATATTGCCCATTCTCAGAGCTTTATAAAGACGCTCAGGGGGACGGGTTGTAATGTGGAAAATTCCAGCAATGATTCCGACAATTCCTGCAGCTATGTGGTGTGCAACGATGCCTCCGGGGTTAAAAGGATTGAATCCTTCCGGCCCCCAAGAAGGCTGCACAGCTTGCAAGTGACCTGTAATACCATATGGATCTGATATCCACATGCCAGGCCCAAACACTCCCGTGAGGTGAAAAGCTCCAAATCCAAAACAGCCAAGACCAGCCAGTAGAAGATGGATACCGAAAATCTTGGGTAGATCAAGCGCAGGTTCTCCGGTTCTAGGGTCCTGCCAGATTTCAAGATCCCAGTAAGTCCAATGCCAGATGGCGGCCAGCATTAGCAGACCAGAAAAAACTATGTGGGCGGCAGCAACACCTTCGAAACTCCAAAAACCTGGGTCAACCCCGGTTTCACCAGTGATGCTCCAACCACCCCAGCTACCGGTGACTCCTAGGCGGGACATGAAAGGCATCACGAACATGCCCTGACGCCACATCGGATTCAAGATAGCGTCAGACGGGTCAAAGATGGCCAATTCGTACAAGGCCATGGAGCCGGCCCAGCCGGCAACCAGAGCTGTATGCATGAGGTGCACAGCCAAAAGGCGACCCGGGTCATTAATGACGACGGTGTGCACCCGATACCAGGGCAATCCCATAGGTACAAGTTCGGGGGACAAGGCCACGTAAACACGCAGCCAAACGAAGGGGATCCTAAAGGTTTCTGTTCGGTAGTTGATCGTAATTATTGCGAATTCCGACAGTCCTGCAACTTCCGGTCACAAGGTTTTCACTCTACGAATGTGCACAAAATGCAAACTTTGACTACATGATGGGGGCTTGTGTGACGTTTAACCTCATGCCGGCAATCCGTTTTGTTCGTGAAGGTCGTGACGTGGAGTGCTACCCCGGAGAAAATCTACGTGAAGTAGCCCTACGTGAACGCATCGAGCTTTACGGTCTTAAAGGTCAGCTTGGTAACTGCGGTGGATGCGGTCAGTGCAGCACCTGCTTTGTTGCCGTCATTGATGGGAGCGATGCTGATGCTTTGACGGCTCGCACTCCTGTAGAAGACAACAAGCTTCGTCGCCGCCCTCAAGATTGGCGCTTGGCCTGTCAAGCGCTTGTTGAAAAATCGCTTTTGGTGTTGACCCGTCCTCAAGTGCGCTTACCAGAAGCAAAAGCCCGCCTTGCAGCTGCTCGTCAAGCTCCTTTACCCACAGGACCTATTGCCTGGCCAACTTCTCCCAATAGCGAGCCTGAAAGTGAAAAAGACATGGTCGGAAACGACTCTGATGAGAAAGTTTCGGGTGCTACCGCCAATGAAGAGGCATAACCCTGCTGCGCCCTTAGTCACCTGCCAGTGATACCTTCGCGGATACTCCTTCAGCGACCATGGAAACCAACGATCTCGGATTCGTCGCCAGCCTCATGTTCATTCTGGTTCCGGCGATCTTCCTGATCATCCTCTACATCGGTACAAATCGCAGCGAGAGCTGAATATTATTTCCATTTAAAAAACTTTTAACGACGTTCTGGTTCACGGACAAGCAAAACCGGAGCAGGAGCGTGGACACGGATGTAATCGCTGATAGATCCCCCGAGCAGCTTGTCGAGGTCGACAAGTCCACGTGCCACAAGGGGACGACGGTCTTGTGATGCAATTACGAGTAGGTCAGCATTTACGCTTTTGGCTGCTGTACACACGCAGCGGCCCACATTGGTCCCTTGGGCACGGATGGTTTTGATGCCTACTCCCAGACCCCGCGCTTTTTGAACTGCCGCATCGAGTACGTTGTCGTTATTCTCGGTTCGTCCTTCCCGGGATGGGGTTGGTTCTTGTCTCACCACATGCACACCGGTCAAGGTTCCGCCAGGTATATCGTTCACTAACTGGCAAGCGACTCGAATAGCATCGTCACTCACTCCGGTGCCGTCAATTGTCACCATCACTCGGTTGATGTGACGTATGTACAAGTCATCTCTTACGAGCAGCATCGGTCTAGTAGAAAGTTGAAAAACATACTGACTGGTGCTGTTGGCGAGGATAGACTGAAGGCGTCCAAGTCCTCTCGATCCCATCACAATTAAGTCGGCATCTAACTCATCGGCCACCTTGAGCACTACTTGTTTGATGTCACCCTCACGAACTAGGGTTCGGGCAGATCTAGGTTCAAGGCCCATGAGGCTGATCGCTCTGTCGAGAATGCATTGAGCGTCATTACGGTGTTTCTCGAAGCCTGCTTGGCTTTGCTCTGGCACGACATGCAGCAAATTTACGCGCGCTGCTTTTATGCTGGAGATGTCCTGCAACATGCGGATCATTTCTTCTACGTGGCCCTTACCTGAATCAGCAATAAGCAAGTTTCTAAACATGACTGACGAAGCAAACTCTGCAGAAGCTTACGGGCAGCAGTGATGTTGTTTCAGAGCGTAATCGATTAACATCAGCGCCGCCGCGATCTCTCACATAGGTGGAATATTCTAAGCGTGGTGTTGGCTTAATTTGCAAGTGACTTAATTTTATTAAATTAGATACCCGTGCAATTTGTCTCTCTCTAGGCCATACACGTCGCTGACTGTCCCGTGTCAGCAAGGCATCTAATCCAAAACCAAGCCGCCTTACTGATCCTATGAATTATCTCGATCCAATATTCAACTTAATTTGCTTTAGTGTGAACTCGCCCAAGGCGCACTAGATTGGCATCATTAGAAATTGAAGTGTTAGTCGTCCCACCCTTCAGATTTTGATTCTTAGGCATCAAGAGGTGTTGGCATGTGAGGCTGAAGGGTCTTTAGCGAAAGCACAGATTTTGATGGCATCGCAGCTTCTTGCTAGTACAGACCTGCTGAATTGGCGTCGCCATCAACTTCAGCGTGGGGGGCGTGCTGCAGATCTTGACTGGCTATTGGATCTTGGTGCCGGAGTATCCCGTTCTGTTTTGCAGCGACTTCTATTGGACCCTGAAGGAGAAGAAACTGTGCCCGTGCAGAAATCATTGAGCAAGCTGGAAAAGCTCTGGTTGCGCCATCTTGAGTATTCCCAGCCGCTTCAGCATTTGGTTGGTGTTTGTCCTTGGCGCGACCTACTGCTGGAGGTATCACACGCGGCCTTAATTCCTCGTCAAGAGACTGAGATTCTAGTGGACTTGGCCTTAGCTCATGCGGTGAAGCGACCACCGCGATGTTGGGCTGACTTGGGAACGGGTTCAGGTGCTATCGCTGTCAGCTTGTGCAGAGCCTGGCCCCATTCGGAAGGACATGCAGTGGATTTAAGTAGTGGTGCTTTATCGCTGGCAAAGCGCAACCTCCAGGCCTTAGCACCCCAACACAAATGTAGAATTCATCGCGGATCTTGGTGGACTCCATTACGCCCTTCATGGGGGCAAATTGAAATGGTGATTAGCAATCCTCCCTACATTCCCCAACCGCTAATGAGTGGGCTAGATCCAGTGGTGCGTGATCATGAGCCACACATCGCATTAGTAGGCGGAGAGGATGGCCTTGATGCGATCCGTTCTCTTCTTGCCGATGCACCGCGCGCTCTAGCTCCTAATGGGGTGTTATTGCTGGAACATCACTATGATCAAAGTGAGCGGGTTCGGAACTTGATGCTGGCATCTGGGCTGGTGAACGTCACCGCCGCTTCTGATCTTGAGGGGGTGTTGCGTTTTGCTTTGGGGCAGCGAGATTCGCGATCGGTCCCATGACCGTTCCTTTGAATCCAATCATGCTCGGCCCTACGTCTTTAGTGCGCCATTTACAAGCTTCTGAAGTAGTTATCATTCCGACAGATACATTGCCTGGATTGGCTGTTCTGCCTGAATATGCCCAGCGAATTTGGGAGTTCAAACAACGGCCTGCTGATAAACCACTGATTTTGATGGGAGCGACAGCTGATGCTCTCTTATGCGAAGTCGATCCTGTTTGCTACGACGATGCCAGGGCTCTGGCGGAACAGCATTGGCCTGGTGCACTTACTTTAGTGCTCCCAGCACAGGGAAATTACGTGGACCATCTTAATCCTGGTGGTGTCAACCTTGGATGTCGTCTCCCGGCCTGTTCAATGACACGGGAATTGCTTACTTTGAGTGGTCCTCTTGCCACCAGCAGTGCAAATCTATCTGGTAAGCCTGCCGCCACTAATGCCTTTGAGGCTGCTCAATGGTTTCCGGCTGTTGCTCAGCTTGGACCACAGCCCTGGCCATTGCATTCTGGCCAGGCCAGCACCATCTTGATCTGGACAGGTTTACACCGTTGGCACGTTGCACGCCATGGTGCTGTGATGCCGGAAGGATTGAATGAAGCGGAATGATCGCGCTAATTGGACTTTGTATTTTTGTAATGACGTTTCTCCACTGGGTAGTTGAGCCACTGGAACTCGCCTTAACCCCTTTATTTGAGTTCACCGTATTCCCTTGGCTTTTGGTGGGGTTCGGTCTCTGGTTGTTGGCTGCCCAAGACAACTAAGGACGGAAACTATTAGTTCCTCAAAAGCCGGCTAACGGACTTGAACCGATGACCTTCGCTTTACAAAAGCGCTGCTCTACCACTGAGCTAAGCCGGCACTCACACATTTTATCGATCAGTCTCTACCAGGCTATTTCGCTGAACTGCTTAGATACAGTAAAATAAAGTGTTTCTATTTATCGCCGAATACCCGAACAGCTTGATCCTCGAATTGGAAGATTTGCCACAAGGGTGGTCACACGGTCCTCGGTTTCGAGGCTCACCTCACCTTCTTCGATATCGATCTCAACATAACGAGCTACAACTTCAAAGATCTCGCGACGCATCTGCTCCAGCAGCTCTGGACTAAGATCGCTGCGATCGTAAGCTAGCATAAGGCGTAAGCGCCGCTTAGCTGTACTAGCGCTGGAGTCCTGGCGGCCCAGTAGTTTGTCGATGAAATCTTTGACAGTCATCGATTTAAAAAAGTCTGGTTTGCATCAGTTGACGCACCCTGGCGCGGATCCCTTGACGCGATTCAGAGGGATCTATCATGACAATGTCTTCTCCCTGGAGCCTGCGAGCAACATCGCTATAAGCTCTAGCCACGGGGGATCCACTATCTACCAGGGTTAGGGGCTCGCCCCTGTTAGTGCTAACAATCACTTGTTTATCCTCAAGAACTAAGCCAAGTAATGGAAGGGCCAAAATGTCCGTAACGTCATTAACGGAAAGCATCTCTTGGTTGGACATCATTTTGGGTCGCACCCTATTCAAAACCAGCTGTACTGGCGCTACCCCTCGAATGTTGAGAAGGCCAACGACACGATCGGCGTCGCGAACAGAGGCAACTTCAGGGGTGGTGACAACGATAGCCTCACGAACAGCTGCAGCTGCATTTTTAAAGCCGTCTTCTATGCCCGCAGGGCAGTCGATCAAAACATAATCGAACTGTTTTTCTAACAAAGACACAATTGCTTTCATGTCGCTTGGAGTAAGCCACTCGAGCATCCGAGGATTGCCAGCAGGCAATAAGGCTAGGTTGGGCTCTTGTTTGTGTTTAACGAGGGCTTGCTGCAACCGACATGTCCCAGCCAACACTTCCTGAGCGGTGAAGACGATCCTATTCTCGAGACCTAATAACAGATCAAGATTGCGCAGGCCGAAATCAGCATCCATAACAACAGTCCTTGCACCGAGCCTGGCTAAGGTGATACCGAGATTAGCTGTTGTGGTCGTCTTGCCGACACCACCCTTGCCGGAGCAGATCAGGATCGTTCGGGTCGTCGACACCAGGATTCCGCTTTGTTCTGATAAGAATAATCTCCTTACTGGGTGTGGCAATAAAATCAACCACGCCGAAGACTATGTACTTCGGCTGGCTCGATTGTGATGACGCCATCGATTAGAGTCGCCTGCTCTGCAAGTCCAGGTTGGGGAAAATCCTCTGGCCCACGGGCCACAACATCAGCAATACGTAGTTGTAAGGGTCGCAGTTGCATCGCCACGATCCGAGCACCAGTTCTCCTATCCAATCCAGCACCAGCATGGGCTACACCCCGTAACCGTCCCCATATAGAGATGTCTCCCGACGCAGTGATAACGGCCCCAGGATTGACGTCTCCATAGACAAGGACGCTGCGATCACTCTGAAAGTGGTCACCTGATCGCAACGTGCCAAAATGGAATGTCACTCCTTCGAGCTGTTGGCTCGAAATTTCGGAGGAGACTTTAGGCTGAGATAGTTCCACGGCATTAGGACAGTCCAGCTCTTGCAGACTCGCTTCTAAGCCCAAGGCTGACGCGCTCACTACAGTTTCGGGAATACTGCTAATCACGCGTCCCAACTGCCGCCCACTTTGATGGACTCTGGCTATCATTGCCTGTAAGTCCGTACAGTTAAGTAGCCAGTTTCCACAGTCAATGTCAACCCTCTCAACGGTTGAGGCGTCGAGCAGTTCCGTTACGGCCTCTTGCCAGTGTTTAGATCGATAGTCTGGAAGTTGCAATCTCATCCTTTAGGTTTTCGGTTCACGCTAGAAACTCATTCAAAGACTTTCACTTGACTCGCCGACGACACCGTAAGTGAGACGCGGTTTAGGCACTTGAATTCACGTACACTCTAAAGGAAGATCATAAATTGGTCTCGCGCGATGGTGCTGAAGTAACTCTAGCGTTTGGGATACTGGAATGGACTGGCGGAGCCCCGGCCCTGAAGCTTATCGGCAGACAGACTTAAAAATCGTGAGAAACCGAGTGAGATATATCCGGTGCAAATATTAAGTTAAGTCAGCTTGATTTGGCTCTATAGACCATGATCGAAGCTGGAGAACGCAAAACAAAACACCCGATTAATATCATTAACATAAAATGCAATGCCATTAGAGTCGGCAGTGATTTACTTTTAGTCATGCGGAAGCGTTGATCTCCTGGCGCAGCGGACCACGGTGCTTGCACTACTTTATGAAGTTGAAGAATTGTCTTTGAGTGCTAATAACGACGTCATCCACTGCTCAGCCTCGTTCAACCAACGGTCTCCTTCGCCACCCGGATTGAGGGGTTCCGGACTCGACAAAAATTTATCGGGTTCGATTCCTGCATTCTGAATATCTCGACCGCTGGGGGTCACATAACCAGCCACTGTGATAGCAAGCCCGCTACCGTCGCCCAGGCTGGTGAGCGTTTGGATTAGACCCTTCCCAAACGTGCGATTGCCTAGCAATACAGATCGACTGCTATCCTGTAAAGCACCAGCAAGAATTTCACTGGCACTTGCTGTTCCGCCGTTTACGAGAGTCACCATTGGTCCGTCGTATAGTGTCGATGCTCCGGCCTGAATGGTATCTGTGATTCCTTCTCGGTTTCGGGTTTCAACGATTGCGTTGCCACTCAGGAAATCATCAGCAACAGTCAGACCGGAGCTTACTAGACCTCCGGAGTTATTGCGAAGGTCCAGTACTAATCCTTCAATCTCCTTCTCCTGAAGTTCATTCAACGCCTCTGACACCTGCTTTGGCACCCCTTCTGTGAACTGCGTGACTCGGAGATAACCGAGAGTGTGGGACTCGGTACGTAAGCGGCGCGTGCGTACGGGGCGAAGGTCCACGTTGCGCCGTTCCAGAATCAACTCCTTGGGTTCACTGCTTCCCTGCTGCAGTGTCAAGATGACTTGTGTGCCAATTTCTCCTCGGAGGGCATTGGCAGCGCCTTCCAACCCAAGACTTTCAACTTCTTGTCCGTCCACCGCCAGTAGTCGCGTGCCACTCATTACGTCTGCATCAGCGGCAGGAGATCCATCCAAAGCCGAGATCACAATCAACTGATCCTGGCGATCATCAGGTCCAAGTCGAAGACCCACCCCACTGAGACTACCGTTAGTGCTATCTTTCAAGGCTGCATAATCTTTTGGCCGTAGTAGTCTTGTGTATGGATCGCCGATTTGTGCCAACATACTCTCTATAGCGGCATACGCCTCTTCGCTACTCTGAATAGTCTTCTCTAAGGTCCTTTGGCGTTGACGTCGCCAATGTACGTCTTCAAGCCGTTTTGGGTTCCAATAGGCTTGATTTATAAGTTGCCAACTGTCTACCACAAGTTTTTGGCTATCGCTCAAGGCCTGAATTCTAGAGATGGGCGTGAGTAGTAAACCAATCACCATTACAGTGGTTGCTAAAGACTCCACCAGCCGTCGGACTGCTCGAGATACAGCGTGTTGCGGGTATTGTGAGGGATCGTTAACAATTGGATACATCAGAGGTCTGTTCGCCTCAACGGTTGAAGCGTTTTTAGTAAACTTGCGTAACTTAAACTTGCCTGTGTATGGCGAACTCTTCGCCCGTTTACGACTGGTTCCAAGAACGTCTGGAAATCCAGGACATTGCTGACGACATCAGTACCAAATACGTGCCGCCTCACGTCAATATTTTTTATTGCTTGGGCGGCATCACCTTGGTGTGTTTCTTAATTCAGTTCGCGACCGGATTCGCGATGACTTTTTATTACAAACCGACTGTCGCTGAAGCCTACACATCTGTTCAGTATTTGATGACTGACGTCAGTTTCGGCTGGTTGATTCGTTCGGTGCATCGGTGGAGTGCCTCAATGATGGTACTGATGCTGATTTTGCATGTGTTCCGTGTTTACCTAACAGGCGGTTTTAAGCGTCCGCGTGAACTCACTTGGGTCACTGGAGTGACCATGGCCGTGATCACCGTTTCCTTCGGCGTGACCGGTTATTCCCTGCCTTGGGATCAAGTCGGTTATTGGGCTGTCAAAATCGTCTCTGGCGTCCCAGCCGCTATCCCTGTAGTTGGAGATTTTATGGTTGAGTTACTGCGCGGTGGTGAAAGCGTTGGCCAAGCTACCTTGACTCGCTTTTACAGTCTCCATACGTTCGTAATGCCTTGGTTGCTTGCGGTCTTCATGCTAATGCACTTTTTAATGATTCGTAAACAAGGCATTTCCGGCCCTTTGTGATTACCGCTTACCCCTTAACCGTTTCTAATCAACGCAACACCAAATTAATCGATGCACATTCTCAAGAAGCCAGACCTTTCTGACCCCAAGATGCGCGCGAAGCTCGCGAAAGGGATGGGCCATAATTACTACGGAGAGCCCGCTTGGCCCAATGATTTGCTCTACATCTTCCCTGTCGTTATTCTTGGGACGATTGCCTGCGTCGTGGGATTAGCCGTTCTTGATCCAGCCATGTTAGCTGACAAAGCAGATCCCTTTGCTACTCCCCTAGAAATACTCCCCGAGTGGTATCTGTACCCTGTATTCCAGATTCTTCGCGTTGTCCCTAACAAGCTGCTCGGAATCGCATTGCAAACTTTAATTCCTTTAGGATTAATGCTTGTCCCCTTTATAGAGAGTTTTAATAAGTTCCAGAATCCTTTCCGCCGTCCTGTAGCCATGACCGTTTTCCTTTTTGGGACAATTACGACGGTCTATCTAGGCATTGGTGCTGCTATGCCCATTGACAAGTCTTTGACTCTTGGCCTCTTTTGATTAATCGTTCCGCAACCATTAAAGCAAGAACCCCAGTCTTTTATTAGTTTGGGGTTTTTTTATTCCTAGTCGTTTTTATTTTGTACGGATTCGATCTGCTTGGTCCTGCATCTAAGTTTAACATTAGAGCGTCGTCAGAATTAACCCGGAGGAAATGATGTGTAAGCAAGAAACCTACAATAGTCCAAGTTTGATATGTTCGAGATTGCTGTCCAACCCACGTTCCTGTTGGTCCATCAAAATATTCAGCCCACTGTTGGCGTGGAAGCTGGTTGAGATGGGTTCGGTAGCACTCGTCTAAGAGAGTTTTCATTTGGCCCATCAACAACACATCAGCATTAGGATACATTTGTTCGTGCAAAAGGACTGAAGATCCAAAAAACCAAAGCAGACTTGGCCAATGCCCACCGTTGTGGTAACTCCATGGCCAATTTTTAGGGTCTGATCCCGTTTTATTTTCCCACTCAACCCCTTCCATGGGAGGGTGACAAATTCGCATAGGCATTTGTGCTATCAGGTGAGCACGGTTGTGTTGAACAAGTCGAAATAGAGCTCGTTGTTGTGGCGCAGTTAGGAGTCCAAACATAGATGCGAGTGAATTCCCAAGACTGTAAAAACGAAAATCTGGCCTACCAGTTCGGATGTTGCCAATTAAATATCCACCACGATTCTCAAGCCAATCTTGTAGCCAGTCGGGGATAACCTGCGGCTGAACGTTAAATTCGTTTTGGTGTTGATTATCTCCATATTGCTCAGTAGGACGTCGTCTAAGTACCTGTATAGTTTTGCTTGTAACCCAATAATGTTTCAGCAAAAATTGACGCAAATCATGTGTCCATTGTCGACTGAGTCGGAGCCGTTCTGCAAGAAGAGCGCTGGTATCATGACGTTGGCATAGCTCCATTAACTCTATGCAGCTACGTAGTGAGCCGTATAATAAAACTTCTACTTCGAGCGGCGCTCCCCAAACGTCCATTGGGCGGTCGATCATAAAAGCACAATCTGGAACGAATAGAACTGGCGTACCTTCAAAGCTAGGGTGGAGTACGAGATCAAGAAGCAGTTGAATACCACGCTGCACCTCAGGGCTACGGCCGAAGTCTTCATCGCCAATGCGTTTTACGTAGATCCAACAGAGAATTGGCCACCAAAGGCTGGCATCTACTGATGTGATGCGACCGATTGATCGCTGTCCGTAATCAGCAACAAGATTTCCTTCTTCTTCAACAAAGCTGGTAGGAAAAACACCGCGAGTTTGAACACTTGTGCTTTGTAAAGATAAACAAACCCGCAGAAATTGTTTGACAATAGAAAAACGACCTTGTGCCAATAGATAGATCATGACAGGAACATTATCCCTTACAAAAATCTCGCCGTAATTTAATTTTGTGTCGGCATTGCGACTCTTAAGAGCTGCAACGCTGCCAGCTAGTTTTCCCTGAATTGCTATCAAAGTGCGTTCGAAGTGTTCCTGGGCTCTCTGCACCACCTGATCTTCTTTAGAATTAAATCGAAACTGCCGACTTTGTTTCGTGAATCGCGTCTGCATCCCGCTTCGACTCCAGGTTTTTTCTTAGAATTCAGAGATAGCAACGTATTTAACTTGTAGGAGCAAGTTTACAGATGATTTCGTCGAATTACCCCTTGCGGATGGGGAACGAGTGGTGTTATACTACAGGCTTGCGCGGGACCGAAAGGCAAGCGCATGAAAAAGACCAAGAGCACTAGATGACGAAAGCCTGAAGGTGTTTTGAGGTCGGCTTACTAAGCTGAGCAGGGAGTGATCCCGTGATGTTGTAAGCTTCGGAAGTGGTTGCTTGCGACCACTTTGATCAACCGTTTACTTCCGAAAAGGACAGAAGCGTTAGTTGATCGCACCTAGACAACCGAAGTTTAGAAACCAGCGTTTTCATCGTGTCTAATTCTGAGTTTTGCCATAGAGCAAAATTAAGAGAGCGATGAAAGCGTGAAGTCCCGTCAAAAGTTTTTAGTTGCATAAAATACTGTGTATGTAGCCAAGAAGTCTTCACGAAACCTATTGGTTACCAATATACTCGGTATGTAAAGAAAGCAACGACCGGATCTGAGATCCTGGAAAGTCACAAAGAGAAATCTAAAGTGCACTCTTAAGAACCCCTCTCTGCATAACAGAGAAGGTTGCATCAGCTGTAATCAATGAGATGCAGATGAAGCAAGTCAAGTTGCGGCGAAAGCCAAAAGGATTTGATCTACAACGGAGAGTTTGATCCTGGCTCAGGATGAACGCTGGCGGCGTGCCTAACACATGCAAGTCGAACGAACCTTCGGGTTAGTGGCGGACGGGTGAGTAACGCGTGAGAATCTGCCCTCAGGAGGGGGATAACGGTTGGAAACGGCCGCTAATACCCCATGTGCCGCGAGGTGAAATGAATTTCGCCTGAGGATGAGCTCGCGTCTGATTAGCTAGTTGGTGTAGGTAATAGCTCACCAAGGCATCGATCAGTAGCTGGTCTGAGAGGATGATCAGCCACACTGGGACTGAGACACGGCCCAGACTCCTACGGGAGGCAGCAGTGGGGAATTTTCCGCAATGGGCGCAAGCCTGACGGAGCAACGCCGCGTGAGGGATGAAGGCCTCTGGGCTGTAAACCTCTTTTATCAAGGAAGAAGATCTGACAGTACTTGATGAATAAGCCACGGCTAATTCCGTGCCAGCAGCCGCGGTAATACGGGAGTGGCAAGCGTTATCCGGAATTATTGGGCGTAAAGCGTCCGCAGGCGGCTCTTCAAGTCTGCTGTTAAAAAGTGGAGCTTAACTCCATCATGGCAGTGGAAACTGTTGAGCTTGAGTGTGGTAGGGGCAGAGGGAATTCCCGGTGTAGCGGTGAAATGCGTAGATATCGGGAAGAACACCAGTGGCGAAGGCGCTTTGCTGGGCCATTACTGACGCTCATGGACGAAAGCCAGGGGAGCGAAAGGGATTAGATACCCCTGTAGTCCTGGCCGTAAACGATGAACACTAGGTGTCGGGGGAATCGACCCCTTCGGTGTCGTAGCCAACGCGTTAAGTGTTCCGCCTGGGGAGTACGCACGCAAGTGTGAAACTCAAAGGAATTGACGGGGGCCCGCACAAGCGGTGGAGTATGTGGTTTAATTCGATGCAACGCGAAGAACCTTACCAGGGTTTGACATCCTGCGAATCTCTTGGAAACGGGAGAGTGCCCTCGGGAACGCAGTGACAGGTGGTGCATGGCTGTCGTCAGCTCGTGTCGTGAGATGTTGGGTTAAGTCCCGCAACGAGCGCAACCCACGTCTTTAGTTGCCAGCATTGAGTTGGGCACTCTAGAGAGACCGCCGGTGATAAACCGGAGGAAGGTGTGGATGACGTCAAGTCATCATGCCCCTTACATCCTGGGCTACACACGTACTACAATGCTACGGACAAAGGGCAGCGAGTTCGCGAGTACAAGCAAATCCCGTAAACCGTAGCTCAGTTCAGATCGTAGGCTGTAACTCGCCTACGTGAAGTAGGAATCGCTAGTAATCGCAGGTCAGCATACTGCGGTGAATACGTTCCCGGGCCTTGTACACACCGCCCGTCACACCATGGAAGTTGGCCATGCCCGAAGCCGTTACTCCAACCCTTGTGGAGGAGGACGTCGAAGGTGGGGCTGATGACTGGGGTGAAGTCGTAACAAGGTATCCGTACCGGAAGGTGCGGATGGATCACCTCCTAAACAGGGAGACAAAACAGCAGTTTTGATGTCTAAGTACTTTTATTCTTTAGGCCAAAACCTTGTCACCTTAGGTCGATCGGTACTTCAAGATTCATTTCGGTCATCTATGAGAAATCATTGAAAAGCTGGGAAGAATATCTGGTTTCTAAACTTGTCTAGGTCACGCCCCGCAAGAGAAAAGTATCCTGGGCCATTAGCTCAGGTGGTTAGAGCGCACCCCTGATAAGGGTGAGGTCCCTGGTTCAAGTCCAGGATGGCCCATTCGGTATTGGGGGGTTTAGCTCAGTTGGTAGAGCGCCTGCTTTGCAAGCAGGATGTCAGGAGTTCGAGTCTCCTAACCTCCACTGCCCAGCAACTTGGAGGATCAATTTAAGTGAGTAAGTGAGCGTGATCTGGATATTTCCGTTAGATAAGATCCTAGCTTCTTATCATTCCAAAAGAAAGATTAACTTCAAACTTTGGTTGGTAAGACGCTAGGCTCCTTAAGCTAGTCGAAAGACTAGCTTGATAGTCTGGCAGAACCTTGACAACTGCATAGGTAAGTCTGAACAACAAAGCATCTTACAGATGTATTGTTCTGGGTTTGAGTTACCGTGAGGGACTCAGATTTAGAGCAGTAAAGATTCTTTTGCACAAGAGCCGAGTCTTTTGAGTGTTTTCTTGGTTTGTATTGAGCGAATCAAGTCTCACTTTGTTTTTAGTGATAAAAACTTATGAGTCTGCTTTTAGCAGCATTAAACACTTAAGAGATTGAATTGGTCAAGCTACAAAGGGCTCACGGTGGATACCTTGGCACACAGAGGCGATGAAGGACGTGGTTACCTGCGATAAGTCTCGGGGAGCTGGAAGCACGCTTAGATCCGGGAATTTCCGAATGGGGCAACCCTTAGTACGGTCAACTGAATTCATAGGTTGATACGAGCCAACCCAGCGAACTGAAACATCTTAGTAGCTGGAGGAGAGGAAAGTAAAAACGACTCCCTAAGTAGCGGCGAGCGAACGGGGAAGAGCCTAAACCGATGGTTTCGACCATCGGGGTTGTGGGACAGCGACATGTATTAGTGATGTTAGGAGAAGTGTTTGAATGGCACGCCACAGAGGGTGAAAGCCCCGTAACCGAAAACTAAACTGAGCTAGCTGTATCCCGAGTAGCACGGAGCACGTGGAATTCCGTGTGAATCCGCGAGGACCACCTCGCAAGGCTAAGTACTACTGTGTGACCGATAGCGAAACAGTACCGCGAGGGAAAGGTGAAAAGAACCCCGGGAGGGGAGTGAAATAGAACATGAAACCGTGAGCCTACAAGCAATGGGAGCCCTACTCATAGGGTGACCGTGTGCCTGTTGAAGAATGAGCCGGCGACTTATAGGCACTGGCTGGTTAAACCGGATATGGTGGAGCCTCAGCGAAAGCGAGTCTGAATAGGGCGTTTGTCAGTGTTTATAGACCCGAACCCGGGTGATCTAACCATGGCCAGGATGAAGCTTGGGTGATACCAAGTGGAGGTCCGAACCGACTGACGTTGAAAAGTCAGCGGATGAGCTGTGGTTAGGGGTGAAATGCCAATCGAACCCGGAGCTAGCTGGTTCTCCCCGAAATACGTTGAGGCGTAGCGTCTCGTGCTCCAGCAGGGGGGTAAAGCCACCATTTCGGTGCGGGCTGCGAGAGCGGTACCAAATCGAGATGAACTCTGAATACCCTGTGTGTAGCGAGGCAGTCAGACTGTGGGGGATAAGCTCCATGGTCGAGAGGGAAACAGCCCAGACCGCCAGCGAAGGTCCCCAAATCAACACTAAGTGATAAAGGAGGTGGGATTGCATAGACAACCAGGAGGTTTGCCTAGAAGCAGCCATCCTCAAAGGAGTGCGTAATAGCTCACTGGTCGAGCGATCCTGCGCCGAAAATGAACGGGGCTAAGTGTTGTACCGCAGCTGCGGATTTTTATGGTAGGGGAGCGTTCTGTGTGGGGCGAAGCACTAGCGTGAGCGGGTGTGGACTGCACAGAAGTGAGAATGTCGGCTTGAGTAGCGAAAACATGGGTGAGAATCCCATGCACCGAAACCCTAAGGGTTCCTCCGGCAGGCTCGTCCGCGGAGGGTTAGTCTGGACCTAAGGCGAGGCCGAAAGGCGTAGTCGATGGACGACAGGTCAACATTCCTGTACCGGTTGTGCTTTGGGAAGAGGGACGAAGGAGGCTAGCCAAGCCAGATTCTGGTTCCTGGTTTAAGCGTTCAAGGCGTTGAAGAGCGGTGAAAACGTTCTGAGCTAAGGCGTGAGTACGAGCTGCTACGGCAGCGAAGTTGGTGACGTCAAACTTCCAAGAAAAGCTCTATACCCGTTAAGGCATAGCTGCCAGTACCCGAAACCGACACAGGTGGGGTGGTAGAGAATACCGAGGTGCGCGAGGTAACTCTCTCTAAGGAACTCGGCAAAATGGCCCCGTAACTTCGGGAGAAGGGGTGCCATCGTAAGGTGGTCGCAGTGAAGAGGCCCTGGCGACTGTTTACCAAAAACACAGGTCTCCGCTAAGTCGCAAGACGATGTATGGGGGCTGACGCCTGCCCAGTGCCGGAAGGTTAAGGAAGCCGGTCAGCGTAAGCAAAGCTGGTGACCGAAGCCCCGGTGAACGGCGGCCGTAACTATAACGGTCCTAAGGTAGCGAAATTCCTTGTCGGGTAAGTTCCGACCCGCACGAAAGGCGTAACGATCAGGGCGCTGTCTCGGAGAGAGGCTCGGCGAAATAGAATTGTCTGTGAAGATGCGGACTACATACACCTGGACAGAAAGACCCTATGAAGCTTTACTGCAGCTTGGTATTGGGCCCGGGCTCTGAATGCGCAGGATAGGTGGGAGACGTTGATCTCGTGCTTGTGGGTACGAGGGAGTCAATGGTGAGATACCACTCTTTCAGAGCTAGGGTTCTAACGTTCACCCGTTATCCGGGGAGCGAACAGTATCAGGTGGGCAGTTTGACTGGGGCGGTCGCCTCCTAAAAGGTAACGGAGGCGCGCAAAGGTTCCCTCAAGCTGGTTGGAAATCAGCTGACGAGTGCAAAGGCAGAAGGGAGCTTGACTGTGAGACCTACAAGTCGAACAGGGACGAAAGTCGGCCTTAGTGATCCGACGGTTCTGAGTGGAAGGGCCGTCGCTCAACGGATAAAAGTTACTCTAGGGATAACAGGCTGATCTCCCCCAAGAGTTCACATCGACGGGGAGGTTTGGCACCTCGATGTCGGCTCATCGCAACCTGGGGCTGAAGTAGGTCCCAAGGGTTGGGCTGTTCGCCCATTAAAGCGGTACGCGAGCTGGGTTCAGAACGTCGTGAGACAGTTCGGTCCATATCCGGTGTATGCGTAGGAACATTGAGAGGATTTCTCCCTAGTACGAGAGGACCGGGAGGAACGCACCTCTGGTGTGCCAGTTATCGTGCCAACGGTAGACGCTGGGTAGCCATGTGTGGAGTGGATAACCGCTGAAAGCATCTAAGTGGGAAGCCCACCTCAAGATGAGTGTTCCCATGGGGTAACCCAGTAAGGTCACGGGAAGAACACCCGTTGATAGGCTCTACGTGGAAGTCTAGTAATAGATGCAGCGGAGGAGTACTAATAGACCGAGGGCTTGACCAATATTTTGGTACTTGTCTGAAGATAATTTTTTGTTTGATTCAGATGTACAATGTAAATTGTAATCCTATGCAGTTCTTAGGGCTCGCTCTCTAAAGAATGTATCTATCCTGGTGTTCATAGCGATGTGGAACCACTTCGATCCATCTCGAACTCGGTTGTGAAACGCATAAGCGGCGACGATATTTGGGGGGCAGCCCCCCGAGAAAATAGCTCAATGCCAGGTTAAAACACTCTTTTTATTAATTAAATTATTTTTATCCAAGTTTATTAGAAATCTTATCTTCTGTAATCACTGTTGACAGTCTGGGCACCAGTGAGTGCTGCGGCCTGATAACTTTCCTCGGCAAATGAGAGCTCCGCAGCGTTGACAAGGCTGTCCTCCGCGTTGATATACTAACAATTGTCTTTTATAGCTTCCATTGTTGCCTTCAAGATCTCGAAAATCACTAAAAGTAGTTCCTCCAGTTCTAATACTGGTCTTCAGTATACTTACAATCTCATCGCGCAAACGGTTGAGCTGATCAATCGTTAGTTTTTTCGAGGCTGTAAGTGGTGAAATTTTTGCAGCAAAAAGACTTTCATCGGCATAGATGTTGCCAACGCCAGCAACGAGAGTTTGATCAAGTAGAGCCATTTTAATCGGTCGGATTGAGTTCATGAGACGCTGTTTCATATAGTTTCCCGTAAACCTTTCGCTAAATGGCTCTGGTCCTAAGCGTTTCAATCCCGTGATTACAGTACTTAATGGTTCTCCTTCTTGTACCCACCACATTTCTCCAAAATTACGAGTATCTACAAAACGTAGTTCTTGTCCACTGCAATTCCATAGTCGCACACGCGTATGACGACAAGGCGAAATGGGCTCCGAACACCACTGAAATCGGCCTGTCATCCGAAAATGAATCCCCCAAGTACCTCGCTTGGGCTCCAGTTTTGCCAATAAATACTTCCCGCGTCGCAGCCAGGTTCCGATAGTTGATCCTTCTAAACCAGCCTTGAACTGTTCGATGCCACCCGGGCTTGCAATCACTCTAGATCCGTATACTTTCAGCCTAAAAATCTTGAATGAAACAAGACAATTCGCCAATCCTCGACGTATCGTCTCAACCTCCGGTAGTTCTGGCAACGGCTTTAGCTTTAAACAGATTCAAGTTCCGATTCAGAAAAATTATTGGTATTAATGCCACCATCAATACCCTGCATAACGCTGTAATTGACTTTTTCGAAGCGCACCACGACGGGGTAACGGATTCCTGAGGTATCCACAGTGGCAACTGTGCCAACTTCGTTAAACCAGTAAGACTCAGGACGCTTAATGCGCACCTTGGTTCCGCGAGAGATTGCCATCGCTGAATATAAAAGGGTACAGCTTTAAGTGTATCTCACTAGGTGTGGATAAGGTTTCTACTTTACAGAATGTCGTTTCTTTCCCTAATTTATTCAGATTCAAGAAAACGTTACATTAAGAGGCTAATGAATCCAGGGGTCTGTTATTCAAACTTTTTAACACAAGAAATTTGATTTAGAAAAACCGATACAAAGTGCCAACGCATAAATGATCCTGGGTTCTTCCAGAGGGCGGCTATTGGCTAGGTGCAAATCTAGAGTCGGTTGTCCGAGCACGTTTTCCAGCATCAGTTTGGAGACTTCGAGACAGCGGTAGTAATAACGCGTTCATTCCTTATCTCTTTAATGCATTAAACGATCTGGAATCCCTCAATGCAGTTACTACAGACCCTTTTCAGGCAAGCTGTCGATAAGCAAATAGGACAGACTCTCTCCTCCTACTAACCACACAGATCTAGCTTGTGACAAGCTGATAGCTGTGATTGTGCTTTCAGCAGTATTGATGGATGATACGGTGAGCGCTTGCTTTTCCAGTTACGGTCACTCTTTCGGCGACTCGTCTGCTTGTTATAGGTCTCTATCCAAAGTGCAGGTGACAGGTTGAAAGCCACTTCGCGGTAGTAGTCGCAATCTTTATTCTTTAGTCATTGAATTACACGGCTTGAACTTGTATTAGACTTTGAGCTGGCAACGATCTTTAACCAAGGCCTTTTCAAAGCGGTTTTGAGGATTGATCCATACTTTCCAGCTTCCATTAGATTCTGTGGCGTTGATCTTTTTGGCGAAGCAGTTCACCGCTAAATAAAATGCTTGGTCCTGAGCGTTAAGTGCAGGGACGACTTGACTGTCACCCATCAGTTGCCAATTTGCCCAGTCCACTTGAAGAGGTCCATATGTTCTCCAATCTGTCGATTTGGCAAGCTGAGTTTTGGTGGTTCTGGTTACAGCTGCTGCAGGTTTTTCTACGTTCGCTTTAGTTTCAACTGGTCGATTTACCATTGGCTTTGTTTGCATTGATAAAGCTTCTGAGGTAATACCTTTGGTTACTAAAGGAGTACTATGTTGCTTTAAATAAAGCCGTGTGCCAACTGTAATTTCGTTAGGATTAGTAAGTTCATTGATATTAATTAATGTGGCGATCGGAATTTTATAGGCTTTGGCTATTTGGGTAAGGGTTTGCCCTTTGGCAACGATGTGTTCTGTGGCCCCTAACACAGGTTTCACTGCAACAGGCTTAAAGCTAGACTTTGGCAACACTGCATTACTAGGTAATTTTAAGCTTTGGCCCACTTCCAGGTGATTAGCATTGTTGAGGCTATTCAGCATTATTAAATCCCATTTGCTCACTTTGTAACGTGCGGCAATAGTATTCAGGGTCTCTCCCCTTTGGATGTAATGCATCCCTTTACCTGCTTTCGTCCTAAGATCGCGCACTCGAAGCCGACTTCCAACTTCAATGTGGTCAGAACTATTTATGCTGTTTAGCCTCATCAAGTCTCTCACGCTCACGTTGTAGCGATCGGCGATCTCTGAGAGGGTTTCTCCCGATCGCACCGTAACCGTCGTAGCGAAGGCCGATAAAGGACACCACAGAGCTGTTAACGCAACAACGGCTAGATGAGAGCGGCGCATTTAAATACTTACAGATTCCTAAACCATACGCTTTCCGAGACAAAATGCTCTCCTTGTGGGATAGCTGCTGCGAAAGGAACGTTTCCTTACAGAAGTCATCCGACCATTTGCCTCAACGTTTTGAGGCCAATGTTATAAGGCGGATACCGTAGTTTGAAATCGAAGCGGAACCCTCGTTTCAACACTGCTTTGTAGTGGCTAAAAGTCCGAAAACCATTCTGACCGTGATAGCTTCCCATGCCGCTGGTGCCAACACCTCCGAAAGGAAGTTCCGGAATGGCCGCTTGCATGATGACGTCGTTGAGGCATACACCACCTGAGCTAGTGGTCCCCAAAATCTCCTTTTGTTGGGCTTTGCTTCCTCCAAATACATATAAAGCCAATGGTTTACCTTGACGTCGAATCTCTCTAAGGGAATCGCTAAGACTACCGATTTGAATTATTGGCAACAGGGGGCCAAAGAGTTCTTCTCCCATGAGTGGATCTTGGCGATCTTTCACATCTATTACTGTTGGAGCAATGCGGTTTTGCTCACGGCTGATTTCACCGCCGATCAAGATCCGGCCATCCTCTCTTGCCTGTTCGAGTAGCTTTTCGAGCCGATCGAATTGTTGTTGATTAATGATTTTCCCAAGTTGATCAGAAGCCAAAACATTCTCGCCGTACATGCGAGAACGTTGATTATGCATTGCGTCGAGCAATCCTGAACGTAAACTAGGCTCTACTAAAATATGATCGGGAGCAATGCATGTTTGCCCAGCATTAATGCCCTTGCCCCAAATTAAACGTCGAGCGCTCACGCTGAGATTAGCTCCTTGAAGAACTAGGGCTGGACTCTTACCCCCCAGTTCAAGAGTGACTGGTGTAAGATTTTTTGCGGCCCCAGCTAATACTTTGCGACCAATATTCTCCCCGCCTGTAAAAAAGATATGATCAAAAGGCATAGCTACTAGCTGTGCCGCGACAGTTCCGTCACCCTGTTGAACTCTGACGACTTCAGGTTCGAAATGATTTTCTACAAGTCGAGCAATCAGTGCAGAAACAGTCGGTGCATGTTCTGATGGTTTGAGAACAGCCGTATTGCCAGCTGCTAGGGCACTAATCAGCGGACGTAGCATTAATTGAAAAGGATAATTCCATGGCCCAATTACAAGAACACATCCCAGTGGTTCTGGAACCACCTGAGCTTGACCAGGGCTGAGAGTGATCGGAACTGGTATTCGTTGCGAGCGCATCCAGCGATGAAGATTGCGCTTTGTAAGTTTCAACTCTTGTCGTAGAGCAGCAATTTCAAAAAAGGCTTCTGCGGCTGGTTTCCCTAGGTCTGTTTTTAAGGCATGGAGAACGTCTTGTTCATGTTGTTCCACCAATGACATCAGACATCCAAGCTGCTTGTGTCGCCAAGCCAGCGATCGGGTGATGCCAGAGCCAACACTCTCTTGCATTTTTGTGATTTGTGGAATGGAAAGGACCACAGAGCTGACGATCGGGTCAAACGGGTCTAGCAGTGGTGAATCCGCATCCGAGAGATGACCACAAAACAACCATGGTGGTCAGGAACAGTCATTTATCAACTGATCGTTCGTAGTTATTCCGATGGGAATAGTGATGGTATCGGGGATTTCGATGGCTTGACAGCGCGTTTGTCGTACTTGCATTGGCTTGGAGTGAAAACCTTGTGGTTAACGCCTGTTTATCCATCGCCGCTTCGGGATAGTGGATATGACATTACCGATTTCAAAAACATCCACCCGGATCTTGGGGATTTAGCTTCTTTTCACCAATTTTTGACAGCAGCTCACAGCAAAGGGATACGAGTAATTCTTGATTTGGTTCTGAATCACACCAGTGATCTCCATCCTTGGTTCCAGCGAGCTCGTAGAGCTCCTAAAGGCAGCTCTGAGCGTAACGTTTACGTCTGGAGCGATAATCCTAGACAGTACAGTGATGCCCCTGTGCTGTTTTGGCATTTCGAATCATCTAATTGGGAATGGGATCCGGTAGCGAAGCAATACTATTTGCACCGCTTCTTTCGTCACCAACCGGATCTCAATTACGCCAATCCCCAGGTTCAAGAGACGATGCTTGAGATCGTTGACTTTTGGCTTGAGAAGGGAATAGACGGTTTTCGTCTTGATGCTGTGCCATTTCTATTTGAAGCAGAAGGTACTCGCTGCGAAGGACTTTTTGAAACCCATGCATTTTTGAAGCGGTTAAGAAAGCGAGTGGATGCCCATGGGCGTGATGTGCTGTTACTCGGTGAAGCAATTCAACCTATGAATGAGGTCGTACCCTATTTGACCGACGACGAGCTAAAGGGAGCCTTCAATTTCGTTCTCACAGCTCATCTGTTTGCTTCTATCGCGAGTGGGACTACTCAAAACTTATGCCAATGCCTAACTGAGGCTCAGCAGGCGGTCGATGGACCACGGTGGGCCATTCCACTTCGCAATCATGATGAGCTTTGGCTGGGAGATGGCTACTTGATCGCCGATGAGGTGATTCAGGCAATCCGCGCTGGGCTACCCCAAGGACAGGGGCACTGGTTGAACTGGGGCATCAACCGACGCCTTGCTCCTTTACTCAACGGAGATCCGCGGTCTAATCGCTTGCTACACAGCCTGCTATACAGTCTGCCTGGGATGCCTTGCCTTTACTACGGTGATGAGCTTGGTATGGGTGATTGGCCTGGTTTGAAGGATCGCGATACCAATCGCACTCCTATGGCATGGACCGCATCTAACGACGATTGCACATCGATGGGTCCGGGCTCTTTGCCGATGCCATTACCAATCACTACTCCTGGATATGACCACCGGGTAGTAAATGTAGAAGTACAAAAGCAGTTGCCTGATTCACTTTTGAATTGGCATCGGCGAATGCTGGCCTGCCGGCAGTTACTGCCACCTTTGAGTCACGGAGATTTCTTGTTGCTGTCTAGCAGCCATTCAGGCGTACTCATTTATACGCGATCAACGGAGAAAATGACTATACTGGTCGCTGCTAATGTGACCGCTGCTGGTGTTTCGTTAACTTTAAATCTCTCGCCTTGGCAAGGACAGCGAATTTGGGAGGTTATGTGGGGTTGTGAATTTCCGATGGCTAGTGACAAATGGTTTGTGAGCCTGCCGCCCTATGGATTCAACTGGTGGTCGATTGGCGAAGCGAAGGTAGTCGCCAACCCCGACTGAGCTAGATGTTTCTCAATAACTGGTTCTAATCGCTGAGCCTCTGTCAAATCCACCATGGCTAGGCGACACCGGCGCGCTAGCACGTCGGTGCTGCTTCGAGCTTGCTCCGCTCGAATTGCATAGGAAACCTCGGCTTCACATAGGGGAATTACATCGCTGAGGGGTTCTCGATCAGCGGGCGCAGCGGCTTCGATGAGCGGTAGAGCCTGAAGTCCATAGTTGCTCTGTAGGTGAGCAATCTGAGCACTTCTCGAGAAGGTATCTGGCAAGAGAGCTTTCAGTTGTGCAACCTGTTCTTTTAGGAGTCGATACGTGGTAGCCACAGTCGCCCCGCTTCCCCAAAGCGATAAAGCTTTAGCAGGAGGAAGAGGCCGCCCCCTCTGCCGCTCCACGGCAGCCAAGGTGTCGATCGCCATTGGCCGGCAGGTGGTCCATTTGCCGCCCATCACACTAACTAACCCGCAGGGCAGAGTCTCCACTTCGTGGTCTCGTACTATCCTGTTTTTGTCTATTCCGGCCCTGGAAGGCCTTAACAAAGGCCTACCGCCAGCCCAGCGACTAGTAACTTCTGGTTTTGTGACGCTGGGAAACCACTGGTGGACGTAATTCAGCAAATAGGCCTCCTCTTCCGAAGAGGGAACATTGGCCGTACCCAATTCACAGACTTCATCTGTGGTTCCTACTAACGTACGTCCAAAGAACGGCAGCATGAATAGGACCCTTCCGTCAACGGTGGAAGGAACAAGAAGCCCAAGCCCTTGTTGACATAGGTTTTGCTTCAGTACGATGTGACTGCCACGGCTGGTGAGCATGCGAGCCGGAGCTGTGGGGTCAGCCATGTGACGGAGCGTATCTGCACCCGGTCCAGCAGCATTCACAATAACGCGGGCGTTCCACCGTTCTTGTTGCCCATTTATGGTTTCACTAATGGCAGCAGCAACACGCCCAACGCTGTTGCGTTCAATAGCCATTACTTTGCAGCGGGTGCGCAGCACAACGCCGGCGCGCTGGGCAGTGAGGGCTAATAGCAAGTTCAGCCGAGCGTCATCGAATTGCCCATCGTTGTACGCGACAGCTCCTTGACAGGGTTTCAACTTCGGTAAGGCTTGCCTTAGTTGACGCCTGGATAGCAAGTGGCTGGATCCAATGCCTTGATGTCCAGCGAGAGCATCGTATATGCCGAGGCCAATGCGGTAATAGGCCTGGCCCCAGACGTTATCTGTAGGAAGTGCTAGGGTGAGTCGTCGGGCTAAAAACGGGGCTTGTTTTAACCAATGGCTGCGTTCTATTAACGCCTCTTTTACAAGCTTCAATTGCGCCGGGTTGAATGTTTTAAAAGCAAGTTCCAAATAGCGTACGCCGCCGTGTAGTAGCTTTGTACTGCGACTGCTGGTTCCTCCACCAATGTCTCCAGCCTCTAAGAGCGCAACGGATAAACCGCGCCGAACTGCTTCGTAAGCTACACTAGCGCCACTAGCCCCAGCTCCGACTACGAGCAAGTCAGTGGTATGATCGGCCATTCCAGTTTAAGCTACGAGCTAAAGCATCATTCCAATGTGTCCGCCAGGCGCGTCTATGATCAGCGCTGATACGCGGTTGAAACAGCTGAGCCCCATCATACCGACTTAAGGCCAGTTGTTTCAAGTCGTCAATGACTCCAGCTTGCAGGCCCGCGAACAGAGCAATACCTCGCGCAGTGCTTTCTGTATTGGCGGGGCGTCGTACAGTTAGACCTGTGCTGTCGGCCTGGGCCTGTAGAAGCGGATTGGATGCTGCTGCACCGCCGTCGACGGCGAGCTCCCTTAACTCACGGCCGAGTGCTTGCTCAGCAAGTTCCACCAGTGTAGCTACGGATAAAGCGATTCCTTCCAATGCAGCTCTAGCAATGTGACCGCGTTTGCTATTGCGAGTAAGGCCGACTAGTAAACCTCGAGCATTAGGATCCCAATGAGGTGTTCCCCAACCAGTAAAGGCTGGCACTAACATTACGCCGCCAGCATCGGAAACCTGTTCAGCGAGGTCGTTCACCTGTTCTGCTCGCTCAATGATTTCTAAACCGTCACGAAGCCACTGAATTACAGTGCCAGCATTAAAGAGACTGCCTTCAAGGCAGTAAGTGGGAACCCCGTTTGCGTCGGTCCATCCCAGAGTACTCAGTAGTCCGTTATCAGACCGATAAATATGTTCTCCAGTGTTGATCACGAGAAAGGCACCAGTGCCATAAGTACATTTGCTGTCACCAGGTTGCAAGCAGAGTTGCCCCAGAGTTGCCGCCTGCTGATCACCCAATATCGCTTGAATCGGAAGTCCTTCAAACGGCAAGCCTGAGGCGATTTCCCCAAAGTCTCCGCGGCAAGGAAGCAGCTCAGGTAAAGCGTTGGCTGGCAGCCCGACATGGCAGCGAAAATCTTCAACCCACTGAAGTTGCTGGAGGTCCATCATCAGTGTGCGGCTGGCATTGCTAAAATCGCTACCGTGCCGTTTTCCCTTGGTGAGTTGCCAGAGCAGCCACGACTCCACCGTGCCAAAGCAGAGGTCGTCTGCAGCTGCGGCTGCAGCAGCTTCCCCATGGTTGTTCAGCATCCAACGGATCTTGCTAGCGCTGAAATAGGGTTCCAGTAGCAATCCGGAACGTTGGCGCCAGTCGTGTTCCAAACCTTGGCATTTCCATTCTGCACAAATCGCCTCAGTGCGATTGTCTTGCCACACCAGTGCTGGTCCGCAGGGAACACCGGTACTGCGCCGCCATAACACTGTTGTTTCCCTTTGGTTTGTGATGCCACAACTCACAATTGCTCGGCGCTGGGCGTCATTCAGCTTTTGATAAAGGTCGATCTGGGCTTGCTGTTGGCTGGCCCAGATCGCGAGCGGATCCTGCTCTACCCAACCATTTGCTGGGTATTGGATTGGTAATGACACGCTGGCGCTCGCGACAAGATCACCTGCTGGATTGAATACAGCGGCTCGGGAGCTACTGGTGCCTTGGTCTAGAGCTAACAGGAGGGTCTGCTGTGCCATGGGCAGTGTTGTTTCTTCCCTGCTAGCGAGAGGATTGTCATTTGCAAAGGTCGTGAAGTTTGACACATTGTTTTCCAATCCACCGGTTTGGGTTGCCACTTCGGTGATCTACCAGATTTTTCCTGATCGTTTTCGCCGTAGCAATCGAGTCGAAACCCAGAAGAATCTATTTCTCAAATCTTGGGGCTCTAATCCTGAAGATGATGGTTTTCAAGGAGGAGATCTGTATGGAGTAATCGATGGCTTAGATCATCTTCAGGCCATGGGTATTAATTGCATCTACCTTACGCCGATCTTTAGTTCAGCGGCCAACCATCGCTACCACGTCTACGACTACTTCCAAGTTGATCCGTTATTGGGTGGCAATGCGGCATTGATCTCCTTAATTACCGAGGTTCATCAACGCGACATGCGACTGGTACTTGACGGTGTATTCAATCATTGCGGCCGTGGCTTTTGGGCATTTCACCATCTTGCTGAAAACGGGAAGTCATCACCCTATCGGAGTTGGTTTCATGTGCACCAGTGGCCGATTCGACCTTACCCATCAAAAGGGGAAGATTGCGGATATAAGTGCTGGTGGGGTTTGCCAGGTCTACCCAAGTTCAATCATGCCGATCCTGGGGTGCGTGAGTATTTGCTGGCGGTGGGTCGCTACTGGCTAGAGTGCGGGATCGATGGTTGGCGGCTTGACGATCCGGCAGAAGTACCCGAAGACTTTTGGGTTGCTTTTCGACAAGAGGTACGAAAGGTTAATTCGCAGGCCTGGATCTTGGGTGAAATATGGGGTGACGCGCGACCTTGGCTTCAGGGCGAGCACTTTGATAGTGTGACGAACTACCGTCTGGGTTGGAGTAGCCTTTGTTGGGCGGCCGGTGATCGATTATGTCAGAACTATCAAAATCCTGAATATCCCCTTAGTCCCATAAGCGGTAAAAAGTTAATAGAGATTTGGCATACAACGGCTGGTTGGTATCGGCCCGAGATCAATCGGGCTCAAATGAATCTCCTGGACAGCCACGATGTTCCAAGGGCACTACACACCCTCCAAGGCGACGTGAAGGCCCTAAAGTTATCGCTGCTTTTGCTCTTTCTTCATCCGGGAGCTCCCTGCATCTATTACGGCACCGAAATCGGCCTTAACGGTGGACCAAACGCCAGCCATTCGAATGGTCCGGAACCGTATTGTCGGGAAGCCTTTCCCTGGGATCAATTATGGGATGTTGACCTTTGCAACTACGTACGACGCCTCAAACAGTTGCGCGACAGCCGGCTCAACTGTGGTCAGGGGCCCCTTGTTTGGCAAGTAGCCGGGTTGGATAGTTTGGTAGCTTCCTCAGTAGGTTGGCAAATCTGGATTAATCGTAGCCGAGAGTCTGGAGTGGCGCTGCCAAAGCAAACCGAGATTCAGGAGTCGTTCTGCGGCACGTGCTGTGATGGCACTTTGGGTGTGCAGAGCGCTGTTTTAATTACAGCTACTAACTGTTGCAGAGTTGAGAGTTAATTAAGCCCTCGACGAGACTTGAACTCGTGACCTCTCCCTTACCAAGGGAGTGCTCTACCGCTGAGCTACAAGGGCGTGTGGAAGGTGGGCCGGGTTGGATTTGAACCAACGTAGGCAGAGCCAACGGATTTACAGTCCGCCCCCATTAACCACTCGGGCACCGACCCGAACCACACATTGAGAATGTACCAGCCGATGCGTTGTACCTGGTCATATCGATACGATCGGGCTAAATGAAACGGCTGCCCAGCCATGCACGTTTTGCTTGTTAACGGTCCGAATCTCAATCTGCTTGGGCAGCGGGAACCTGGGATATACGGTTGCGATACTCTGGCTACAATTGAGGCAGAGCTAACTGTTGAGGCCCAGGCGGATGGGATTAAACTGGCTTGCTTCCAGAGCAACTTTGAGGGAGCGCTTGTTGAGCGAATTCATCAAGCCATGGGCGTTAGTCAGGGAATCCTGATTAACGCAGGTGCTTACACCCATACGTCAATTGCGATTCGCGATGCTTTAACTGGCGTGGCTATCCCTTTTGTGGAGCTGCACTTAAGCAATACTTATGCAAGAGAGCCATTTCGCCATCGTTCATATCTGTCAGATCAAGCTGTTGGAATAGTGAGCGGATTTGGTTCTAAGAATTACTCGTTGGCACTGCAGGGCTTGACTCACTACTTGCGGCGCAATGGGTAAACGGATCTATCAACAGCGGTTTGCAGGGCACGGTTTCAATCCACTAAATCGATTGATTGCGTTGAATAGCTGAAGTTGAGTGGAATAAGCTAATATGCGACTTGACTGTTACATCCAGTTTGGTTAGCAAGCAACAGATTAAGAAGCGGTTCAGGTGATGTGTTTTATGCGTTCTACAAACCAGGCTTTTTAGATCTGTATAAAGTTTTGGTAGAGGAGCATTTCGGGTAGGAGGCACCACGGAGTGCTTGCGAATTTAAATAAAATGTCCCTAAATCTTCTTCTTAAATTTCAAGACTGACGCGAAAATTCTTGCAGTTCAGGTTGACAATAATAATCAGGATTCTACTTTTAGCTACCTGAATTAGCGTGCTACCCGCTAAATAAGTGGAGACTCCGAATGTATAATAAAACTAAAATCTTATAGTCTTGTATTTACACACAAGAATCATACGGTCATAACAAATTCAGATTTGAGTACACTGCGTTAACAATGTCAACTAGGTTTTAGCATTCATACCTTAGAGAATAAACCAACTTAACTAACACTGCTCAAACCAAATTATGAAAAGCTACCCCCGAAAAAACAGCGTGCATCAGCATCTCGATTCTGTTGGATATCCAGTCGGCTCATAGCAAAACCGAGAAGCCTTAATTAGAGGATATTTCAATCAATCTTGAATTAAGCTTCTGCCAGCAATGCTTTATAGATCTACGCAACTACGAGGATTAATGTCTTTGGGTAATCGTTTTTGTTAATCTCACAGTCAACACCTTGTAGAAGGAAGCTGTTAGAAACACAATATCCAACACAATATAACTCTTTTTCTCAGTCTATTAACTAAGCAAATGCATTTAGCGAGAGTAGAATGGACAATTAAAAAACCTATAAAAATAAGGTTAGACTATATTTAAGTGCGTTACCAACACGGTGCCTTGATTGCCAGATGGTCAAAGTAGTTTGTCGATAGAGTTTCTCTATGATTGGTCGGTTGAAACAGGTATGACTCAGCAAGCAGAACTCACAGTTAGTTCTGAAACAACAGCCCACTCAACTAACGACTCTCATGCTGTCGTTATACGACTGATAGGAGCCCGGCTAGACGGAACCGTTCGGACTTCCCTCCATCACGGATTCGCGCTGATAGCGCAGCTGCGGAGAATATTAGGTTTAGGGGACGTGAATCATGGCAGGTAGCGGATACAAAGATTATTTCCAGGTGCTTGGCGTCGATCGTTCGGTTGACTCCGAGGGCGTAAAGCGAGCGTTTCGGAAGTTGGCACGTCAGTACCACCCCGATGTAAATCCTGGCAATCAAGCGGCTGAAGAGCGCTTTAAAGAGATCAGCGAGGCGTATGAAGTCTTGTCTGATTCAGACAAGCGTCGCCGTTATGAACAGTTTGGTCAATATTGGAACCAGGTGGGTGGGACAGGAGGTCGTGCCCCTGGTGTGGATGTTGATTTCGGTCGTTACGGTAACTTTGACGACTTCATTAATGACCTACTCGGCCGTTTCGGGGGTTCCGGAGGTACACCTGGATTTCAGGGTGGTGGATTTCCCGGGGTCGGATTCCCGCGTGGAGGTCAGGCAGCACGTTCGCCGGCGAATCTTGATGCTGAAGCCTCTGTGAGGATCACATTTACGGAGGCTTATCGGGGTGGAGAGCGTACGTTGTCAGTAAATAACGAGCGGGTTCAGGTTCGTATTCCGGCAGGTGTACGTGATGGATCGCGTCTACGTCTTAGAGGCAAAGGTAATCTGCAACCCGGGACAGGTCGCCGTGGCGACCTCTACCTCAGTCTTACGATCAAGCCACACGCGATCTGGCGCTTTGACGGAGATCAACTTTGCGCAAATTTACCAGTGAGTTTCGATGAACTGGCTCTTGGTGGGGTGGTTACCGTAATGACTCTGGATGGAGAGGTTCAGGTGTCTATTCCAGCGAGGACTCCCCCTGGCCGTAGTCTTCGACTAAAGAATAAAGGCTGGCCTCTCAAAAATGGCCGCGGCGATCTCCTGTTGACGCTCTCACTAGATATGCCCAAGTCATGGAATGCAAAAGAACAGCAGTTGCTGGAGCAGTTGCGACTGCAGCGTTCCACTAATCCTCGCCATGATTGGTTACGCTCCGCCACTCTTTGAGCAGCCAGCCGTACGATCGCTCACTCCTCTTTGGGTCTGATGGAGCTCACCTATCGCCCCCGCCGTTTGCGTCGTACACCGGCACTGCGCTCCATAGTGCGCGAACACGCTCTTTCTGTTACTGACTTCATTTATCCGCTCTTCGTTCATGAAGCTGATACAGTGGAGCCCGTTGATGCTATGCCCGGCACTAGCCGATGGAGCATTTCTGGACTTGTTAGTGAAGTACAGCGCGCCTGGGACTTGGGTGTGCGTTGTATCGTACTGTTTCCTAAGGTCCCCAAGGAGCTTAAAACCCAAGATGGTGCGGAATGCTTGAACGAGGATGGTTTGATCCCTCGAACGATTCGTCGAATTAAGCAGGCGGTTCCCCAAATGATCATTATGACGGACGTCGCCTTGGACCCTTATTCCTGCGATGGTCATGATGGAATCGTGAGTGAGGCTGGGATAATCCTTAATGATGAGACAGTTGAACAACTTTGCAGACAAGCTCTCGTTCAAGCTCGTGCTGGTGCTGATTTAATCGGCCCAAGTGACATGATGGATGGGCGAGTAGGTGCCATTCGCGAAGCCCTAGATAACGAGGGTTTCGCCCACGTTGGCATTCTTAGCTATACTGCTAAATATTCTTCAGCTTATTATGGCCCCTTTCGAGAGGCCCTTGACTCGGCACCTAGTCCTGAGATTTCCAAGCCGATTCCGGAGAACAAAGACACATATCAGATGGACCCAGCCAATGCTCGCGAGGCCATTGTCGAAGCTCGACTCGATGAACAAGAAGGTGCTGACATCATTATGGTGAAACCTGGCCTGGCTTATCTGGACATTATTCGTTGTCTTCGCGAAGAGTCCACGCTACCGATTGCAGCGTACAACGTGAGTGGTGAGTATTCAATGGTAAAGGCGGCGGCCGAACGGGGCTGGATTAATGAAAAAGCTGTGGTTTTGGAAACTTTGCTTAGCTTTAAACGAGCCGGTGCTGATTTGATTCTCACGTATCACGCTTGCGATGCAGCTGTTTGGTTAAAGGAGGACTGATTTAGTGCTTTCTGTCGATCGCCTTGGTCATGTAGCTATTCGCGTTGAGGATGTAGAGCGCGCGGTAACTTTTTATCAAGGACTAGGCATGCGATTAGTTTGGAAGGCTGATGACTGGTGTTATCTCGAAACAGAAAAAGGTCGTTATGGGCTCGCGTTGCTCGGACCAAAATACAAGGCAGCAGGCCCTCATTTTGCTTTTCACTTCCGTGATCGTGCCGAAGTCGATGCTGTCCACGATCGACTCATGGCACAGGGAGCTCACGTGGGTAGGGTGCACGATCACCGGGACGGGACTGCTTCATTTTACTTAAAGGACTCTGAAGGTAATTGGCTCGAAATGCTTTATGAACCCCCCGGTGGTATTCCCTCCAACTGCAGTTGACAGCGTAGATGGCTGGGATCGTCAGGCTTTCCTCGAAACCCTTGAATTATTGGAGTGGCATTTAGTTTGTGAGCATCTGGCTAGTTTTGCTAGCACGCGTATGGGCATCGAGGCGGCTCGGACAGCGCCCCTGCCATCTTCTTTAGCCATAACGTTGCGACGTCAGGCAGAGACAGCCGAAATAGCGGTGTTGGACGAACTCATAGAGGGCGGACTCAGCTTTCGAGGGATACAAGATTTAAAGCCAGTGCTTTCGCGCTGTAGTAAGGGTGGTGTGGCTGCCGGGGAGGAACTCTTGACGGTAGCGGAGACCCTGGCTGCCTCCAGGAGACTTCGCTATCAAATTGATGATCGTGAGTTACGCCCAGTGTGCTCGGCACTGGTTGAAGCGATGGTAACTCTGCCTGGTTTGGAACAACGACTGAAGTTCTCTCTGGAGGAGGGAGGCCGCGTTGCGGACCGAGCCAGCGCTTCTCTGGCCGCTTTACGTCAACGTCGGCATGTATTGCGCCAAGAGCGTCGAGACAAGCTTCAGGCTCTTTTAAACAGCTGCGCCTCATTCCTACAGGATTCGGTGATTGCGGAGCGTCAAAGTCGGCCAGTTTTAGCAGTTAAGGCTGGTGCAGTCGGCCAAGTGCCAGGACAAGTTCATGACAGTTCAGCATCAGGCAACACTGTGTTCATTGAGCCTCGCTCAGTGTTGAGTATCGGCAATCAATTAGTTGATTTGGAGGCACGGATTAACGAAGAAGAGCAGCGAGTTTTAGGTAAGCTGAGTGCATTAATCGCGGCAGATGAGTTAGTCCTCAAAACCCTTGTTGATAGTTTACTGACCCTGGATTTGGCTTTGGCTCGTGGGCGTTACGGTCGTTGGCTAGGTGGAACTTGCCCAAGGCTAGAAGACACACCAGACGCCCCATTCCAACTAAACAATCTACGCCATCCTTTACTGGTCTGGCAGCAAAAACGGTCCGGAGGTCCCGCAGTGGTGCCAATCAGCGTGGATGTGTCGTCATGGCTGAGAGTTGTGACGATTACTGGGCCGAACACCGGAGGGAAAAGTGTTAGCCTCAAGAGTGTGGGACTCGCAGCTCTTATGGCTAGAGCTGGGATGTTTCTTCCCTGTTCTGGCCAACCTTCATTGCCATGGTGTGCTCAAGTCTTAGCTGACATAGGCGACGAGCAATCTCTTCAGCAGAGTCTATCCACCTTCGGTGGCCATGTTAAGCGTATTAGTCGCATTTTGGAGGCGCTTCAATCTGGCCCGGCTCCTGCTTTGGTGCTTTTAGATGAAGTAGGCGCAGGAACCGACCCCAGCGAGGGTACTGCGCTGGCTACCGCTTTGCTCAAGGCTTTAGCCGATCGGGCCCGGCTCACCATTGCTACAACCCATTTTAATGAACTTAAGGCTCTTAAGTACAACGATACTCGTTTCGAGAATGCTTCAGTGGCATTCAATGCTGAGACTCTGTCTCCGACATACGAGCTCCTTTGGGGAATCCCCGGCCGTAGTAACGCTTTGGCCGTCGCTACGTGCTTAGGTCTTGATCCAATGGTCTTGGAGCAAGCGCGAGCTCTGTTGGCACCGACACCTGAGAGCGAGGTAAACTCAGTGATTCAAGGACTGGAAGAACAGCGTCAACGTCAGCAAACCGCAGCGGAAGACGCTGCAGCTCTTTTAGCTCGTACGGAGCTACTGCACGAGGAGTTGCTTTTGTGCTGGCACAAGCAAAAGCAGCAGACGGCCTTATATGAAGAGCAGGGACGCCAGCGCCTGGAGCACGCAATTCGTGAAGGACAAAAGGAAGTGCGTTCTCTGATCCGACGCTTACGGGATGACAGCGCTGATGGCGAAACAGCGCGACAAGTGGGTCAACGGTTACGCAAGATTGAAGGTTATTATCGTCCAAATCGTGAGAAAAGTACGTCGAGATCTGTCTGGCGTCCTAAAGTAGGAGATAGGATTAGGCTGCTTGCTTTGGGGAAAGCAGCGGAAGTTTTGTCTATGTCAGATAATGGTCTACAGCTTACAGTTCGTTGCGGTGTAATGCGGACAACCGTAGACATTGGCTTGGTCGAAAGCTTGGATGGTAGGAAGCCAGAACCGTTTCCACCGCCGGTAGTGAAGGTAAAGGCTCGTCCTCAAGCAGCAGGAGGAGCACAGGTTCGAACGACCCATAATACCCTGGATGTTCGCGGTATGCGTGTGCACGAGGCCGAGGCAAGCGTCGAAGAACGGCTTCGGAATGCCAATGGTCCAATTTGGGTTATTCATGGAATAGGTACAGGCAGGCTTAAGCGAGGATTACGGACCTGGCTGGGTACCGTCCCTTATGTAGAACGTGTGGTTGATGCTAGAAACGAGGATGGAGGTCCCGGTTGCAGCGTCATTTGGGTATATTGATCCTGACTCGAGCTTCCGAGTGACTGAAGGATTGATAAAGCAATTGTTCTGGTCCAATCGTTGATTCAATGTCCAATAACTTTTGCCGAACTACGGCATCTTTGACGGTCGAAGACTTGGTGCCACTGCTTGTCCTGGTAACGTAACTATATTGCCAGTCTTATCAAATAACCTCCACCCGCTAGGATCTGGGGATAGATGCAAAATTTGTCCAGAATGGACGGCTGAATCTAGCTGGGTACGTATTTGGATTAAATGATTGTCTTTAAGTAGACGACAAGTGATTACTTGTTCATTTCCTAGCGTTTCACAGTGGTTGATTTCCGCGGACAAGCTATGGCTTGTAGCAGGGACTAGTCTCCACCCCTCTGGTCTTAATCCCGCCGTTAGTGGCTTCCCTTTAAGAGTTGATAAGAAAGATGCCATCTGACCTTCAACTGGAATTTCTCTGTCGCCGAGAAGCAAAGTGGAATTGGGTCCTACACGAACGGGTAAAAGAGCCATCGGCGGGTCACCAATGAACTGGGCAACAAACAAATTCGATGGCCAGTTGTAGAGCTCCATCGGGGTGCCTAGTTGCTGGAGCTTGCCTTGGTTTAAAACCGCAATGCGGTGCCCCATAGTCATGGCTTCAGCCTGATCATGGGTGACGTAGATTGTAGTAGTGCCGAGCTCTCTCTGTAATTCAATTATGCGGGTGCGCGTGCTGTTGCGGAGTTTGGCGTCGAGGTTACTAAGCGGCTCATCCATTAAGAAAACTGCTGGCCTCCGCACCATGGCACGACCTAAAGCTACGCGCTGTTTTTGACCTCCAGATAGCTCCTTTGGTAGCCGGTTAAGCAGTGGACCCAACTCCAAAACCTCAGCTACTGCTTCAACTCGTTCTGCAATTAATCTTTCTCGATCTGACCTGATGTGGAGTGAACTTGGCAGCTGGCGAGTGACGCGACTGCACTGATCTTGCAGCTGTTGCAACAGGGAACGAGTTTGACTCCGGCGTAGTCCAAAGCTGAGATTGTCCCTCACACTGAGATGAGGGTAAAGCGCGTAGCTCTGAAATACCATAGCCACGTTTCGATGAGCGGGTCGCACAAGGTTGACGGGACGATCGCCGATCAGGATTTCACCAGAAGTTGGGCTGTCCAAGCCTGCCAGCAAACGCAACAGAGTGCTCTTTCCGCATCCCGAAGGTCCCAGTAAGACAAGGAATTCGCCATCCTTAATCTTGAAATTAAGCCGTCTTAATACCTCTATGGGTGCTTGTCCGCGTCGCCTAGGGTAGGTCTTGCTGAGAGCTTTAAGGTAGACGCTGGACAATCGAGTGTTGCACCTAGCTTTAAGCCTAGGATCGGAGGCTAAATCTGAATCATGCTGCCGTGCAGTTTATTGATCAGGCGCGCGTCTCGGCGCGGGGTGGCCGCGGTGGTGATGGTATCATTAGCTTCCTCAGGGAGAAGTACGCTCCTAATGGGGGCCCTTCAGGGGGGAACGGCGGACATGGCGGACATGTGGTGTTGGAAGCAGATGGCAATTTACAAACTTTGTTAGATTTCAAATATAAACGTTTGTTTGCAGCAAACGACGGCCGAAGAGGGGGTCCGAATAAGCGCACCGGACCATCTGGGCGTGAACTAGTTGTAAAGGTGCCCTGTGGGACAGAAGTGCGTCATTTCACCACCGGTATTCTCCTGGGGGACCTTATTAACTCAGGGGCTAGGCTGACCGTAGCTTACGGGGGGCGCGGTGGCCTGGGCAACGCGCATTACTTGAGCAATCGTAACCGTAGCCCAAAGACATTCACTAAAGGTCATGATGGGGAAGAATGGCTCCTGCAGCTGGAGTTAAAACTACTGGCCGAAGTAGGAATTATTGGATTGCCTAATGCTGGTAAAAGTACGCTAATCGCTGTAATATCGGCAGCTCGTCCCAAAATAGCAGATTATCCTTTTACCACTCTCATCCCTAACTTGGGTGTAGTAAGACGTCCCAGTGGTGATGGCACCGTTTTTGCAGATATCCCAGGTTTAATTGCTGGTGCTGCTCAAGGTGCGGGCCTCGGTCACGATTTCCTCCGACATATCGAAAGAACGCGCCTGCTAATTCATCTCGTGGATGCTGGTTCTGATGATCCCGTCGAGGATCTGCGAGTGGTTGAACGAGAGTTAAAGGCATATGGACATGAACTGCTTAACAAGCCGAGACTGCTTGTATTGAGCAAAAAAGAACTCCTTCAAGAGAGTGATCTACTGAGAGTTTCAGCTGACCTTGAATCGGCCAGTAAGCGTCCTGTTCAGGGTATCTCAGCAGCAATTGGGGCAAATCTTAGCGGTCTACTTGACAGCGTTTGGAGTGAACTCGGGGTCTAGTCATGAATTCAATGTCTCAAGTTGACCATATAACACTGAAGTTGGCAACATTATCCTCGAATAGTTGCTAATTTTAGTCTCAGATACTAAACAAATAGAACTTTATTTGTGAAATCGGCTTGATGGTATGACGCAAAATGTCTAATCACGCAGACTCTTTTTCAAAAATCAGGGACTGCTAACCGAACTACGGAAATAAATACAGCCCCTTAAAACGCAGTTTTGGTTTCTAAGTTCTTACTGAACGCTCAATCATCATAAACCCGGCACTCATCAGCATCAGGATTTGCGTCGCAGTAGAGCTCTAGTGAGGTCGGGTCGTGCTTATCTTCAGGATTATGCTCTTTGTACTCCTCGAGTGATTTTAACTCTTCGGTGAGGTGGCGGAGCTTCGCGCCATCGCCAGTGGCCTTGGCTGCTTCGATTTCGGACTGATCCTTCTGAATGTGCTCGTCGATGGATTTCATAGATTTAATTTTTGGCCTTGGGGGACTTTAATCGGGCTTACCCGGTTTTTTGCGTTGCTTTCTTGAAGCCATGACCTTCTGAAAAAAGTAAGGTCAGCTGCTAGAATAGCCTGACCGGTAAGTATCGGCAATTCGGTTGATACAGGTTCGATGACAGTCATGTTTATACTATTTTCGAAAAGACATTCCTCTACAGTAAAACTTTCTTATTTTAGATTACGGTAGTTCTTTTATCAGGCTGGTTCGATTTTGTATTTCACTTGCTTGGCTGCCTTAGCTAACACCTTGGTGGGTGGGGCCTGTCAACAATTCTTCTAAGAGTAAGTTTCCGCTTCAATAGTACCATAACTTGGCGATCTTTCTGATTCTAGTGCTATCATCTTTAATGAATTCGTTCAATTAAGCAAGTAGTCTATACAAGTTTATTAAGAAATTCCTTAGAATATTAGGTTTCTTAGTAATCAGTTTAACAAAATACGACTTTGACTTGGAGTAAACAGGAAGCATTTAAAAGCTCTCGAATGGCTACCTAATTACTTCTCAATGCAATCGAGTTTTGCTTTAAAGAAATTAATTACTTTAGGCTTTATTCACTTATCTCGGTTAAACACCTTGATCTTTTGGTTAGAAGAATCGGTCTGCACAGCTTTCCCCAATCTAAACGCAACTTACTCTTAATTAACCTAATGTCGTCTGTCGATGTCCATTGATAAACTTAATAAAGTATACTTTTTGCTTTTGTTGAGGTTAAGAATCAAATGTTAGCGTGATATTCTAAGCTCAATTCACAAAAAATCAAGCCTTCCATATAAAACAAGCTGTCAGCAGTGTTTATCGGTTGCGATGCTGAGAATTTTTCTTAAAAATTCGTTTGTTTGGTTAGGATATTTAAAACGGCTATTTCAAGTTTTTTAGTCTGATTTAGTTTTTTCGCCAGCAAACAAACATATCTTCCTAGTTTTTTGAAATTAAATTTCTTGTACTGTTCGCTTTACCAAAGCCAAATAAACTGTTACAATGTACCTAAAAATTTTGCAGCTGCAGTTTTAAGTCAAGTCTTTTTTCTCCCCTGTATTCTAGGATTTTGCTATAGTTGTTTTGCCTACATATGAGTTCGATCGCTATCTATTTTTATTATCTGACAGCTTATATAACCGAATATATAATGATTAACCTCCTAAAATAAGGCTACCCTGGTTGTCAGTCTCTAGGATTCTCTCTTTCTGGTCTGATTTCGCAACCACCTTGTAATTGCAGCATAGTTTGTAAGTTTATTTATATAAGGGTACATCTGGATGAGATGTGAGTTTTGTAATCAATCTGTCAGTATATTGTCGATACTTAATTTATTAGGTTTTTATCTCAATAAGGCTTTATCATTTATTAAAGCGGTAATTATACATTATTTACAACACTAAAGAAATAGTGAAAATAATACTTAACTCTACCTTTACAGTGCTTACTTCAGAATTGTCGCTCTTGATGTAACCCATGCAGTTGTCCTAGCTAACTTACTAGTTTAATGCAAAATCTAGGAGAACAACACTGTTCGTTCTTTTCACAAGAATCGGTTTCCAGAGAGCAACTTTGGCAACGTGGATCTCCTAGGGTTATTTGAAACGATTAATTTGAGACGTTTTTACTCACTAATATTGTGAGGTAAAAGTTGACTAACAAGATTGGATTTAGACGTCGAAGTTTTTTGAATCACTCATATAGGTTGGTCGGATTTGCTATGTGCCCGCGATGTGCCAGCCCTTAGATAAGCAAACACACTTTTGTCTCCCACATCTGTAGATGCTTCCATGCCAAACTTGCGAAGAGCTAACAACACCATTAAAGCCCCTGCTGTTAGAAGAAAGCCGGCACATAACTTGATACTTACCATTCCCACGAGTCGCCCTAGGAGAGCAATGGGCAAAAGCAGAGTAAGACCGATGGCTTCTGGTCGTCGGAAGCAGAAAAATTCTTTAAAGCCAACACCCGCTAACGCTGCAAAAAAGGGGCCGATTACCAGTATCCACGACGGTCGAACAGTCAGAGCGGCAAGCGCCTCGCTTGGCCCGACTCGCAATAAAAGTGCTCCCCAGCCGAGAGATCCCAATAGCCAAAGTAACTTGAGAGTATTGTGTAAAGGTTGCATATAAATATGAATCCACTGTAGAGCCATGCCGAGCCCAGTGATGAGCGGTAACAGCCATAACCACGCCCAGTGATTTCCAAATTGCCACCAGTGCACAAGTCCACTTGTCATGGCCAGACCCGCCACTAATAGGGCAACGCGGTATCGCTGCACTTCCTGTCGATCTGCCGCAGTGATCGTATAGGGGCCATAAGTGCCTTCAAACTGGGGGTCAGGCATGGACATCACCTTGGAATATGTGGAATATGACTATTAACCAATGTGGTCAGTTCCGGTCCAGTTGGGACAATTCCACTTGGGTTCAGCGGAAACAAAGCACCAAAGTAATCATGCCTCCAGGCCTTATCATTACAACTTGCCTGAACTCCTGGTTGCTTATAGAAGCGAAGGCGCCAATCCCAGAGTTGTGGAAACTGCCAAAGAGAGCGACGACTGCAACCAAATAGCGGGGCATAAACCATCTCCCATCTAATCAAAGTAGGGAATAAACGGATATCCGCCAACGTGAGCTGTTCCCCACAAAGCCATGGACCAGACCGCACCAGGCTTGCCTCAACGTGTTCGAGAGCCTCGAAAAGCGCTGTTTCGGCTAGATCGTATGCAGCTTGATTGCGAGCGAAACCGCAGCGGTACACCCCATCATTCACAGATGATTGCAACAGGTTTTGCCAGTTTTGAATACCCTCCTGAAACTGTGGCGGAGCGAGATCAAGGTCCTCTGTTGCGGTAGGCCAGCGGTTAAGCACTTCTACGAGTTGGGCACTTTCATTACCAAGAATTTTTGGTTGCATTGGATCCACTAGCACCGGCACAGTTGCTCGACGAGAGTGAATTGCCCCGCAGCGTTGATAGAGTTCGAGCAAGCTATCGCAGCCTAACCAAGGCGGATCGAGTTGCCATCTTCCGGCACTATGATCCGCTTGGGCTACGATTAGATTGAGGCTATTCTTAAGACCACGCATCTGATAGACAAGCCAAGCACGGTGAGCCCATGGGCAGCTGTGGCTGACAATTAAGCAGGGACGTTGGTCAGTTTTACGAAACTCAAGGTCTGGAGGATTTGGCAGTTCAGCTTGAAGGTAGTCACTGCTAGGTCTACGATAATTGCCCTCGGCGTCAGCGGGGCCAAGACCGTCCATCAGCTGCTGCCATTGCCAATGCCAACCGGCCCTGGCTGCCATTACAACGACAGGTGGAATCGCCATAAATCCGTCGCCAGCGTAATGACTGTGGTTGTGACAGGCCAACGTTACCTTGGCTCTGTGCTTCAGTCAGGCAAAAACCCTCCCACACCCTATGGCCACCTGTGATGTCCTAATTGTTGCAGGGACCCATGGTAATGAGATCAATGCCCCTTGGTTGCTCGAACAATGGGCTCACCAGCCTGATTTGATAGATAAGGCTGGGCTTTCTGTTAGACCGTTAATTGGGAATCCTCAGGCGCGAGCCTCAATGCGTCGCTACATTGATCGCGATCTCAACCGAAGCTTTAAAACGGATCTTCTTCAACAGCAAGGCGGAGATGTGGAGATGCAACGGGCACAATATTTGCTCGCTTCGCACGGGCCGAGTGGAATTGAGCCTTGCGCAATAGCTCTTGATTTGCATAGCACCACTGCAGCGATGGGAAGTGCTCTTATTCTCTATGGACGTCGGGCTGCTGATTTAGCCCTGGCAGCTTTAGTTCAAGCAGCCTTAGGGCTACCAGTTTACTTACACGAAGCAGACTCTTCTCAAACAGGTTTTCTAGTTGAATGCTGGCCTTGCGGTCTCGTGATTGAGGTGGGACCTGTACCGCAGGGGGTTCTTGAGGCCCGTATCGTGCGCCAAACCCGACTAGCGCTTGAAACATGCTTGGCAGCTCTTGCTGGAGTGCGTTCCGGTGTAGCCCGTCTCCCAAAACACCTAGTGGTCCATCGACATCTCGGTAGCTGTGACCTACCCAGAGCAGAAGCTGATCAACCACAGGCTCTACTGCATCATCGACTTCAAGGCAAGAACTGGGTTCCCCTGACGCGAGCATCCCCGGTCTTTGAGACAGCCGACGGGATGAGTATGCAGAGCAAAATCCTCGAAGATCAACAGATTCCCGTCTTTATTAATGAAGCGGCCTACGCTGAGAAGCGTATTGCATTTTCGCTAACAAATCGGGAGGTGTGGGCTGTTAAGACCAACTGGCTGCAGCGACTGGCAGAGATTCTGAAGTAAACAGCTCCCTGCCAGTGGCTAACCACAAGCCCAAATTCCGTTTCCCTCTTGACTACAGGTCAGATTACTAGTTTGCCCATCACCCCAATACAACCGAAGTCGATCATCTTTGGTGCCCATTCTAAGTGTGAGAGAGCGCAATGGTCCAGTCGGTGTTTTGCTGTCTGGAGGGATGGCGGATCTTCCTATGTCGTTGAGCTGATGTTCAAGCTGGTTCACCCTCAGCTCAAGCCGTTCTAACATTGCTTTAAATCCTCTGTTACCGTTTGATTGAGGGGTTGACTGAGAGCAACCTGACAAAGAAACTGCTACTGCAACAAACCAGCTAAGTCGCGAAAACCGGGCCACCTAATTCACCTAGAGCTGATCTCAGCCTCGCAATTGGATCAGTCGTTGACCAGTATCTCTCTGTGGATAAGCCACTACTTGTTCCACTCTTAACTGCCTATACTGAGGAATAATAGAGCACAGACAAATTTAAAATAATTTCTCGAAAGCACAGCTCAAAGCACGGTTGGCGTACTAGAACCGCGTCAAAATCCAGCTTTTGAAATCTTAAGTCTTTCTGAATCGCCCAGTTATGACGGGACTTTCGGATCCCAAGCTCACAAAGCGTATTGCCAAACAACGCAATATTGCTTTACAGTCGCCTTGGGCAGGGCTTCCTGTCCCTTCCCTAAACCGTCCTTTCGAGGACACTTCTTTCCGTTCTCATGACCACAACCATCCAGCAGCGCTCCAGCGCTTCTAGTTGGCAGTCTTTCTGTGAGTGGGTCACTTCCACCAATAACCGTCTGTATGTCGGTTGGTTTGGTGTACTGATGATCCCAACTCTGTTGGCTGCCACCATTTGTTTTGTCATCGCTTTTGTTGCCGCACCTCCGGTTGACATCGATGGCATCCGTGAGCCTGTCGCTGGCTCTTTGATGTACGGCAACAACATCATCTCCGGTGCTGTTGTTCCTTCCAGTAACGCCATCGGCCTGCACTTCTATCCCATTTGGGAAGCAGCCTCACTCGACGAGTGGCTGTACAACGGCGGTCCTTTCCAGCTCGTTGTTTTCCACTTCCTTATCGGCATTTACGCCTATATGGGACGTGAGTGGGAACTGTCCTACCGCTTGGGTATGCGCCCCTGGATCTGTGTTGCTTACAGCGCTCCTGTCGCTGCTGCTTCCGCAGTGTTCCTGGTCTACCCCTTCGGTCAGGGTTCATTCTCAGATGCAATGCCCCTGGGCATTTCTGGAACTTTCAACTACATGTTGGTGTTCCAAGCAGAGCACAACATTCTGATGCACCCCTTCCATATGTTGGGTGTTGCAGGTGTTTTCGGCGGTAGCTTGTTCTCCGCAATGCACGGATCACTGGTGACTTCCTCCTTGGTGCGTGAAACGACCGAAAGCGAGTCCCAGAACTACGGCTATAAATTCGGCCAAGAGGAAGAGACTTACAACATCGTTGCTGCTCACGGCTACTTCGGTCGTCTGATCTTCCAGTACGCATCTTTCAATAACAGCCGCAGCCTTCACTTCTTCCTGGCTGCTTGGCCCGTTGTTGGCATCTGGTTCACCGCTCTTGGCGTGTCAACCATGGCCTTCAACCTGAATGGTTTCAACTTCAACCAGTCCATTCTTGATGGTCAAGGTCGTCTCTTGAATACTTGGGCCGATGTGTTGAATCGTGCCGGTCTTGGCATGGAAGTAATGCACGAGCGCAACGCTCACAACTTCCCTCTGGATCTAGCAGCTGCCGAATCCACTCCTGTGGCTCTGCAGGCACCTGCAATTGGTTGATCTAAAGTCAATGTAGACAGCCCGGTTTCGATTAACCGAATCACCCGAAACCTCCCAAACCTCCGTCTTCTGACGGAGGTTTTTTTACTTTTCTACTCTGTTTCCTTTATCAATCTTTACCCTTGATTAATTCTTGTGATTAGACACTATAGTATCATAGAGACTTATGATTCACTTTTAGTTTAAGGCGTCTTTAAGATGGGACAATTAATGCATGAACGAACCTCTTCCTAGATTGCAATTTGATTTAGATATTGATGCTATTCGTCTTTTGCATCGATCAGTAAATTTCTATTTGGAAAGGTGGCCTGGTGGGCCGGATCCTCAAGAGCAAGAAGCGCTACAACGAATGAAAATTCTGCTTACAGCTGCGTTATTAGAATGTTCTTTTGAACAAGATGGATAACATTAAACAACAAACTCAAAGTAAAATAATTATTTATTAGTAACCTTGGCATATAAATCAAGCTTCTATTTATGTTAGGCTTATAAATTAAAAAACATATCTTGAATTTTATTAAATAATTTTAATATTAAAAATCAGCTAAATATTATTGAGATAATAATAAAAAGTTTTTACGTCAACAAACTTTTATACTGAATTATTCAGAATTAATTAGTTTATACTAACTTAATTATTTTATTACTTGTACTATAAAAAATTAGATTAGTATATATGTTGACTAAGTTATATCTTATCTTAAGAAAATTGTTAGTTGTTTAATCAAGTATTTATCACCATACTCTAAGTGCTTAAGCATTATTATGTACTTTTATAGCGCAATTATTTATAATTAGACTCAAAATCCGTCAGCCAGATTTAATCTTTTAAATTAGATATATAATCATTTTATTAAGAATTAAATTCTTTATCTGATTTTTATCTTTTATCTTTTTAAATCAGTCTAATTTCCTAGCTGATTATTTTTATAATTAGACTATTAAAGTCTTTGTTTATATTAAGTATCTTTTGTACAGCTAAAATAATAGGTGTTTTAGAGTGCTTAATGTCTTAATAAATTAATTTTTTTAATTAATCAAATATTCAATTTATTGTTCATTAATTTTTCAGTAAAATTAGATGTATCTAGTTATCGAGTTATCTAGTTATTTTATATTTAATAGTTATCTTATAAATATAGGCTAGGAAGAAGCCTTTTGAGCACTAGCTAACTTTGTAATCTAGTTTACATCAGTCAAATTAATTCATTAATATGATTTTTTACTATCTATTCTTATATGTTAATTTTACAAATCTTAAGGAATAGAGTAGCGATATTTTTTACTACATCAAATTTTCTGACTAACAATCAAATTTAAAATATAATAGACAATATCTATTAAACGATTTAGATAATCTATTGGAGTAATTATTAAATTTAATATTTTTAATACTATTAAAAATATTAAAAGCAAATCTAAGTTTAAATTTTTGACTATAGTTTAATAATTAAACTAATATTAGTCTAAGTTTATTGTCATTTTATATTCTTATATAAGGTTCAATTAATTATTAAAATTCTAACAAAAAACTTAATTCTGTATAGTAAAAGCTAGAATTAATTTTAATTAGAGTTTTATTTTCTTGATATATATAAATAATAACTGTTAATTTTCTATGATCAAGTCAACTTATTTAAAGTTATTTTTATATAACAATTAAATTAGACCATATATTTTATTAACTAAATTTTTTAGTAAGTGCTAAAAATAAGTCTTGCTAATATAAATATTATTTTAATAATACAAAAATAAGTAAATCCTGAATATTAATTATCTAACTCATAAAACTATGTAATAGTTTTATCTTATTTACAAATTAAATCTCTTAAGTTAAATGTAATTACAAACGCTATATTATTAACTCTAATAATGTAGTATTACTCAAATGTAATTATTTATATGATTAAAAAACTAGACCTTAGCACAAATTACTAGATGCTAGTAGTTAATTTTATTAATAGAAATAAGGAAATATTATCCTATTGTTTTTTAGTTAAAAAAGCCTTTCGATTGAAGCCAAAATCCAATAGCTATTAGGGGCCCACAGCTTGCTACTAATAGTGTGATTTTTAAACGAAGTGACGATACCTGTTTTCGATTTTCGCGTAAGGGCACGGAGCATTTGTTCACTAGATAAACTTAAGGATAAGGATATTGCCATTCAGTTACAACCCAAGTAAGTGCTCAAATATGAAAGCTTTTGCTAAAATAAGTATTTCATAATCTACGCAGCGCAAGTACCTAGAAATGATCATTTTATCCCTTTATGGTTGCTAGTCAGCCACTAATATCTAAAAACGACAACATAAATCAATTTATAAGTGTTATTGCTGATAATTAGTTCTAGGATCAATTCTACTCTAACTTACAGATTTATCTGGGTGTGACTATTGCTATCTACTCAAATAATCTGCTTAACAGATTTATCCGAATCCGTCAATATCTCAACAGATTAATTATAATCATTGCTTTTACAGTTCATATTCTTCTTCAAAATTTTTAATAAGCTCTTGATAAGAAGATAGCAAGCTTTCGGTTTCTCTGCAAAACCCGTCGGTAGTGTATTTAGCCACGAGATTCACTACAACCGAACGTATATGAATGAAAGCACTCATATACTCTTCTTGGATCTCCTCATCGCGAATGTCGTTGATCAGGGCACTGATCAATTCGATTTTCCGTTTGGCTGCGGTCATATCCGCTTCCATCTCTTTGCTCAGTTTGCGGCGCTTTTTTGGCATCATTTATTCCCTGTACCAGTAAGATTAAAGGAGCATCTGATCGTTCGGGCCTTATGAACAAATTTAACTTGGTGGACCGTTCTAAGAAACAAGAACACTTCTAGAACTTGAGTTAACTATCTTCTTCAAAAGAGCATGGCAAGTAAAAACGTACCGCAGGTTTCCTAGTCTTCAAAAAGTCTTGACACTGGCATACGCCCCCATGAACTCAATTTTCCGACGAATCGCTTATGTATCTGTTTGCGTTACAGCTTGGGGAGTAGTTGCTTCTCTTATGGATTGGATGCTCCTTGCCGGAGGTGTGTACACAGAGGGCACTCTTGGTCAAGCATTCACATTCATGATTTATGGAGCCACTGCCGTAGTCTTAGGGATTCGATTCTCAAGCCGATTTTTAAAAGATATCGATTCTAAATTAGATCAAAAAATTTCGAGCGAAGAGTGATGTCTATAAAAATAAAACTAGGATTTTGAAAACTTATTTGTGATCTCCGTGTACACGAGAAATAGACACTGAGATGTCTTTTCAAAAAGAAAACATATCTAATATACTGCCCTATGGCTCAAACTTTAAAGCCTTAACATGCTCCTATCAGAGCAAGATACGAGTGGATATCAGCATACGTCTGATTCAAATCTAAGCTTTTAGACTATTTACAAAGTTATAAATAGTTAAATATCAAAGCTTTTTAATAACTCCAATAAAAATTAACTATTTTATCTTTACTTAACTAATATGTAGCATAAATTTGCACGGGCTTTTAGCAAAGTTGTTATATCTTTATTTTAGAGATTTTTCTAACAAAAGTTTATTTGAATGCCATTACCTATTAGATTAAGTGATAGCTAGTAAAGAGTCGGGTTATATTATAAAGAATCACAATTAATCTGACTATAAGAAATCAAAGTTTCTTATTAAGCTCGAACAATCGATTAAATATGGCAGCATTAATTTAGGTTCATATTAAATCGAAAGAATTAGCTAAATAGAAATTCTTGGGTTTATAATATTATTAATTTGAAATTGCTATAAACTTTTACTCTTTATAATCAAAGACAAGAAGCTATTGCTTAACACATTTAACGCAGCTGAGCTTAAACTCAGGGTGTACAGATAATTAATACATGTGTCAAACCACTTTGATAAAAAGCGTAATGTATTTTATACTAAGCACAAGGCCTATCCAAGATAGAAAAATAGTTGTTATCAAGTAAATTCTATTCGAAAAAGCATAAGTTAAATTAGTTACATTCAAAGTTTTTAGATCGCTTATCAAATTAACAATAATTACATTAAAAAGTATAAAACTCAAGGATTTTTGATACTATCTTGAAGAGATTAGAGATGTTTGAGCGGCCAATTATAGTTATATTTATTGAAAAATAAACTTTTATATTGACTAGGGTTATTTTACAATAATTAATGGGTATTCTTAATGAGATTGAGATAGGTCTTTACAATCCCATTTTACTGTAACAGAAATGTTGCATGATTTACATGGTTTTTTGTTCCTATGTTTGTTAAACATGTACAATCTAAATGAACGAAAATATCTTGTTTGCTATTATTAAGTAAGCTAATTCAGTAGACTTAACAGATCTACTGTGGCTTTGGGGTCAAGTTATGACAGGTATCGTTGCCGTTAGCGGAGCATCAGGGAAGACTGGATATCGAGCAGCTGAAGAGCTACTGATAGCAGGATTTCAGCCAAGATTGTTACTCCGTGATAAATCGACTCTACCCCCATCTCTTTTAAACTGTGATCAGGTTCGCTTCAACCTGGGTGACTCTAAAGCACTTGACCAAGCCTTGATCGGGACCGAGGCCCTGATTATCGCTACTGGTGCTCGCCCCTCAATTGACCTCAGCGGGCCTATGCGTGTGGACGCATGGGGGGTTCAGCGCCAAATCAATAGTTGTCGACGTGTTGGTGTGAATCGAGTAGTGCTAGTTAGTTCCCTGTGTGCTGGCCGTTGGCGACATCCACTCAACTTGTTTGGCCTAATCCTCGTGTGGAAAAGGATTGGTGAACGGGCGCTTGAGCGCAGTGGATTGGAATGGACAGTAATTCGTCCTGGTGGGCTATCGGAACGAGATTGCAATCTAGATACAGAGGGAATTTACTGGAGCCGAGCTGATCAACAGGAAAGTAACTCTATTCCGCGTCGACTTGTAGCACAGTGTTGTGTAGAGGCCCTTAAAACACCTACATCTATTGGTCGGATTATTGAAGTTACCAGTAATAAAAGCCTTCCTTCAGTATCAATGGCTGAAGCGCTTGATCAACTGTACTCTTGAGTATAAATACTGATTTTCTAATAGAGTAGTGCAGCAAGCCCACGTAGCTTTATAAAACTTTTTTAAACTAAATAGAAGTTAACCAAATTTATGATTCGCTCTATTCTTACCCGTCCTTATCTATCCAATTTCGGGCTTTTACTACTTAGAGTGTTCACGGGTACACTTTTAATCCATCATGGATACGAAAAGTTAATCAATATCGAAAACTTTGCAGACGCGTTTGTTCGCCCCTTACATCTTCCATTTCCAGTTCTATTAGCATATATTGCAGCATTTTCAGAGATTATTGGTAGTTGGTTTTTAATCACTGGCTTGTTCACACGGTTAGGGGCATTAGCTATAGCTGGAACAATTACCGTTGCTATCTATCATGCAATTGCCACGGCTGGATTTAATATTTACTTACTAGAACTTTTAGGCCTTTATCTTGCTGCAGCTATATCTGTATTAGCCTGTGGTCCAGGCCTATTCTCAGTCGATGAGCTAATTGTTCGATGGCTTGAAACAAACCCCAAATTGCTTACCCGTCTTTCTAGTAATTTTTCAAAATCTTCAACAATATTAAAATAAATATTCATAATTTATTGATTTAGCTATAGCTTCCCTAATTATGAATAAAAATTCTAAATTTTTCGTTTACAAACTCATATAAGATCATAATTTAACTCATGATACTCATAGCTAACATAAACATTTTTGTGTATTTCTTAGAGTAAAGACTGTCTAATTGACTATTATAGTGAGTTCGAAAGATTCAGTCTTTTAAACTAGATGGAGACTCATTAAATTCCAGATATTAATTATTTTTTACTAAAGTATTTAAAGCTGACGGCAGAAGTAAATGTCCATACTATTAATAGTTATTATTAATTACGTTTAACTTTTTACTCACTCAGATCTATTTACATCATTTAAATTATTATTTGCTTCTTGATATGTAACAATCGCACACTTGCTCTTGAGGTCTTGACGTTATTAGTAGACTTGCGGATAAGAATATTATTTGTTTCCTTCTCTTCGAAATGAAAGAAATCAGCATGCTTGAAATGATTGGGCGCTCCTTAGCCAAGATTGCTGTTGGTGCAGGAATTGCAGCATTTTTAATTTGGTTGATTTATATAATGCTAGATTTTGGCCATATGCAGTCTGGCTTCACTTTACCTCGATCTACATACTGATTCTTAACACATTAAAACGGCACTACGCTCATTTTTTTATCGCTAATAGACATTGTGAATAACTTAGATATGATCTATCCAGCTCTTAAGATCATAAGAAATAATACTAACAAATTTCTTTCTTTAATTAGACTGAATTTTTATTTAAATCTGTAAAGTATTCTTGGATAAAAGTTCTAAATATATCTTAATTATCTGCTCTTAGGTGTATTACTTTTTTAGTATATTGCCATAATAAAGTACAATTCTATTGTTAATAATTTTAAATTTTTCTGAAAACATGTTATTCGATTTCTCCTCCCTCGTACAGGCTATTAGCTCTCAATATAGGCCAAACCACACTAGTTACAGGTTTTGGGGCTTAGTAGCAATTGACTTTAGGTAGTATTATTAATTAACCGCCTAATTATCATTTCATTTTTTACTGTTAATAAGTTGACTTGATTACAATTTTAATCTTAATGAAAAATAGCTAAATAAAGCCTAGAATAACTAAATGCAGATATTATTTTTGTAGCATCAACCTTAACTATTCCAAATATTTAGTAGAAGTTTAAAGGTTATCTTCTAAGTTAAAGCTGAAAATTAACTACTAATCTGATCTTGATATTTAAAACAAGCTGAATAAAATATATCTTAACAAGATTCAATCCTTATCTTATCTAATTTAGATTATATTAAAGTCTTTTTTAAACAAATAATAATATTATTATGATCTGCACGAATGCTAATGCTTAAAATAGTAAATGGTCTTAGAAATATTATTTTAAATCTATATTTTAAAAGAGTTAAAAAACTCATTTTAAGCGATAAAGCCTATGTACTTTATTTATTTGAATGATTTTTTGCTTAATTAATTTACTAGATTGATAACAATATTTAAGCTGTTAACTTTATATTAGGCTGAAAAATAAATTCAGTTTATAGTTATTCTTTGTGTTTTAAAGCTAATTCTATTGCAATTTCTAAAGAACTAACTTCTTAAGAGCAATTAAATATCTCTAGTTACTAACTTTCCATTACAAAATTTTAGCAAACAAAATTCAAGTTAAACTAATCATGACAGAGTACTAAATTTTACAATTAAACTCTCAAAATTGTCAAGTTTTTGAGAGTTTTTGTAACTGTATCTGTGTTGGGTATTGGACTGGGTATAAGAAATATATTTTTACAGAAAAAGATTAATTCAATGTCTGTTTTTAAAGATTTTGTCTTTGCGTAGAAGCGTAAGCTACTGCCCCTACCCCGCCAGCCACGACTGTAAGAATACCTGTACTGATGAGACCACCTATTAAGATAATAAATCCGATCAAAGAACCTAAAATCGACATTTTAACACGAAGAAGGTTAGATTTTATCAGCATGGCAGTTAATAGAACGACTGTTAGTTTGAGGCTAATAATCTTAGCTGCACTGATGTAACAGAATGGTTTGAATAAAAACATTAGGGAAGGCTAAAAAAGCATTGACTTTAGTAAAGCAAAACCAGCTTGCGTGGGGTAGCTGAGCGAAATTTTACTCTTGCAACAGAGTTGAAAATTAGTTTCATAGAGTAGAATCCCCAATCTTGTTTGGGTTACCTTGAATTTAGCGACGACGATTACGAGAACGTTGCTTCAACTTACGCTTGTACTTCTCGACGGGAGTTTCATGATGGCGGATGCGACGAAGGTCTGAAAAAATGCCAGCTTTAGCAACAGAACGTTTGAAACGCCGTAAAGCTGATTCAATACCCTCATTTTCACCAACTGTGACCTGACTCATCCATCTGTTCTCCAAAACAAAACAAGAACCCACTTTATCAGTCTTCTTGTCACCACTGCTTTTTGTGGGATGAGTAGACTTGTCTATGGCTGTAGCTAACGACTCGACTAGACAAGATAAGTTTGGGACATGTCCAGTCTCTATGTGGGAAGAAATTTCCTTTCTGCTAATGACTAAATATAAAACCGGCTAATTTGACCGATTTACTAATTTAATTTCAATTGCATGCCTCTTACTATAGCCACTGTTTATAAAATATGATTTCCCATTTTAATCTTTCTCAACTATTTTTTGCTAACTCTTAAGGATTTAAAAAAATTAAGCGCTGTCCTATAACTCTAGCCTGATACTATACGTTCTACTCGATGGAGAACTGGCTTACGCTACCATCCATTTTATATAAATAATTTCGTTTATACTTCCAGTAATTTGCATTATAGAATTGCTATATGGCATTTTGTAGCTAGATTCTAGTCAGCTACACTGGTCCTCATCTACATTGCCCATATCCTTATGAATTTGGGCAGTCTTATAATGATGTTTGGGCTTTGTAGAAAGACAAAGAAATAACCTCCCTCAGGTATTTTTCTGAGTTATAGGAGTTAGACAAGGCTTACCTGTATGACCTACTATCTAATTTTTTTGGGAAGTACACAGCAATTAGGGAAAATTGACTGTGCATATTGAGATATGCTTGATACTAAGTATTTTGTATCGTCGGCAAGTCAATCAACGGTTTTTTAGCTTCAGGAACAAATCGAATACAGACTAGGGAGATGCAATACCTTGTTGGCCATTGTATGAATTATACTCGTCTATTTCGTAAAGAAAGTTTATAGAGTATGAGATAAAACTCAAATCTCTTGCAATGAGTTTTAAAAAGCATGAAGAAGTCATCACATCAATGCGTTTGAATCAAGTCTGTTCTGTTAAAATTTACTGACAATAATACTTAATACATAATGCTTAAAAACATATCTAAGAAAATCAACAGTTTTAATGAGTAATTTTACTCATTAAAAGCAAATTGTATCTACCACGACTTTTTGTAACGTCATGTGAATTATCTTTGTGTAGTCTTGCGACAACATTATGACAACCTTTGTAGTTGCCACCGTATTCATTTCCTTTCTTACAATCGTAACGGATACATTGCCCGGCAAAGACTATCCTAATCCTAATTGAATGGAAACTAAACTTCTAGCTCTTCTAGCATTTGGTGCTGCTATTACAACTCTTTGGGCTTGGTTACTTGCTAATCTCCCGCAGACAGTACCGGACCAAGATAAACCGAATAGTCGTCATTAGTTTTATGCAGGGTAAAAGTACTTTCTTGAATAAGAGTTTTACATAGATTGTGTAAAATTTTATCCTCTAGTATAGACGTTTACGCAGCAATCTTAGAAACACTAACAGAACTAAATTATTTTTACCTTAAGTAAGATTCTATAATTTCAGCAAAACAAAATATACATTATTTATAACTAATATTAAGTTAATAGGTCTATATGCTAATGTACTATTGACACAATGAGAATTAAATTTATCATATTAACTTTTATTCTTGTAAAACTTGCGATTATTATTTAAAATGAGCCTAAAATCTCTATCATTACAATTAATAAACAATAAGCATTTTTAATGCTCGAATTCTCATTATGTTAATTTCGAAACCTGAATAATTAAAATGCAACATAGATTCAACTTGAATTACTTTGGTTGAGATATCAGCTAATAGTTTCAAGTTATTAACAAATCTGAATAATTTATTATTTATTCTGACATAAATATAATTTTTATCTTTATAAGTAAAATTTGCATATAGAGTAATTTACTTACAATAATTAAAATTTAGAAATTTACTCAAGAACTTAAATTATTCTAGATCTGATTAGAGCAACAGATAAAGTTTAGCTATAAGCTAAGTTAGCTATTATGAATGCTTAAATCGATAAATATAAAGTTTAACTCAATAAAACAATATCTACATTAAAGTAATTAGTATTGTAAATATTGAGGAAATTTAGTACATTCGTATTTATTATACTTTAAGGCTATTTAAATATAAGCGTTGTAGATAAAACAATTAAGTTAATTTAAATTGTTTTTAAATTACGAAAAGTAACTAAGTGTACACACTGATGATATTATTATCCAAGTAAAAGAATTATAGATATATTAAAATTAGTTAATTTTAATCTTTACCGTTCATAGTTAAAATATAAGTATTATAATACCGTATACTAGCCTTTCCTGTGACCTGTCAAATACGTATTTAGTATAAATAAACTGACGATACCTTTCTAGGTTAATTTTATTAAGATAGTTCTAATATTTAGCAAAATTTAATTGTCTAGATTAGTATTCTTTACAAGAAATCGTATCTAAAATATAAATCTTAGTCAAACAGTTAAATCTTTAAAATATTTTATTTTTGAAGTTATTTGTTATTAGTTGATCTAGCACATATCTTTAATTTTAATTAAAAGGTTTTAATACCATATAATTAAACTAATAAACAATTATGTTTATTGGTTTAATTTTTAAGTAAAGTTTAAGAATACATCAAAGAATCAATGTTATTGTATATCAATCTAAATCCCTAAAGTTAAAATTATGGCTGTTAATATAGTGTTTCAGCAGTAAGATTACTTAACTACTAAACATAATGCCACATATAAAAATATACGTTAAGACTATAGTATTTCATGCTATTTGCTCGATTTATTACTCTATGTTTTAAGGTTAATAAATTTTTAGAATAATAAAATACCACTAATTCACAGCTCTTGCAATTTATTTAAGTTAACTTAAGATCAGATTTAAGTTCTTATTTCAAAGAAATTACTTAGTATTTTATTCATCTCTCTAGGCTGAATATTTAAGAAATTTAGGTTTAGACTAACACATAGAAAAATAATCTTGTACTATAGGAATTAGAATGCCAAGAGTGTATAGGACTAGAACATTGACATCGCTTTAATCTTAGCAAGTTTTTTAGGATTTAATCCTTTTATTTCTTCTAGAGTAATCAATTGCCGTTTTAGTAAATCAGCCAGTGTAAACAGAATATTATTATAGTCAAACTCTGATCTACCTTCAAATATATGTCTCTCAGTGCTAAGAAAATCATGTAACGTCCATACTGATTCATCAGTATCAAGAGTTGAGCATTTCGATTGAAGAGTTGAAATCAATAATTTAATTGAACGCTGTTTTCCTATATTAAATACGTGGCGAGCAACTTGTTCTTCCTGTGATGTCCAGTCAGCGGGCGTCATGAAATGATGTGGGAATTTAAAGAGCACGATCAACGCTAACGCTAGCGAGCTCACTTTTCAGTGATGTACGATGTAGATCAGGTAGTTTGAACCATGGCGTATTCGGGCTCAGATGATGTTCTAGATGGTAGCCAAAGTGATAGCAAGCTGCAAATGAGATAATTGGATGAAGTGAAAGACTGCTTGGAAATCGTTTTTTAGAATTAGTCCCCGTTTGTTTATGTGGTAACCATGTACCTACGGTAAATAATTGAAATGAGCTAATGATTAATGGCAATATACAAAAGAAAATTATATTTTTAATAGAACACGAATTTATTATTTGAAGCATAAAAAACCAAGCACTGACTAAAATAAATAACTGCTTATAGCCTAAATAATTCATTAAAAATTTAAAATACCAGTTAAAAGGCATTGAGCTTACAGACAAATGAAAATCAGGATCAAGCGGTGACTCAGGAAATTGATGATGAAGTGAATGCTTTTGGGAACAAGATTCAAAGGATAAACCTGCATATAAAAATAAACAAATTTTTCCTATTTGATTATTAAGTTCCTTATTTAATGGTGCTAAACTATAGTGCATAGCATCATGAGCAAGAATAAATAGTCCCGTGTGTAGAAATGATCGCAATATAATAAAAGTTAAAATCCAAGCTACTGTCCATTGATGAATATCCCTGGATATAGCGATTACTAAAGTTAATAACCAAGCCAAACCAACCAAAGTTGCTATAAGTAAACTTTGGCGATGGATTGGAACTAGATCTATTTCATTTGCCACCAAGTTTTAACAGTTCGGCTGGAGAAGCAAGTAAATCAATAGCAACAAAATAAATTTTATCATTTTCATCTAATAAAAAACGCCATGCAACATTCATGCCAACCTCTTGGCCAAACCATGGAGTTTGTACTTTTCCAGTAACTTTAATTTGGTTAAATCCACTATCTGCAGGTTCACTAAAGCCGCCCTGTGGCATTAGCTTCAAGTTCTGACAATCACGACGGAAAAATTTCAGTATGGCTTCTCGTCCAACGATAGGACGTTGAAATGGAGGTTGAAGAGCTCCGTCGTCTAGAAATAGGTTAATTAGTTGATCAAAATCATTAGAATTAAGAAGCTCCATATAACTAATAATTGTTTGGTTTAGAATACCTGGAATAAAAATCTTTTCACGTTTATCATTCGGGGTAGGCGCTATAATTGGCTCAGCCTGTATTTGATCATCTGTAACATCTGGATCAAAGCCCATATCAGCTACAAAGTTGCGTAACAAACTAATTTGTTGACCTTGTTCAACTTTCTTGACAGCTTCTAAGACTGAGGATGCGTTAGCTGAAAGTTTGTAACCGGGGGGGATTGGTGCAACTTTACTCGCACGCATAAGCTCTCCGAGCTCATACCAGAAGCCCAGCTTAACATTAATGGACCAAAATGCATAGCGCGTTGCAATCGGAGAGTTGATTTTGCTTGCGAGATCGCACATCACCTTAGTCTGTTCATCAAAGCTCATCTCTAAAATTTCGTCAAGAGTAGGACGAGCAAGAGCCATTCGCGCTGCACCAGGGGCAGCAACGGTGATAGTTTGACCCATTTCAAGATATGCAAACCAAATTAGTGCCAATTGGTCTTCCGCACTCAGCAGCTTGAAACGGGCGGTGATAGCAGGGACAGCATCAGCTGTTTGAGTATCCGGAAAAATTTGACGAGCTTTATCAATCGTGTACATTGCATTTTGGATTTGTGATGTAATGAGGTTATCACCATACAATTGATTATGTCTTAGTTTGCCGTAATACTCTTATTTCTAAGCATTATATGTACAAAATCTAGTTTCTCACACTGTTAAGATTTGCTATTAGCAATTCTTTTACACACTTGTAGGGATTGCTAGAGGATTTTGAATGTAAATAAGTCTAAAAATTTCTAGTTTTAAGTAGAAATTTTGACTACGAGATTACTACATTAAATAACTCTATTTGATCTGTCTATTAAAATCAGTATTTTCAATAACTTAGGCAAAAGTTTAAATACATGAGATATTAAGAGTATTAGATTTTCTTTAAAATTAATTTCAATAAAATTTTATCTTCTAAAAAGTTCAATATAAAGCTATGTTTGATTGAACGCTTTTTCATGAACCAAAGTACTTTTATGTTTTTACCAAAATTTTTGAAGCAGAAAGTCAAATCTAATTAATTTTAATTGTCTCTGTTACTAAAACATAGAATTTGTTGTCAATTAAACATGTTAAGCTAACTTAAGCTAAAGTTAGCAAGAGTAATTAGATATTTATTTGTTAATAAAAGATTTTATCTCAAACCGCATGAAAGTTTTTATATTAAAAGGCTATTATACTTGATTGTCAGATAATTATTTGAGATTTTTAGTTTCAAGAACTAAACTAATTATGAGAAATATGCAATCTATAATCAGATAAGATTAACTATGTCTTGACTAAATTTTAAATTTATTACTCTTTATTTATTAAAAAATGAGCTCAATGTTTTAATTATACCCTAATCAATGATTTTTAGTATGTTGAATAGCTTGTCAAGTTTAAAATTTAACTTCTTTATAAGAAAAATATGAATTTATAGCAATATCATACTAATACAAATTGTTCTTACCTTAAGTTAGCAATTTTGTGCCAAATTCTTAATATTTTAATCTATAAACTTTCAAAGGATATATAGTCTAGTTCTTTAAATTAATTAGTTAATATATGTAACTAATTTTCTTAAAATCTATAGTAACTTTTATTGCAAGCTAATAATTTTAGTATCTGCTAATTATTAATTAAAAATTTAAAGTAATCATTTATTATAATATTAATAGGTTAATCCTTAACCATAACTCTTAAACTTAAACTAATGAATAAAACTAAATACTAATATAAATTTTTAGTTTAAGCTTATTAAGCTCTAACTTATTGATTGATATCTTATTTTGATTTGATTATCTCAGAAGGATCATATTTATACAAATAAAATTTATATTGCTTATTTAAAAAATAATTAGTTTCTTATAGGTTTTATACATGATAATTTTGTTATCTTATAGAATTTATTCTGTATTATTAACAATTTTACTTATTGAACTAATTCTTAACTCTTTAGTTTTATTGTAAATGCATTTTGCCTCAGTTATTTAGTAAATTTACAGCTACTGCTAAGGTAACTGATTCAATACATATAAATATTAGCTAGAGCAAATACTGTTATAAATAAAATAAAGATATTTACGTAAAATTTGAGTTATTTAATGTTAACTAGTAAATTATTATTATCTAACTTAAAAAATGACAATATTTAGCATATATTCTCTTAAAATATTTAGATTATTATTGTTAGGATATTCTTATTTTTTATTGTTCTGAAGTATATAGGTTAAATATTAAAAATCTTAACTACATAAAATTTGATTCGCCTCATATTATTTGCCTTAGGAAAATTTACATACTTTATTCAGTTTACGCTATTAAATTAATAAATAGTCTTTAGCGATAGTATTCAATACTTTATTGCACTAAATAATTTTATATTTTTTGCATGAATAGTGATTTTTTATTCTATAAGAATTAATTACTGTGTTTTTAGTATACAACTGATCTAAAAATTTTAGCGTATGTACTAGTTCATGACTTCTAAAAACTAATAATATTTTAACTGCTGTTAATAGTTATTAAACAAGAAGACTTTTTATGCGTTAAGTTTATATTGATCTAAAAGTAATGTACTAATCAATATAAACTAAGTTATTGTTAACCTTTAATAACATTAAATAAAACATAATACAGTATTTTATTAGTCTTTCTATTATTCAATGTAATTATATGAATTTTGCCATGCTTTAATTATTGAAGACAGATTAAAACTATTAGGATTGTGGACATTATTGTACGCTATAATTAATTAATATCTTTATATAGAAATAATAATTGCAATTCTTTCAAAATATACTTAAATACATATATTGCGATAACGCTAATCCACTAAGTAATATAAAATAGCTGTTTTCATAATTTAGTTTAAATCTCAAGAGATATTATCATTAATTACGAATTAAATTAGTTTATCGTAATTTATTGTAAAACTAATTTTAAATTTGAGGTGCTCTATATATAAATTGAGACAAATATTAAATCTAATAAATCTTTGATTGTTTACAATCTAAGCACTTAAATTGATAATTTTTTCTAATAGTGTAATTTTTATAGCGAATATATTACCCTCTATCAGACTGGATAAGTTTAACATACATACCGTCTGCCGTTAGATTAAAATTAATATCCTTATTTATTTATCTTATTAATAAAAAGTTTTGAGCTAAATATCTTATACTTCCTAATTAGTTTTGATAATCACTTAAGTAAAATTTATTAATGCTAATGGTTTACGCAGTTTATATGAACATAAAATGCTGAAACTAGCTTGAATATCATTGATAAACTGTTGGTTATTAGCTTAAAATATTTATATAAATAATAGCACTTGTTGATTCTAATTCTGCTCAATGTATTTTATTGCTTTTAATTCTCATAAAGTTAAGTTCTTAACAATCATTATAATAACTACTAAATAAAGCTTATATCGCAAACTGACAAACCTAGTTCCTTTTGGTGTTCTAATCAAGAAATTTTGCCTTGACGGACTTCGGTCAGCGCTACATTAATGACAATGACCTTCTTATGTTAAAAGCAGACCATGGGCTTTGATCCCCGTCAATGGTCCGCTGGAGCTCATTCATATGCTCGTGGGCGGGTTACGAGCAATGTTGAGTCGCTGTTAGCGGAAAACGAATTACTGCGCCAAGAAGTACAGTCGTTGCGTCGACAGCTTGACGAGTTTCGGTGTCAGCAAAATTGCCAACCCAAAGAAACCCAGACACCCCGTTATAAGGAGAGAAACCCCAATATACTGATTCCTAGGGTCACAGTATCTCAAGTAGAGGGTTGGGGTAAAGCCATGGCAGAACAAAAGGGATGGCATAATCTCCACCTTAACAATCTTTTGACTTTAATTGAACAATTGAATAGTAGTAGCTTTTATCCTCAGCTTAATTTACAGCAGCGTCTTGATCGTTTGATGCCAAGACTTGGCAGTGATCTTTATTGTGCAATATCTGGCTCGCTCACCAAAAAGCATAGTGCAGTGTTAGCTGCTTTCGCTCTTTATGGAATACGTACTAATGAATGGCTTGATAAGGATCCACAGCGGGTAGTAACAGAGTTATGCAACCGTCAAGAAATGAAGTCTTCTAGACGATATACAAGGACCGATCGACGTTCTAGCGACAGCTACGATCATAATCCTCAGGACCCAAGAATAGCTGCCCTTAAAATTCTAGGCCTTCAAATTGATGCATCTACACAGACGATCAAACAGGCACATCGTCGTTTAGTGAAGCAGCACCACCCGGATCTTGGTGGATCAGTTGAAACCTTTCGTCGTGTAAATGAAGCCTATCAATTCTTACTAAGTTAGGTCTTCCATTGAACATCTTTAGCAGTTAATTCTCACTTGAAAATTATTTTTTAATGATTGATATAAAATCTTTTGCTTTTGAAATGCTATCTTTTAATTAATTTACAAACTTTGTTAAAAACCTAATAATAACACTTAATTAATGTTACTAGCCATCTACTTTCACATAAAATTATTCAAATTAAATGTCTATATAATGACATTTATTAAAGCTAATATATTGATAACTTTTGCAATAAATAGTAAGTTTGGCATTTACAAAAAATGAAATTTATCTTCGCTCAATTAATTACATGAGCATTTTGCTAATTAATAATATATATATTATTATTTTGTAGTTTTTATTTATTTAAATTTAGCTTATACATTAACTTTTTATGATTTTTTAATCTAAATTTTTAGCTTAATAAATATTAATTCAATAGTTTTCTATTGATAAAATAAAAGTAGAATTACTTTATCTTTTTAATGTAAAATTGTCTATAATTAAAAGAGTAATTTGTTATTATACTATTAATTATTAAATCTAAATATATGTGATATAATACTACAAAATTAATAGACTAAAACTAATTAAACTCATCAATATTTTATTTTCTATAATAAAGTATATCAAGGCTAATAATCTTAATTAATATTGGCAACTAAAATTACTAGTTTACAGCTAAGTATTATCCTTAATAAATTTTTAACTTAATGCTTATTATTAATAAATTTATTTATCTAGCTTTAGCTCATTAAAGTACTAATATTTCTCAAATTCTAGTGTAAATTACTGCTATAAAAACTTAAAATTAATTTTATCTACTAAGAGAAGTATAAATATTCTTTCATAGAAAGTATTTTTTCTAATTTATAGTAATTTTACTTGATTTTTAACAAAATTAAAATAATTAACTATTTTAGATATTTATATATCATTGTAATAACTCTTTACAATTATTTTAAAGATATTGCTTTAAGTAAATATATTATTCAATATAATTAGAGCTATTCTAATTATTTTTTAAGCAAAATTATAATGGACAAACTAATACTAAAAAATAAATGGTTAATTTTTATGAGCAAAAAATGACGTCTAGTATCTAGGATCTAAGAATCATTATTCTTTTCTTGAGATGGCAAATCTGAGGGCTGTATCAGTACGTATACAACAGCAACAGTAAAAATTACTCCTACGATAATTAAAGCAGTAATTGCCATAGTGTAGTCAGTCATAAAGGTGCTAGTAATCATTAAAATTTTAACACTTCTATGTTGCTAATAAAAATAATTATTGAAGTCCTAAAATTTTGCCTGATTTTATTATTTCGAATTAAATTAATTTAGTCTTAATAATTGGAACTGAGGATAAATAAAGTTTGACTTTAATAACATGATTAATAAAGCTAAACACTTAATTTTTATAATTATTTGTTATTATTAGTCTTTGTTCAGAGAAATAAATTTTAGACTCGCGAACTGTTTACAAAAACTTATTTATTGAAGTACAGATACTTTAATATTGCTCATAATTTTTAGCGTTTAAAGTCTTTTTTGATAATTGTAGCGGCTATGTAATGTATTGCGATTAAAACTAACTATGAGGTCAAAAGTTTTAAGCTGCATTAGCCTTGATTTAGTTAAAATTAATATATAAATATATCTTAAAAACTTTATTAATATTTTGTTTTGGTAAGCTATAGAATAATTATTTTCTTATGTAAGTTTATATTATTCAGCGGAAATTTAATTTTGACTGTGAAACTTTTAAATTGAATAAAATTTGAGTTTCTTATTTAAGATAGTAAAGCTAGCAAAAGATCTTGTTTAATTAGATAATTATGTTATTTTCTTGGATCCATGGTTTTAAATCTTCTCTTTTATCAAAAAAATAATACCTCCTAGTCTAGTATTATCATATGATTTAGTGAATAATAAATTTTTAATCAATTACTTTTTATAAAAAATTTTAATTGTACCAGCTTAGACATTATGTAAATTTATTTTATTTAAGCATATTGTTAATACAAGCATAGTATATAGTTCTCTTCTTTTACAGAAATTACGTAAATAGTAATATTTTACTTGTTTTTTTATTCTATTATTTTTGCGTGTCTACATTAGCATTACACTTTTATTGTATTAAAGTTTTTATTTATATTATCTTAGCTATTTCTTATATTTATTAGTACTAATTCTAATTTATTTTACTAGTTAAATTAGAAATCTAAATAGTTTTATTACGCTTTTATAGATTAAGATGTCTTATTTGTATTCTTAACTAACAAATAATAAGAGTATAATTATTATATTGGGTCTTTAAAAGATTAAAAAACTAGTACAATGTAAAATACTTTTAAATTTGGTATAAAATTTTTTAGTTTATCTCTTTACGTAATGAATTATATTGTTTATTCAACTAACTCTTAATACTTTATTAAATACATTTAATCATTGATTCTAGCTTTTAAACAATCATTAAAACTAGCCCTAACATATTTTATTATAATTAGCTTTTATACCTATTAGATTAGACCTTACCCCAAAATTTTTAATTAATTATTATGTATATTATTGATTATATTTTATTATTTAGTTCGTTTACTTATGATTTCACTTTGCATGATTTGCATCAAACGCTCCGGGGACTTATATTGTTTTGGTAATGAATGATGTAATTTCTCAAGTCGTTCCCAACATAACGTTCGTCTCAAACGTTCAGGCTTTTGTCCGTCTCGTAGTAAGAGCTTCATAGCTTTGCAATATAACGGATATTTGGCTTCGAGTTCACCAATGGTCAGTGTTGTGGATGGCATTTCTTTCTATCCGGTTATTTGCTCCCAAGTGTGGCATGTCCTTAGCTACCCCCCAAAAGGGGACAGACTAACTGTCCCCTTTTGGGGGATCAACGTACTCCCAGCTTATAGTCTGATTTTTAAAAGTTACCTTGTTTATATTTCTTAAATATAAAGTTTACATGTATATGAATAAAAACTATTAAATACTTAAAAGTTTGTTAGAGCAATAGTGAGCATACATAGTGATATTATTTATATAATAAGGCTTAAAAGTAGAGATATATTAATATAATTTTTTGAAAAAGCATAAGAAGCTAATTTTTGATAGTTAATTATAATCTTAATTTAGACTTCTCTACATGCATTGATGTTTATAATGGCTAATAATGTTATCACTTAATAAAGGTAGATGCCTTATAACAATAATTTACCAGTTAATTAAATCTAATGGACCTTACTCCATATCTTCAAGCTCTATCTCCCTCAACAGTTAATAAAGCTTTTCTACCTATAGCAGTCAATGGTAAGGTTGCATTAGCGGTAAGGGGACGTTTTTTTCTACGTTGTTTTTATGAAAACTTTAATGAAAGATCTCATATTGGCTGTGCTGTCACCGATGAGAAAAGTTGTTTAAAGTATTTAACTAATCAGGTATTTGAGTTATTGATTTGTACTGATCAGCTTGAACACGGCAACGGTTATGAATTGGTTCGTAAAGCTAAAAAACGACAACCTCGCCTTAAAGTTATCGTCTTAGCCCTTACGGATGAGATTCCTTCAGAATATGCTAACTCACCATGGCTCGAAGCTGTTGTTGCAGAAACTGATATAATCAGAGAAGTAAAACCACTAGAAGCGGCTTTACTTGCTGTTACCGAACGTCACTGCTATCGCAGTCCTTCTTTGCGTTTGAGAGAGTTGTCTTCTTTTAAATGTCCCCGTCTTACTCCTCGTGAGTATGAGGTTTTAGATCGATTGGCGTGCGGTATGACCGATAAAGAAATTGCTGAAGCATTGGTTATTAGTGAACAAACCTCCCGAACTTATACTAAGCGTTTGCTTAAAGTACTTAAGGTTAATAACCGTATTCAAGCTGTTTTAAAAGGTGTACGTTGTGGAATAATTCAAATTTGATATACGATGGTACTTAAAATATTTTAATTAGCCAAAGATATATTTATTTCCAGGTATCTTAATTTATTAATTAAATAATAATTTTAACTTTCGACAAAAATCTTTTGGAGTTTAAGTCGCTTCAAAATAAATAGGTGTAGCCATCAACTAAAACTTGAGTGATGCGAGACTGATTATATTGATCGCTCATTTTTAAAGGCATTATCCAAATATTTTCTATTGAACCTACTTATCTAATTTTAAGATAATTATATTTTACTAGTGCAGGTAATAATATATTAAAATACTTTGATACCCTTTGATTAATTCTCCAGTTATTTTTATTAGTAATTTTTCTTCAAATACAAAAAGAAACAATCTTATTTCTCTATCTTAGTTAATAGGCTAGGGCTAGCGAGTGCTGAATATCCTTTAACTAGAAGACTAGTTACAGATACTAATTTGTTTTTGTTGATTCTAACTGATAGCTTTGTTAAAAAGCTGCTGTTAATAATCCTTGCAAATATTGATATAGGTAGGATAAATTATTTCTGTTATACAATTGAATTTTATGATTAAATTTTTATTATTTAAACTGTAATTAACTCTTTAACTAAAATTTTTCTAAAGCTTATCTTGGCAGATATGACGAAATTAGTTTTATTAGTCTTGCTATATCTAGAATTATTTTATTTTTTAGTATGATTTTGACTATAAAAATAATGGTTTTTATTTATTAGCTTCTGCAATAAAAAATATAAATAAAGTAGCCAATAATTATGTCAATTTTAAGGTTTGAAAATAATTAATCTATCTTAATATTTTACTGACAGTTACAGAGAGAAAACAAAGAATTTCTGCTATCAATTATTAAAGTATCACTTTTATTAATAAAAATTAAATATTTTATGACTAATTTGCTGTTTCAGCATCAAATTTTTTAACCAATTATTGATTAGTTGTTTTATCTTTTGTTTAATAATATCAACCATACGCTTTAGCTTACAAAGCAGTTTACTGGGTATACTGCTTTACATTAAGTTCTCCTGATGCCACCGTCGCGCTCTAAGAAACAACTTGAACGTGATCTTCAGCTTGCTAGGGATCAAGGCCGTTGGCTAAGTGAGGATGAACATTTAGAATTTGAAAAACGAGAACAGCTGCGTACGAAACTACTAGTTCTCACTGGAGTCTGTATTCTCTTACCTCCTTTTTGGCCATTTGCTTTCGGCCTTATACTCTACTTGCTTTTTCCACGATCAATTTCGCGTATTGGCATTGCGGCAATAGCCGCAATGGTCGTAGGTGGACTATTAATGATGGCATTATTTATACTGATTATAATTAACTTGGTCAATGTTCTTATTCGGTAATATCTTTGTAAGATTATAAATAAATGATGATACATAGTTATTAGTTTCTCTGGCTCTATAATTTATTATTGTCCAGTATTTGTGTGAAAGTAAATTGTTAGTAGTTATTCTTCTAGTTCATTTTACCTTCAAATCTGCTACATTTTTAAGATGAACTGGATCCTGATTTTAAATTTTTCGCGCCTGATAGCCAAACTTTATCTTACTACTAGAGAACTAATTTTATTACGTTAAAGGATAACTAGTTAATATAAATAATAAATCTTAACTTTGTCATTATTAAATATTTTATTACCATTATGATCGTGTTAATTAAGGTTTATGAGAGTTAAAACTAACGATACGCTAAGTTGTACGATGAACGCGAATTATTATATAGAACAGACAAAAACTACTCGAATGACTAATAGTGAGTTACTGGACAATTAGAATACTTCTTGATTATCTCCGAATTTATAATGTCAAAATTATCCTGGCTATGCTAATTAGTCAATCTTTAATCTCAAGAAACTAGAATAAGAATTTGTCTACAGCTCAGGATAGCTCGACTAATAACTCTATGGGTTTAATATATTAACATTATTTAGTTTATACTATTTCAATATTACACTTGATAATATAAAAAGATACTGTATTAACTTGCTCTCCGTTAACGCCTTTTCATGTTAATTTTTGTCAAGGTTATTAATCTGTAATGATGTCCGGCTGCTTTGGGATTGTAGGTTGCGGTTACGTTGGTTCTGCGGTAGCATCATACTTCCGGTCTAAAGGTTTTGAAGTCACAGGAACGACTAGAAACCCATCTCGGCTGACTTATATTTGTGATTTTGTCGATCATCCTCGAATTTATAGAGCTGAAGATTCTGAAGCAGATGTCAGCTTCCTTGACGGACTTGATGGTCTTTTGATCGCAGTCGCCCCTACCTTAACAGATTCGCAGGAAGACACTTATCAGATGGTTTATGGAAAAGGAGTTCCAGCTCTTATAAATTCTCTCAATCAACGTTCCACGGATCGTCCGCTTCATGTCATCTATCTGAGTAGTGCAGGGGTTTACGGCAACCAAGGTGGGGCAATGTGCGACGAAATTACGCCTCCTGATCGGTCTCATTCTAATAATGCTATTTTAGCTGGAGCCGAGGATGCTGTCCTAAGTTTAAATTCATCTTCCATTAATTCTTGTATTTTACGCCTCGGCGGAATTTACGGTCCTAACAAAGATATTGCGTCTTTTATCTGTAGTGCATCTGGACAAATCATTCCAAAAAATGGAGATCATATCAAAGCTTGGATACACTTAAATGACATTATTTACGGAGTTTATTTTGCCTTTCAAAATCGTTTAGAAGGTATTTATAATCTTGTGGATGATCTTCAATTGTCTCGTAGAGATCTTTCAAATATGCTTTGTGCTAGAATGGGAATAGCGCCGGTTATTTGGGATAACTATGATCAACCCGATTCGCATATTTTCCATGCGCGTGTGAGCAACTCAAAGTTGCGGGCGCTTGGATTTCAACCCTCCGTTCGTTCGATGTTTGATTTCCTAGTAGCGGCCTAGACCAATTACTACTTCGCCCAGTAGCTTAAAAAAACCCAGTGCCATGACCTGCTTGTATGTCAGTTGTTATGGATCCTGCCCTTCTCACAGTTTCTATATTAGAAGCGTATGTATCGTTGAATTATTAACCAGTGTTAGCAGATATCTACTGCACAACTTAACTTGATAAATCAGTATAACCACTATCCCTATCGCTTGACTAATTTGTAGGAGGAGTATTGCCAAAGTGTTTTCAAGACCAATTGTATGACTGCTTAGGAAATATTAAATTACCGTTCTTTTTCTTGTAATAAGATAAATATTATTAAGCTCTATGTTTTAGCAGGCAATTTTTAAATTGATCATCCTAAAACCCGTTCGTTTTAAAGTTAGTATTTGTTGTTATCAAATTAAGTTTGCTTTAGAACTAGTTGCCCGTGAGCAATAGATGATAAAACTATCGTAACAAATCTAAATAATTAGAAAAATCTGTTACTCTATATTTTAGTAAATAGTTAAGCTTTAATAATTTAGTTTATATTGCGTTAATTTTTGCACACGGGCAATCTTACTTTTCTTCTTGCAGCGTTTTTAAACTCTGTAATAGCTTGGCTTTTACTGAGCAAGTTTTTTTGGTTTGTAAATTGGAGTTGCGTAAAGCCACGTTTACCCTACTCAGTTGATTAGAACTTGTTTGTTCCGTTCTGAGAATTTGTGTTGGACGATTTTTGTATTGAATTTGCTTACGCCTTAGCAATTTTGCTGATCGAGTTAAATGCTGAACTAGAAGATTTTGCTGAACAAATGGATCAGCTTTCGTTAGTGAAACTAGATAGCATTCTCTGATTTACCACCAAACGTTTTCTGCTGTTGCATACTTCTTCAACTAAGTATCTAGGCTTAATCTGATGAATCAGTTTAGCTTGTTCGTTTCAACTTACTAGACTGGGATCTAGCTGCATAACATATGAAAGATATTTAATATTTCAAATAATTAATTATTTTTAAACTTGTTGTTGTACTAGCCTAAAACTCACAGATAGTTATCGATGGTTTTAAGAGTCGTGTACTAACCATAAGTAACTATTTTTAACTTTAATAAGCCAAATTAGCTATCTAATTCTAATCTAACTAAATATTTACTTACGCTAAGCATCGACTGTTTATCAATAACAATCTTAAAAGATCATGAATTCATTATAATTTAAATCATCAGACACGGAAAGGTTGTAATTAAGCTAACTATAGACCTGGTCAAGTTCTTAATATTGACCTTAGCAATTTACATTAGCAGCAATTTTGTAAAGGATTAAGATCAAATTATTATACTAAAATAAGGTTGAGAAAAGTAGTTTAAATATGCAGTTTTCGCTAGGAAACTCTCTTAAGCAACCTCAAGAGTTAGTAATTTAGTAATATATATTGATGTGATTCTGATATAATTTTACTTTCATGATAACCATGCACACTATCAATAATAAGTATTGTTATATTAGCTAATGATAAACCTTAATTGCTTAGAATTCACCGCAAGATTCAATTAGTTTATCTATCAACAATTTAAGTTTTAGCAATAAAATCACCTAAATCTAGTGTGTATTGTAAAATCCTTATAAAATTAGCCTCGACCATTATAAATGGAGATCAGTTATTGTAGCTTAATTTTGTCATCTGCTCCTCTTAATAGTTGTTTTTATGCTCGTAATTAATTTTATTCGTTATAACTAATGATATATCCTAGTGAGAGCATTCTACTAACATAAGCGATTTGCTAAAACTACTAAATCTTCCGGGTTGATTCAAAAGCTGCTTAATAAAGTTGATTTAATCAAACTCTTTTTTAGCAACAGTGGTCAATCCTGACTTCATTAATGTCTCTATTAACATAATACTGCGGAACAATTTTTATATCAACAACGCTGAAAGTTCCTATTTAGGTAACTACTTAATAACGGTATGAAAAATATTGTCTAGGATGCTCAAGTAGTATGCTCTGCTACAATGCGCCGTCTTATTACCGCTGTCTCATCCAGCATATATGGTTAACTATTGATCGTAATCCCAACGATTATGACTGCTATAACAATGATTATGTTAACAAGGTTAATCACTTAGTTGTATACTTTTATAGAATAAAATTCTAGAAACTAACTACTCTTTGTATAAAGAGTAATGTAGTAAGCATACAGCCAATATCGATAAAAATAACCAATCTTGCTAGGGATAAATATGGTGTCGGATATTGCAGTAACCCAGCCTATTAGGGTTAAAGTATTGACTGACATTAACCAAATAAGTTTACCTAAGGTATTATAATAATCTCGGTTACCTAATTGTTTCGCCTGTTTTTGCAGGCTATCCTATAATACATTTGACAAGCACTTTAGCAGAATTGACGGGTGATTCATAGAATTTGTTGTACTTTCTGGGCTAATTAAAGAGAATCTAATAGCTTTAAGTAAGTCTCGCTTTTTACTATAATTGTCGGATTATTTCTGTTATTTTAGAGCTGATATAAAAATTGTTCTATAGAATATCTTCTTGTGATTACTCTAAGATTGATTTTGATATCTATTTATTTACTTTAATAAAAATAAATTATGATCAATTTTATTGGTAATGCTAAATTACCAAAGCGATTAAAAGAGCTTTGTAGAACATGAAGCGATAAAACAAGAGAGATCAATATTTGAAATTTAATTTTGTTACATATTGATTAAAATGTTTACTGCTAAAATTATTTAACCTATATTTTTTGCTTCTCTTTACGATACTTTTTGTGTTGATGATGAATGAATGCGCATTCTTTAATTTATTGACATAAAGTTTTTCCTCCTTAGATTTCTTAAAGCCTAGTAGATATTCTCGACGTGAGAAGTAATCTTGGCCTTCTGACGTTGCTGTGTGAAAAGTTGTTTTTTGTGTGATTCTATTTCATTAAATGGTACATTATTATTTAATTAATCTCTTAAAATTAATATTAATTTGTGTTAACATATTACAGATACTGTCTACATCTGTGATATTCACTCATTAGCATTAAATTAACAAGATATCATTGGTTATCTTTATGCCTGAAACTTAAGTGTTGGTGGTGTTGAAGGGATAGAGCTAATCACTCACTTCTGCAAAGAACATTTGCAATACTGTGCATAATGGTTAGAACCAGGCAACGTAAGTACTCGTTTCTCCACAGTTAGTCCATGTTGTTATTTGCATCTCAGACGGCTCAGGGCGGTCCTACTGTCATTCTGCCCGCTCTTTTGATTACGGGATTGCTAGTGGCAGCATCCCAGGCATTTGTGCCAAGGGGCGGTAACCAAGACTGACCGATTTAGAGGAATCAAAGGGTTAAAACTAATTTTCGACTGGTTTCAATCCTACAACGATTTTGACTTTCAACTCATTGATAAAGATCAATTGTTTAAAGCATTTATTCCAAATGCAGGCTATAGCAACTTTTTGATTTGGGTACTGAGAGTAAGCACCCTTCATAGGCTTAAACCGGTCAATTGTTCATGCTAAATTAGTTTTTTCATTCTAAGCTTAGTCGTTAATAGAATTTATATTTTCTTATTCTTGAAACTCTGGCTGTTACGCAATATATAGTGAGCTTATTTTTTTATGAAAGAGTCTAATTGCTATTTTAAATCCTATTATTTAAAATACAGTAAGTTAAAGCGAATCGGTTACTGCTACCAATCTGCTTCAAACATTACCAAATAAACTATTTCTAGAAGAACAAAATATTCCTTAAATTCGTGATTAATTAATGGTAAAAATAACGCTAAAAGTTATTATTAGTTAGTTGCTAAATGTAATTTGCTACTGATTATATAGATAATTACCGCTAACTTTTGGCTTCTCAATAACAATTTGATCATTGGATTTTAAAATTTGTGAACATTCATAAAAAGTTAGATTGCTATTCATCTTGAAGAGATAAATTAATATGAGTATGTTACGTCGATTTTATTATGTTAGTGTGATATTACAATTAGTTGACTAATTTTTCGTCTTGATCTCGAATAATAAATTTTACCAAGATATGAGTTAAGTTTTAGTTATTGGCTATATCAATTGCTATTGTATCTAGACTAATAACTAATTTATAAAAACTCGCTATAGCTCAATTATTTGCACTACATTAATAATATGGATAGATTTGAAAAAAGTGGTTTGACTTTCTTAAGGCGTTGCCTATGAACTGTTCAGGACTTCGTCGATAAATTTTTTAGAGATGATATTGTTATTTTGATTAATAGTTTCCATTGAATTTTCGTATGACTGAGATTCTTAATGGTGATGCGAACCACTGCAGCAGCATCATGCCTAATTCATCCACGGCAAATTTACCTGCAACTTAAGCCACCTTAAAAGATAGCTTTACAAATTTTAATACAAATAAATAACAAGAGTTTGCTCACATATCCATATTTTTTATACCACATAGGTACGCCCGAGTGACAATTTTGGCACTGTGGCAGTAGTTCTCGAGCTAAGTATTCAAAGTGTACTTAGCCTAGAAGAAACCAGACATGGTAGCGGCGATTGTGATAACAACAAGGCGCTAATATCCAGTTTAAATGCATAATAATATTTAAAGTTTAATTACTAGTGTACTTATTGTTTGCATCCGCTTGTATTAAAGAGGTGGAAGCATAGCTCCCATTGCAACGCTTTAGAACCATTTGGCTACACTATAATCTATACCGCGATAACAGAGATTTTTGCTACCAGCTATTGTTTGTTGTTGAGCGATCGACTTGTAAACTACTCCTCTGTAACATAATTGCTGCTTACGCGAATGAGTTAATGGTGTATGCTCGGAGTCGATGTAGTTGGGATTTTGGAAAGTACGGTTTATTGTGGTCCGTGCGCGATCAATTATCCAAGTATTGATAGTATAGCTTTTAATTAATTGAAGTGTGTTCATAAGACACTTTCCCTCGATTGCCCATACCCCCGTTGCTTGGCATGGATCTGACTGCAGCTTTGCAAGAAAACTCAACGTAACCATATTATAGCATTTCTACGTTAACCGTTGCCTCCTGAATTATTACTATGTACTTCTCCTCATAAGAGTAAAAGTTTTATGGCTAGACTGACGCCTTTGCTAATTAACTTATTCATTTATTTATATATAAAATGTAATATAGAATAGACTTAATCTTAGTAATTATTAAGGTAAGATTACGGACTTAGTTTAAATATTAAGACAGATATAATCTATTCAAATTTAGTAAAAAAATTGAATCAGTTACGATATAAATGAATAGCATTAATATCAATTATTGAAAATTTCAGCCTAAACGATGACTGTATTGAACATCACATTAGTAATTTAACTAAATATTAAGTTAAATAATTGACTCGTTTAAACTTTAGCTAACCTATTAATATATTTCATATATAGCAATGTCCAAAACATTTAAATCAGTGAAATTGCTAGTTCTCTCCTTATTAAATTAACACTAATTTTTGGACAGAATTAACTCTTTTATTCATCAATAGTAGATTAGTAAATTTGTTTATGCTAAACTTTTTATAAATCATATTTAATTTTACTATGTCTATGCTAATATTATTTTTAATTAATTTATTTTATCCACATAAGCTACTTCACTTTAAACTATACAATTGCTGTTTAAACGACCAGCTTGTTTAAGCTTTTCGTGTGACTACTGGTTTGCGGCGTTTAGGGAACAACTCTCGACAAAGAGGGCAGACTCGTCCATCACACCCTCGAGCTGTACAAAATTCTCTACCGTAAAAAATGATTTGTAGATGGAGTCGATTCCAGTGTTCTCTTGGGAAAAGTTGCTTTAGATCCTTCTCGGTATTAATTACAGTTGAACCATCACTCAAATCCCAACGTTGAGCGAGGCGATGAATGTGAGTATCCACAGGAAACGTAGGTACACCGAAGGCTTGAGCCATAACTACGCTTGCGGTTTTATGACCAACCCCTGGCAAAGCTTCGAGTTCTTTCAAGCTTTGAGGTACCGTACCTGCATGGTTCTTCATCAAGAGTTCGGCAAGCCGGCGCAAGTGTTTGGCTTTCGTCTTGGCCAAGCCGAGTTGACGAATGTGATTTGTGATGGTTGTTTCATCGAGAGAAGCCATCGCAGCAGGATCTGGACCCGCAGCTAATAACGCGGGCGTGACTTCATTGACCTTTTTATCCGTACATTGAGCGCTCAATAAAACTGCCACTAGCAGGGTGAAAGGATCCCTATGGTTGAGTGGGCTTGTCACTTCTGGGTAATATTGATTCAACCTTTTCAGGATGATCTTGGCTCGCTCAGATTTGCGCGAAACATTATTGTGTGACACTATGCTAGTCTCTAGCCAGCCAGACCTTACTTAAATAGATGCGGCAGTGTGGCCGAATTGTATCAATATCTGGTTCGCACTATACCCCCGTCACGTGGTTTTTAGTCGAGGTATCTGAGTGAGCGGGTCGTCCAGACATAGAAGCCTGGCAGCATCCCAGCTGACCACTCGAGTTGCGACAACATTGGTTGCTCTAGGTCTGCTGATTTGCGGATGTGGTAACCGCTCTCAAACCACTCAGAACGATCAGCGCCCCAGGGTCCTTGCAACCTTCACGATCCTAGCAGATTTGGCCAGAAATGTAGCCGGTGATCGGCTTCGAGTAAGTTCGATCGTGAAGGAGGGTTCCGAAGTCCATGGATATCAGCCAACGCCTAGCGACATTGAACGATCCGTGGGAGCAGATCTTTTAATTGAAAACGGACTAGGCCTCGAACTCTGGGCTCGTCGATTCACAATGGCAGCAGGAAATATTCCTACCCTGACTATTTCTCAAGGGATGGAGCCCCTTTTAATTGGAGAGGATTCCTATGCAGGGAAGCCAAATCCCCACGCCTGGATGTCGCCGCGACGCGCTATGGACTACGTTGACCAACTGCGAGAAGCCTTTATCCGGCTAGACCCCAAAGGTGCTGAGTACTATTCAAATAATGCTGAGATTTATAAAAAGCAACTTCAGGTCTTAGATTATGAGCTTCGCCTTGCCGTTAAGACAATCCCACCTCAACACAGAATTTTAGTAAGCTGCGAGGGCGCTTTTACTTACTTAGCAACTGATTACGGACTTGAGGAGGCCTATTTGTGGCCGGTCAATGCGGAAAGTAGGATTACACCCAAGCGCATGGCCCGACTGATCAATACAGTGCGCGATCGTGCAGTTCCTGCGGTTTTTTGTGAGAGTACGGTCAGTGATAAAGCTCAGAGAGAGGTAGCCTCGGTAACCAATGCTCGCTTTGGTGGCACATTTTTTGTAGACTCAATCTCCGAACCAAACGGACCTGCGCCAACGTTATTAGATCTACAACGACACAATGTAAGGCTGATTCGTGAAGGTTTGACAGCTCCAGGAGAACGCAGTTGATTCGCATTGAAGCTAAGCAACTTTGCGTTGATTACGATGGCATCACAGCGCTGTACGATGTTGGCCTACACTTACCGGCCGGTTGCATCTGTGGTTTAGTCGGGATGAATGGGGCTGGCAAATCCACGTTGTTTAAAGCTCTCACCGGTTTTGTTCGCCCATCTCAAGGATTGATTCGGATCAATGGTTGCAGTATGCGCAAAGCCCAGCGCCAGCAAGCGGTTGCTTACGTTCCCCAAAGCGAAAGGATTGATTCTCAATTCCCCGTTTCGGTTTGGGATGTGGTGATGATGGGTCGCTATGGGGCGATGAACCTGTTGAGGATTCCGCGCAATTCCGACCGAGCTGCTGTTCGAGACGCTCTTGAACGTGTGGAGTTACTGGAACTTCGTAACCGTCCAATTGGTACCCTCTCTGGTGGTCAACGTAAGCGTACCTTTTTAGCTCGAGCAATTGCCCAAAGAGCTGATGTGTTCTTGTTAGATGAACCATTCAACGGTGTCGATGTACGCACTGAAAAGTTGATGGCGCAACTGTTTGTTCAATTTCGCGAAGATGGATATACTATCCTAATTTCTACCCATAATCTTAACCATGTGCGAGATTTCTGTGATTTAGTGGTACTGATTAATAAGACGGTACTCGCCTATGGTGAGACTTCTAAAGTGTTTACACCTAAGAACCTTGCGATGACTTTTGGCGGGCTGCCGCCAGATTTACTGATTGGCAACGGCTCATAAAAATTTAGTTTAAACCATTGACTACACTTATATCTAAGCGTCCGCTATTTGATGCCGACTTAGTGACTCTCTAGACAAGCTTGGTTCCGTATTCACGCCTTACACCGTTCCACTTCTACATGCTCAAGATTTGTCGATTCCATATCAAGTGTTAGCAATGTTATCAAGGCTTTCGTCACAATCCAGTGCTTCATAAAGACACTTAATTAGGGGAATGGCGTAAAACATAACGCTTAGGTTAATAAGCAAGTGCTTGCTTGATTTTTGATCTCCAAGGAAAACTAGGAACAATACTGTATTAAGTCTTTGTTTACTTGGAGTAAGCGAACTCCAGGTCCGTGTTGTAAGAAGGTAGTCAGCTTGGTGAGAGGAAAATTTGCTCCTCATTAGCGTTCGCCAATCAAACCGAGGGAAATCCAGGAGCAACCTAGTACAAGTAAGCCCGTTAACATTCCAATAGTTCGTGTAGGTTAAATCCTACAAGTTTAAAAAATCGGGAGGATGCAACAAACTAGTCAAGATATTGAAGCGTCCTTCTCCTTGCAATTGCGGATACCACTATTACTGTAAGGGCAAGATTGACCATCACATAGCTCACAGCCAATAGGTTGTTTATGTTGCACTTACCTAGGCTTTAGGTCGGTTGTGCTGAGTCTGTCCAAAAGGATTTGACTGGTCAGAGGTTACTCAAGAGCGTTTAGCTGAGGACCCTCGTAGCACCCAGGTTCCTTGCCTAACCACAGATTAGACTAATGAGGAAAATCCAAAAGTCGTTTTAGAGCGCGACCATTCCGTTTCGGTATCTCCCGCGGCCTACAAGGCTGCTGGTTGTGCTGACCTCAGCTTCTGTAGTATTTTGTATTCCTGCGTATTTATGCAATCACCACCTGAACCAGGCCATTAAAGGCTAATGACCATCGGCGGCATTGCTACTATCCACGATCTTTATTAATTTGGTAGAAGCTTAATACACAGGTTGGGTGTCTAGCTCGGGGAGCTGTCTAAAAGCTGGTGCATGTGTCCGAGTACAAGTAAATTCTGCTTCCTGGCATTGGGAGATAATAAGAAGCAATTAGAGGGTGATTTCATTGTCCTGGCATAGATAAAGTTATGCAACGGGAGGCTTTGCTAGGTAAGCAGGCGACATAGAGCCCAGCCAAGCCGTACGAATTAGTTGGACTATGGGGAGCATCATGCCTACGGCTCATGTGCTCATACTGAATTGATGGACTTTCTGTTGGAACCGCTAAGGCACTCCTTCATGGTGCGGGCGTTGATGGTGAGCGCTTTAGTCGGTGGGGTTTGCGGATTATTATCCTGTTACATGACCCTGAAAGGCTGGGCTCTAATGGGGGACGCGGTATCACACGCTGTCCTTCCAGGAGTTGTGGTTGCCTATGCTCTTGGTCTGCCATTTTCTCTCGGTGCATTTGTATTTGGGGTGGGGTCGGCCGCTGTCATTGGGTTTGTAAAACAAAAGTCGCGGGTAAAAGAAGACACCGTAATTGGTTTGGTTTTCACCGGCTTCTTTGCTCTCGGCTTGGTGCTTATGTCAAAGACTCGAAGTAACATCGACCTCACTCACATCTTATTTGGCAATGTCCTTGGGATTACTTCTGCAGACATTTTTCAGACATCGCTGATTTCTTTACTAGTGCTGTTGCTGTTGCTTATATTTCGCAGTGATCTGATGCTCTTTTGCTTCGATCCTACTCATGCGCGCTCCATTGGCATCAATACTGGAATTCTGCATTACATGCTTCTTGGCTTGTTGTCTCTTGCTGCTGTAGCGGGGTTGCAAACAGTTGGAATCATTCTTGTTGTGGCAATGCTCGTGACTCCAGGGGCTACGGCCTACCTATTAACTGATCGCTTTGATCAAATGACACTGCTAGCTCTGTCTAGCAGCGTGTTGTCTAGCTCAATGGGCATATTCATCAGTTACTGGACCGATAGCTCTACAGCTGGTTGCATTGTACTAGTTCAAACCACTCAATTTCTCCTTTCGTTCTTATTTGCTCCCCGTCATGGCCTCCTGCGCCATCGCAGAGCTATCAACCCTTTAAGCAATCAAGACAAGAGTGAAGCTGGTTGATGTAGTTGTCTTTACTTGCCCTCTGTCTATTGTAACGTAAATTCGCGCTAGGAATTAGGTACAAACTCCGAGTTTGTGTCATGCAATCCTAACCTCTCTCCTATCATGATTGTCCTTATACACATTATCAAACCGTGAGATTATTGAACACCCGTCTAACAAAATGAAAAAAGTAAGAATAGACGGGTTTTTGCTGAAAGATTTCTAGTCTACGCTTCGTAATAGTTGTTTTTTTCGTCCATCCGATGTGCTTCCTTGTTAAGGATCCGTTTAACCAATGATGACCACCGACAGGGAGCTGCTCACAGAGGTAGCACTAGAGCTTTGGAAAACCACGAAAAAACTTCGACCTACCTTACCTAAAGCCCCAAGAGCACAACTTGTTCTTAAGGCTCTATTAACCATCGGAGATATCAGCGATCAGCTTCAGGCTGCAATGATCCTGGGTGTGATCGAAGCTCAAGAACCAGATGACAAGACTGTAGACAACAAAGTTGGTGAAGAAAAGTTCACAGAAGATAATATCGTCACCGTCGAAGAATCACGGTCGACACCTCGTGTTGTCCGAAAAAGAACTAGTGCTAGTTAGCTAGCATCTCAATTCTGGTTTCTGCTCAACAGCTTAGACCTGACTAACAAGCATTTGCCACTGATTAATAGTAATATTTTTGGAGCATCAAAATCGCCAAGCCGACATTTGAAGTCGAATTAGCCATAGCTTGTCTTATCTAGATTGCAATTGCTTCTAAGCTCTACCTGTATATTATCCAAGTGAGACGTTCATCTGGTTTCTTTTTTGGTCGTGATGATAGCAACCAAAAATTTGGAAACAATTTCTGTAACGATTAAAAATGATAGATAAGTTTGTCATATCTTAACGCCCACAAGTTCGTCGTGAAGATGTTGCCGTAGAAGACTTGTTTAGATAGGTATTGCTTGTGAAAAGCCAATAGATTCCTCCAAGGATGTGAGAGAAATATTTCATGAAAGGAGCTTAGTTTCACTAAAGTAAGCATCTTAAAAAGATGTCATTTACAATAATGCATGACTCTGGAAAGGATAAAACTCACTGCGGTTTAAGTACGATAGCGTCAATATAGTAGATTACTTAAGCCGTACCAACGCTATTGCGATAAAATCAAGCAGTACGTTAATAATTTAGTCACGCCTTTTAAGATCAAAGAGCCTGATTTGGCTTGTTGAAAATCAACACCTCAGGTTCGTAGACGAAAATCCCTACGATTGAATGGCTGTCGATATTGGTTATCAGACAGTTGATTATAGAGCTGATTCTGCTTGATATACTTGATGACGGTCACGTCGCCCAAAAGTTCAGATTTGAGGATCAGTTAAATTATAGTTGTATCGATCTAAAGAACTAACTCAGTAGCATTTTTAGGTAGTTATTAATTCTAGAAGAGGTTTTTTAACTGCCTATTATTTAGCATTGTCAGAGATTTACAGCTGGACTATAAATGCACATTGTATTAAATATTTAGATTTAATAAGTAACCTATCCAATTTATCAAACTATTATTACTAATAGTGTTCAGTACTAAAATTATGGCGAATTCATGTATTCATAATCCAAAATCTAGATAATAAAGCATAGACTAACCGCTAAGTCTAAATCTATTACGATCAATTTCGAGCCGCTTTTTAATGCCATTTCAATTATTCAATAAACGACTGATCACTATATTGAGGCCTGGCGCAATTGGCCGTGCTTGAGCTAAAGTTTCACTCCAAATCTTGCCTTTATGTAGTTCATTCAATGATGTTAGTTTGAGGTCTTGACCTTCAAGCAGCTTCAACCGTTGTACTGGCACCGTGAGCGGTCCTCGAAACACGTGCACGACGCTTTGTCCACTACTGTTACTAAACCAGTATTCCAAAGGAGCAGTAGGGCTCCAATTGATTTCTTCGATCAATTCGCGATGTATAGCTTGAGATGGTTTCTCTCCAGGATTGATATGCCCTCCGAATAAACCCCAGTGACCTGGATAAAGGACAGATTCAAAATCGTCCCTGAGTTGAAGTAACCATCCATTGTCCCGCTCAAGCACGGCAAGGGCGATTTCGCTATTCATTCAAACCTTTAATTGACTTGTCCAAAGAGCTAACCCGCCGCCTCTGCCACGAGCAATCAACCAGCCGTGCACGGGATCCAGGCTAATTAAAGCAAAAAATGGCTGTCGTTGAAAGGCGGGTGATTTAATGGCTTGCTTGAGTAGCGTTTGGTTGCCAAGCTTCAACTCTATCACTACGAACTTGAAACACAGCAAAGGGCGCTTTCCTTTGAGATGTGCCAATCCTTGAAAACTCAGTTGAAGACTGCCTAAGCTAACTTGATTTACAATTTTAAAGCGGTCATTCCGAATCGATTTGGTGAGGATAAGGCAAGCGTTCAAAGCACATAGAAGAAAATCGATTGCTTGAGCTGATGGATGACCGCAACGCTTCCAAGTAGAGCGCAATCGCCAACAACCACTGAGCTGGTCTGCTTGAACGCCACTGCCGAAGCGTCGGGCCTCTTGTTCAAGTCTCAACAAAGTTGCTCTACTGGGAAGTGGTGCCATTGAAATGATGGAATTAGGTAATGCAACCACTTCCTCGAAGCCAGGCTATACAACTAAAACTAGACCGGAGTGACATCCTAACGATCTGTATTTCACGTAGTTTTAGGATTGAGGTAGGTTGCAGCCCTAATACTTAGGCGGTCACATGACAGCCAAACAAATGCTGAGCTAACCGCTTTAGCCTGGCTGTTGTTTGCTTAGGTTATCAAAAAAGGTGCTCGGCTTTCAAGCCTCTGTCCTAAGAATTGAGTCGATGCAATTGGGGTGTTGACGGATGTAAGTGTTTAACTCCATGGCCCACAGCCTAGCTTCAAAGGCGTCACTGGCATAAAAGCAGGACTCGAGTTTTTTTCCGTCTGATGTTTTATGCCGAACGGTGTAAGGTTTGCGGCTCGGATCCAGACTGGACATAAATTTTTCCTTTACAACTTCACTGTGACATCAATCATGGCTGCAGCGCCATAATCTTTCGTTCATGTTTGCGTTTCAACGCTTCGTAAAGTTATAAAACGCTTTGGCTCTTTAGAAAAGCCCGTCGATCTGCTAACCGTGTCAAGCATCTGGTGATAATACAAAAAAGTCAATTATTAAGTCACCATTGTCATCTCGATTAATGCAGAACTTGAATTTCTCCACACTGCCCGACCAAACTCCGCCGTCTGGATCAGCTTGCTTGCCCTGACTATATTCAACCTTATAGTCGTAAAGCTCTTGAAAGATATGGGCAGCAACACTTGCAGCCATGTCTGCGTCCATCTCATCGAGTTCATGGGCTGCGACACTACAGCCTTCAAGCATTTCGGAGTGAAGGACATTTCCTTTTCCGATATCTTCAACAAGTGCAAATAAATCTGGACGTTCCATTTAAGATCGTATACCTCTGTGAAATTTGTCAAAATAGCTTTCTATAATCAGCCTCTTGAAAAGAGCAAAGATAAGCTAATTATCTGGATTTAAGTACCATTGTACAAGACGCTGACGTAACATAAGAAAACAGTTAGGTAAAGATACAGGCACGTTACTAGAATAGCAACATAATGGTAACTGTTTTTAAATAAAGTAAAGAAGAGGGTTTATTAATAATTGATCGCTAAGTTAATTTTTAGTTAATCATATCTTTACTTTTTAATTATATTGAATATTATATAAATTTCAACAAGCTAAATAGTTTAGCCCAATAATTAGCAGTTTTATTTATAAAAAAAAGAGGTTAATAAAAACCGCAATTAATTATATATTAAGAATAATTTAAAAATTTAATACTATAGTTAGACAGACTTAACTCAACCAGTTAATAATTAGCCTGACTAGATTGCAAAAAATATTGCTAATGCAATAAGATATTTACTGTATAATTTGTTTGTGAAATAAAACTATTATTAATGATATAAGTATCTATCCAATAAATAGTTCCCGCCAAAAATTTTTTAAAAGTTAAAAATATTCATACTTTTATGAGCTTAGGACAAAGGGCTAATCCTAATAAAACTTATTTTTATAATCACGTCATATTTCTGAATTAAAATCTTTAAGAATTCAGTTTTAACTATATTAATCAAACTAAGGTTAGATTATAGACACAATAACGCTTGTATTAAAGATTTTATAGGATTGAATGATTTAAATATTATTATAGTAATAAGGTAATTTAATTACGATAAAATCTCTATAAGAGATTAAACATACACTCATAATTTTTTTCTATAAATTAAAAATATTAACTTTTAATCAGTACTATATAAGATGTTGCGATAGTTTAATAGACATGCTAATAACAAAATTATATAATATAGTATATTTAAGTATACCATACTATATATGGATAATTATCGTGCAATTTAGTACATTTGTATTTCTTAGAAAATTAATCTAAAATCATATTATCTAAACTTCTAAATGAAGATTTAGGCAAAGTAAGATAATGATAAAACACGATATAATAGTAACTATATATAGATAATTATCCATATTAAATATTAAGATTTAAACCTTTATTAAGTTACTATTTTAAATTATTAATTTAGAATTATCAAAATTTCTTTGAGATAAATAGAATTAATTTCCATCAATTAAAATTTGCATACCTAAATAAGTAATTATAGCAATCATTCGAATACTTACTAATTAAATTAATTAAATATCTTCAATTTTTAAAGTTTATACTTTTAAGGTTAAAAAATTATTGATTAGACTGACTATCCAAGACAAATTGTTTAATATTTTAATTTAGTTTTACGGTAAAAATTACTATAACTATATTCAGAGCTTATTATATATCTGACATTTCATTTTCTACTTTTGATCAAAAAATTTTTATATAAATTAAAAATAAGATTTGTCATTTATTCTTAATTTCGGATTAGTTTAATAATAAAGAATCTTGATTTAGGATAGATAAGAATTGTGATAGTTTCTAATAACTATAGTTTTTGGCATATAAAATTTGTATATGTTTTTCTAAATAAAGTTCTAAAAAGCAGATAGCTGGCCTAATCAGCTAATATTTTATAAATAGCTGTATATGCTGTTTTTAATTAAATATTTTAAATTATTCAACATAATAATATTTTTTATTTCTATAACTTGATACAAAGTTATGTATTTATTCTTAAACCATTCTATATCATAAAAGTTATCATTAACTGATATTAATTTTGTTTAATTAATGATAAGCTTTAGGATACATCAATGAAATAAAATTAATTATAATCTTTTACTTTTAGATGGAGCCAAGGCTATAATTGTGGGTAAAAAATTTAATTCTAGTTTATTTATCTGGCAGAAGTGCCAATAATTTACTGTCTAAAATTATCTTCTACTAAATTATTTAAGTACTAATTTTGAGTTAAAAAGTCCAAAATAATTAACCTCACTAATTTTTGTGGGTATTAATAACTGCCTTTCATCTAATAATTTTATTCTCTTAGTAAGAATCTTTTTATAATTGCATTTAATCAAATTAGGACAAAATTTTATCTTTTAATACGTATGAACAATAAATATTCTATCGATCATATAATATCTAACTATTTACTAAAATAGTTAGAGATAATCAGCAATTCTATATTGAGTTATTCAGTAGAATTTATTTAATTAATAAGTTAATATTATCTTATAATATACGAATTTAAGTTAACTATTAAGTAATTTTTAGAAGACTAATTTAATTGATTTAATTATATTTTTATCTTAAATTATACTAAAGTATTAAGAATAAAACTGGTAAACAGCTCATCAGCTGTAGAAATAGCTCTTTATTGAAAGAAATAGAATGTAGTGTAAGAATTAATAAATCTCTAATTAAAAAATGTAACTAAAATAAGGTTAGTAACAGTAAAGATTTAAGGGAAACGCCATCATATTTTATGATTTATATCTTAAATATAAGTCACTTATATGATTTTAATAGTAAAGACTAAGCTAAACCATTGATTATGAATTAACTTCATGTTTAGATTTTTATTAATATATTTAATTACCTATTATTTACATAAAAATGCTAGTCAAATAGACTTTGATATATGTTATCCACCAGTCAACACTAATTAACAACTATTTATATAGCTGATAATGACTTATCATTAGATTTACATTTATTAGGCAAAGAAATAACCTAAATTCCTAAAATTGACTATTTTCTAATTATTTAGCTAACGTAAAAATTTTACTTATTTATAAAAATGCAACAATTTTTTCTATCTTATTTATTTTTGAGATAAGAATATTTAATTTTATTATGATATGACTCCTTAACTTTTAATTTGTTAAGCTTAATTCATGAATTTAAGTGAACTCTATCTGCAATTTTTTGAAATAGCAAGGTTTCGACATGTTCATAGTCATTGGTCTACTTTAGATTCATCTAAGTGTTGCTTCTGGGCTTTGCCCTTTTCTCTAATGGCACAAACACGTAAAGAATTAGTATTACTAGGCGGAACCTTTTTAGTAGGCCTTAGTGCCCTTGAAATTTGTCTACGAATAGGAGGCTTTTGATACATTAATTTATTTATCAGATTTAGGACTCGCCAAAATTAATGTTATTATTGAACTGTATTCAATACGCTTAATATTTTAGCTAAGGTTTAATTAATATTGCTTATTCCTATGACTTGACCAATTTTAGGCACAAACCAATAGAATTGGTTAGAGATATTGCAAAAAACTCGTTTGTGTATTATTTAAAGCTTATAAAGCTAGGTTAGTGAATAACTATATAGCTATATTAGAATTTACAGTTCCCGTTATTGAAAGATCAGTGATTACCATGTACGACAGCTTGACTAAATCGGTTTGCTTTGATCGTGTTTCATCATTTAGAATGTGAGTTCGCTTATGTCTGCTACTCAAGTTCTTAAAGAACACCAACGCTACAAACTTGATAACAATGATGACGCTCTCTTTTATAGTGAGCCTCGCTTCGTTTATCACTTAGACGCTGGATTTCGAAGTCGTTTAACTACCCTATACAGACAGCGCATTCCATCTTGCGCTGTCGTTCTCGATCTGATGAGTAGTTGGGTCAGTCACCTTCCAAAGGATGTAATTTATGATAAGGTAATTGGCCATGGACTAAATACTGATGAATTGTTGGCGAATCAACGTTTAGATTCGTATTGGATACAGAATTTAAATCGTGATCAACGTCTTCCCCTGAATGACACCAGTGTCGATGCTACATTGATCGTAGCTGGTTGGCAATACCTTCAACAGCCAGAATATATCGCTAGTGAACTTTTACGAATCTCTCGCCCGATGGGGCAAATAATTGTTGCATTTTCTAATCGAATGTTTTTCACAAAAGCACCACAAGTGTGGACTGATGGTGATGATAATGATCATCTTAATTATGTAGCATCAGTATTAATAGCTCAGGGTTGGCTCACTCCAGAGATTATTGTAGAAAACAAGTGCTCTGATAATTGGATGAGATTGTTTGGAAAGAGATGTGATCCATTTTTTGCTGTCATCGCTACTAAACCAAAACCGTGATTGACTCAATTCTGAGTGATAACAGTCTCTTCTTATATGATTCTTGAATCTGTAAGGTACATTTTTTACTGTATAGCCCTCTCTACTACAAAATAATCAGTTTATTTTTAATTTAGCAGTTCTCTGTACATCCTAAACTTTATTTATGCTATTTAAAATTTTCGTTTGGTTTATTATGAGTTCATATTTTGCTGTGTACATATATCTTCTGAAATCTAGTCATAGTAATAGACCTTAAATCACTAACAATCAAATGTTTGATAAGTTACTCTTTCTTGTAAAGATCTCAAAAATGTGAAGCAATTTCTTTCTCTTTTTAGTAAGAGAGTAGCTCAAGTGATTCATCTAAAAACTCTGATTAAGATGCGTACAAGATTTTAAAGATTTACAAGCTTTACTTTCTAAAAGCAGATATTTTCCTCAATTTTTAAGATAAATTGTACTGTATCTTAATCTTAACATATTAGCACGGATAGCAATGCGCTTTATATTGACCAAATTATACTTTAAACTTGGTATCTATATAGATTTTATATTTCCTATTTTTGCAACCTAAAATCTCTGAATGTAATCTTTCGGTAACAGTGAAACTGAAAATTCACTAAAGAATCCCCACTGTCTAAGTATGATTTAATTATCAGGTAATGATAATATTTTTCTTAGTTATGAATTGATTTAAATCTTTAGCATGTATTTATTAACTATGATTTTGCTATTTGCAGTAATTGACTGATTTAATTTGTTGTTAGCTAACTTGTTTTTATTTGCAAAAGTTATTAATATTGATAAAATTTTAATATCTTATGAATTTAATTTAAGGGGCAGTAATAGGAAGTTTGATAACGAGTGTAAATGCCTAGGCTTAGATTAACTTATATAAAGCTAATTTTGGATTTGACTTATCTTCGGATGCCATCCGTTAATAGAAAAATCTATTTTAATTAATCATAAATCTAGAAATACAATATTTTATTCATCTTAATCAGCAACTTTCTAAACGTTTTATAGTTATATCGTCTTGCTAAGCCCCGTCTCTACCCTCAAATCTCAAATTGTGAGACTAAGTAGTAGTGGCAAAACTATTGAATTTTAAAAGCAACAACACACTTGATTGAAATTAACACGTAGCATCAAATTCTTGTCAGCAGATTTGATGAGCTATGATCTTTGTCAGTTTAATTTAACTTTTCTGAAGGGTATAAGGAGTACAAGTCTTTAAAAAACTATCTATAGCAACTTGTTTAAACATTTTTAGCGCAGGTTAGCCAGATCCTAATTAATAGCTTTCTTACTTTTCTCTTGCGTAAGTAGCTTATACTCAGATCCTGACAATCGTTAGACTAAACCTATGAGTATGCAACAACAAAATAAAATATCGATAATAGCAATAGATTCCAATAATTATCAGCCAAAAACACGCCAAGATCTTGGTATTCTATGAATTAGCTAATTCATTAAATAGTGAGTCAAACTAATGTATAAGTTATTTATTAATAATTGAGAGCTATCCTAGTAAAGATAATAATCTGATTCTGATAACCGATATTAATACATTTGATTCATATAGTTCTGAGGTTAATACACAGAATACTAAATGGAAGTAAAGTCAATTTAATTATTAATCCCATACTAAAATAAGAACAGTCAACAGAGCAGCAAATACTAGGAATGGGGTGATGATGGTCAAAATAGATTGTGTCATTATCAGTAATGCCTGTACCCTATAATTATTCTTGCAGCATGTGTGAACTGTCAATTTTCTGAAATCGACTGAGATTTTTAAATAGCCTTAATTATTATTAAATATATTTGCTTAAATAAATCTGTTTACTTTAGCCCGTTCTAAACTATATTTATTCTGGTGATTTTAAAGATTAAATATAATTTAAGAGAAAACTCTAACAAATAATATTAACTTTGAAAAAATTGAAGTCTAAGTCTGATTCCAAATTATAATTAGTGTTTTAGTTCAAAGTCTGCTGACAGTGGCATCAAAATTAGCAAATTAATTGTGTTTAATCTTTATTTAAGTTAATTAATAGTGTTTTAATTAAAAAATAAATTTGGTGACAACATATTACAAAAATGAGCAGTCTTGCCTATTATCTGGTTTGTATTTCTTATTAATAAGTTACAACTTTGTTGCCAATTCATCTTTATATCAAATTTGTAGTAATTTAAATGCAAATTTGATGTCACGATCTTAAAGAAAATTTTATATTCTCTGTATTATAGTTTTTCTATGTAATTTTTTGGATGCGAATTAACATTTTTATTTAAGTAGTTACTAACATAATTTTCTTTGCTTAGTCATATTAATTGCTAAATATTCTGTATACTTTCTAGATTAATTTACGCGGTTATCGTGGTCGCAGGTGATTAAAATGCAAAAAATAAATTTTATGAGTCTGGTTAAATGTTCACAGTGCAATAATAAATTTTAGTATACTCAATCAACCCATGGCTTTTAAGGCCACATTAATTCCGCAGATTAATAATAAGGTATAATTAATTTCTCTTGAGATATGTTGATAATTCACTGTTGCCATACTGTGTATCTGGTTACTGGTTAGTTAAAAGACTTAATTTATAAATTGTATAACCTGTATATCAAGGTGAGTTAATGTAAAGTTAGCTATCATGATAAGAAGCGGTTTTTTAACCATATTTAACTACTCATTTCCAGCATCTTTCGAATCGGGAGTAAAGCCTTTTGTCTCAGGCTTTCTTCCATTTCGATAGTGGGTTTCAAGGTATCGAGGCACCTATGCAATTTTTCGAGTGTGTTTAAACGCATGTAAGGACAGGAATTGCAACTACATCCATCCACACCCGGCACCTCTATCAGAGTCTTGTTAGGAACCCGTTGCTGCATTTGATGAAGAATTCCAGGCTCCGTTAGAACAATAAAGGCTTCTGAAGAACTGATTTCAGTGTGATTCAGCAACTTGCTTGTAGACCCAATGAAATCCGCAAGCTCTAATAAATGCTCTTGACATTCGGGATGGGCGATGACTTCAGCTCTGGGATGTTCAAGTTTTAGTTGAAGTAAAGCTTCCTCGCTAAAAGCTTCATGCACCGTGCATCGGCCCGGCCATAGGGTCATCGTCCTATTACTTTGTCGTTGCACCCATCGACCAAGATTCTGATCCGGCGCAAACAAAATCGGACGATCTTGCGGTAGTTGGTTAATGAGATCAACAGCATTACTGCTAGTGCAAATTAAGTCACTTTGCGCTTTTACAGCAGCTGTACAATTGATGTAACTCACAACAAAATGGTCTGGGTATTGATGCCGGAATGCAGCGAAAGCATCGGCAGGGCAGTCATCAGCCAGTGAGCATCCGGCATCAAAATCAGGAATGACGACGGTCTTGTTTGGATTGAGTATTTTAGCAGTCTCTGCCATAAAGTGAACGCCACAGAAAGCGATCACATCGGCTGTAGTAGCAGCAGCTTTTCTAGACAACTCGAGTGAATCACCGATGAAGTCAGCGACGTCTTGAATTTTAGGAGACTGATAGTAGTGTGCCAGCACGACTGCATTGCGCTGTTTTTTGAGCCGTTCGATCGTTGCGACCAGGCCGTTGTCAGCGATCATCGGGACCGGGAAGCGGCAGGATGGAGACCAGCCTAGGCAAAAGCTCTGACAGATCTACGAATCGCGATTGCTGGAGACCTTCACGGCGCTTGGGGAGATGCGGATGAAAAGCTACTGAACTTACTCCGGCCGGATGCGGTGTTATTTGTCGGAGACCTCAGTAATGGGAATTTGCATCTGACACGAAGGATTGCTTTACTCCCCCACCCTGTGGCTGTGATCCTTGGAAATCATGATTGTGGGTTTGACAAAAACGGAGGGATTCTGCACCAACAATTAGTTCTTTTGGACGATTGTCATTGCGCATGGAGGGTACGTCGGTGGGAACGTCTCTCACTTTCGGTAGTTGGTGCTCGACCTTGCAGTTCCGGTGGTGGATTTCATCTTTCTCAAGCTGTTAAGGCAGTTTATGGACCAGTGACGTTGGATCAGTCAGTAGAAAGAATTCTTTCTGCCGCCGCCTCTGTTCCTGCTGACGAACCTTTACTGATACTGGCTCATTGCGGACCAACGGGGTTGGGATCCAATCCCGATAGTCCCTGTGGACGCGACTGGAAATCACCAGCAATCGACTGGGGAGACCAAGATTTATCGATTGCAATCGATCGAATGGCGGTAACACGCCCGCCTGATCTGGTGATCTTTGGTCATATGCACCACGCTCTTAAGCGCGGTTCAGGGTATAGGCAAAGCCTTACACAGGATCGACGCGGCACTGTTTATTTAAATTCAGCATGTGTACCTCGAAGTGGTCTAGATCAGCAAGGTTGCCCCTTTTTCCATTTTTCATGGGCTGAATTCAGCGGTACTTGTTTAACTCACCTTAGCCATCGCTGGTATGCACCAGATGGTAAAGTCAAGTATAAGGAAACGTTTCCTTTAATGAGACCTATGCGGCACTGAATCCATGTCTGCAGTAGCGGTCACACGTGTGATCACTTAATTTGAGATGTGGTTGTTTTATAATAATTGCATTGGTTTAATGGCAGACTTTTAGTTTCTTTTTTTATTATGCTTGCCTGACGATATACAGGCCAGTTTTGCTACTAGGACAGCAGTATAACCTAGGTTAATGTATTCAGAATTGGTTTTGATTTAACGCTTGGTAATCTTAACCTTTGAAAGCAATTCTTTCAGAGCAGATTAGGATAGAGATCAACTAACTTAAAAGTTAATTGATCTCTATCTCCGGAGTTGTTCTGTCAGCTATAGTAAATTCGGCAAAGAGTAATTAAATGCCCCTTTCGCTTAGAATGATGTTCCCGTCAAAGTAAGATTACCGGCCAATTAAAAGCCATTCTGATGCCTAGGTCGATTCGCTTTGGTTGTGTATAGAGAGGGAAACTGCCATTGCACTGTCTACCTTCTTTGAAGATAAGCTGGAAACGTGTAGGACAGAAGTTTAGGTTGCATGTACTTTATGTTAAATCTGCTTTTGTCTACCTTCGCGTCTAAAGAGCGGCAGCTTTAACGGGCTTGACCCTGCTTTTTGTTGGTGTTTAGTTGAGTTATTAATTGTTGATGACATCCATGGCATATTACAGATTAGGCACTAAAGCTTTGATAATGTCCCAATTTATTTTGTTTATAGAAGCTCTATGCTGTCCAAGAACAGTTTTTATTTAACGTTCAGCACTCAGTAAGCTTTACTTCAGTATCTTCGCGAGGCTATCGATGAAGCAAAATTTTGCATGTTCCAGATCTTATTAGGAGTCTTAGCGCTATTTACGATTTTGGATTCCACGATCACTACCGAATTACATTAGCCTGAAATTGGGAATGCTGGTCAGGCCCTATTATTGTGGTCAGCCTCTTAAGCTAGGGATCGTTTTGCAATATGCTAAATTGCTAAACAAATAATTTGCACAGGATCCAGAATCCGCCCACACAGCTCGACTTCGAATCAACTTTTACCCGTTTGATTTATTCTGGAGTCGACGGCCTATGGTGGCTTGCGCGATAAGGTAGGCTGCTGCCCCTCCTGATAAAAAGCCGAGGGCGTTTCTGATTAGGGGCAGCCATTCCTCTGTGCGGGTCACCACCGGAGCGATGCCAAAAATGCCGAATAGCATTGCCCATAGAGGCGATAGCAAAAGCAGCCAGGCCCAAGCAACTGTTTCAGTCTCTTTGCGTGGGTAAGCCGCAAATCCAGCGATGAGTCCTCCTAAAACTGATGTACTGAAAGTCCAAAGCCATTGCTCAAGGGGCAGCCCGGGAACGACCTGACATCCGCCACGATCTAAGCAGATTTCTATTGCATCAAGTGCACCCAAAATGGCACCATCCTCACCGTGATCTTTGACGTAGTATTGATTGCCAAAGCGGGTCTGTAACTCAACCCAGTAAGTTCTGGGCATCATGGCGAAGTAAGCATCACCAACATTGATGTTCAGCAGATTACCGCCCCTGGGATCCGCTACTACCAGAAGACTTCTTTCGTCGAGTCCCCAGAATTCACGAACGGCCAGGCCAGGCGTTCGTTCGTATTGCGTCAGCACTCGTAGTTTCCATCCTGTGCGTTCTTCTAACTTTCCTAGCGATTCTTCTAATCGAGCTTGTTGGGTGTCGCTAAAAATGCGAGCCAAGTCAATGACAGGTGTGGGGTGATCGGGTAATAGATCGGGATTATCGTATGCCAGCACCGGAGCCGCAACGCCCCATAACCCAATGGCCGTAGCCAGCACCGTGCCCCATAGGACCTGAATGCAATGTGTTCCCATGGACCTGCTGCATTGACGAGCATTCTCTCCAATGGAACCGACGTCTGCGGTGTGCCCGACCTGGCTTGCGATGCATCTGAAACAAGCCGGCGGTGTGATCCCGTTCCGCCAGTTTATGCACCTGGCTTTAAATGATCCAAATCATGGCTTTTACGGCGCTGGAAGAGCTCTTATAGCGCCAAACGGAGATTTTGTAACTTCTCCGTCTCTCGGATCCGATTTCGCTGCTCTTTTGGCGGCACAAGTTATGCGTTGGCTTCAGGCATTCCCGGTTGAGATTCCAAAACTCTCGCTTGTAGAAATCGGTCCTGGAGAAGGAGATCTCCTTGCCGATCTGATCGACGCCTTGATAGATCAGGCGCCTCATACTCTCCATCGTCTCGAATTGGTACTTGTAGAGACCAACCCTGGAATGCAAAAACGGCAACGGTCACGCTTGTCGAATCAAGTGGCGGTGCCGATACGTTGGTGTTCGCTGGATAACCTTATGGCTTGTCCAGTTCAGGGCATTGTTTTGGCCCATGAATTGCTGGATACCTTGCCAGTGGAGCGACTGTCCTTTCATGAGGGGATGATGTGGCAGCAACTCGTGGCACTCAATGCAAATGATTTTTTAACGTGGTCGCGACGCCCCGTGCCACCCCCTCTAGCCGAGGAAGTGGCACGGGTATGCCGACGATGTAAAATTGCTCTGCCTCCTAGAAGCGCTAAACCAGGTTGGACCACAGAATGGCACTGCGAATCTCCGAGGTGGTTCGGCCAAGTGAGCCGTGCTATCAGGAAAGGGATTTTACTTGTAGTGGACTACGCTTTGGAGGCGAGGCGTTATTACTCAGCCTGTAGATACAATGGGACGTTGATGGCTACCCGCGCGCAACAAGCTGGTTTGTCTCCTTTGCAATGTCCCGGTTTTCAGGATTTAACCGCTCACATATGCATTGACATCGTCCAAGATGCAGCTATTCGATCCGGCTGGACACCTCTCGGTCAGATGAGGCAGGGTGAAGCGTTGCTAGCTCTCGGTCTTGCAGAGCGGCTGCATAAATTGCAATCGCTACCGGCCACTCAGTTGCCGGAAATACTGCGGCGACGGGAAGCACTCCTTCGATTAGTGGATCCAAGCGGACTCGGTGATTTCCGTTGGCTGCTTTACGGCAAAGGACTGCAATTAGATAGATTTAAGTTGACAACCGCTCCAGACAGTGAAGAATTTCCTCGCGAGTAATGTTGTCCCGAATATTAACTGTCCCGATTGCTGTGGGCATCACTAAACGAAGTTGCTCATCTCGTACTTTTTTATCACCCTGCATAGTTTTAATTACGTCATCGGGCCTTAGATCCGGCCAAACAGTAGGTAAGCCTGCTTTGACAATTAAACGACTTTGGCGATCGGCATCGCAACGCGACCAACTGCCTAGTTGAACAGCTAGTTCGCCAACGGCAGCCATACCAATTGCCACTGCTTCGCCATGAAGCCAAGTGCCATAACCACAGAGGGTCTCCACAGCATGACCAAAGGTATGTCCATAATTCAGGATAGCCCGTAATCCACTCTCTCGTTCATCAGCGATCACTACACGCACTTTGGCTGCTGCGGAGCGTTGCAGAATTGATTCAAGTTGAATTTGTCCTAATCCTTGAGGGCTACTAGGATCTTGACAAGATTCGAGTCCGTTAAATAATTCAAAATCCCCGAGCATCCCATATTTAATTACTTCAGCCATCCCTGCCCGGAACTCCCTGAGAGGAAGGGTATTGAGAGTACTTGGATCAATCAACACCAGTTTTGGCTGGTGAAATGCACCAATTAGATTCTTCCCACCAGGGTGATTGATACCTGTTTTGCCTCCGATCGCTGCATCCACCATCGCTAATAACGTTGTCGGAATTTGTATAATCCCGATTCCCCGTAACCAAGTAGCTGCTGCGAACCCGGTTATATCGCCAACGACGCCACCACCAAGAGCGAGCATTATCGAGTTGCGTTCTAATTTACAAGCGAAAGCCGCGTCGTGGATTTGAGCCACGGTAGCCAGATTCTTTTGTTGTTCGCCAGAACCAATTGTAAGCATTTCAACGTTGAAATCCTGCTTTTTCAAACTATTCAGGCAAAGATCACCATAGAGCTCAGCGATATCTGAGTTACTGACAACAAGAACTTTACTGCCTGGTTTTACGCTACCAAGCAGTAGTTCTTCGCCGACATTCCCTAGGACACCATTGCCAATCACAACGTCATAAGGGTTGCGCTCTAAGCCGACATTAATTCGGCAAGGTGTGACAGTCATGGCCATGAAACTGATGGAATCCCTATTACTCTCCCAACAGTGAACTTAGATCTGTGCAAGATAATCTGACGGCTTGGGCATTTTTACTGCCGGCACTGCTTTTGATCAGCTTATCGATTTTGATCCCAGCTGTAATGACATTGGTGATGAGCGTCAACGCTACAGGTCTAGATGTCAGTGAGCCATTTCAATTTATTGGCCTAGCGCATTTTCAGCGGCTTTTAGTTGATCCAATGGCGCGGCAAGTAACACTTACCACATTTATTTATCTTTTGGGTGTAGTGCCTCTCACTATTGTGGGATCCCTAGCATTGGCAGTCCTAGTAAATCAAAGGCTTCCTGGTAAGAGTTTTCTCCGCGGTGTGTTCTATACGCCAGTACTCGTCTCAGTTGTTGTGGCAGCAATTGCTTTTCGTTGGCTCTACGCTGAAAACGGGCTAATCAATGGTTTGTTGTCGGTTCTTCTCGGAGAAGCTTTTTCTCCTATTGGTTTTCTAACAGTTCCTCAACTGGCTCTTCCTGCTGTAATGCTTGTCACCCTCTGGAAGAGTCTTGGCTATTACATGGTGATTTTTCTGGCAGGGCTTCAAGGCATTCCAAAAGGGTTATATGAAGCTGCTGAACTCGATGGAAGTGAGGGGTGGAGGCAGCACCTAGATATTACTTTTCCGTTAATGCGTCCTTATATCATACTTGTGGCGATTGTTTCGTCGATTGCAGCAACTAAGGTGTTCGAGGAAGTGTTTTTGATGACGCAAGGCGGTCCAGCCAATGCAACTCAAACCATAGTTTATTACGTTTACGACCAAGCTTTTACTGAACTAGAAATTGGTTATGCCTGCACACTAGGATTGGCCCTTTTCCTAATGGTACTAGTCTTGACTTTAGTACGATTGGTGTTTGCTGGCGATCAACCCCCTGCTTAGTAAATGAGTTTGTTCAATGAAGTACCGAGTTGCAATGACAGGGTAGCGCTGGCCCTGGCATGTTCAGTGCAAATACAATGATTGGCGTAGTCGGTGGTGGGCAGTTGGCGCGGATGTTGGTGCAAGCAGCCCGCACGCGCTCGATCCCTGTAGCAGTACAGACCAAATGGGAAAACGATCCTGCCGTTGATGGTGCTGAGCGTGTCGTAGTTGCAGATCCGCGCGATGTGGCTGGGACACTCAAGCTTATGGAGGGGTGTGACGGAATCACCTTTGAAAATGAGTGGGTGAGTATCGATGCTCTGATTCCCTTAGAACGACAAGGGGCTTGCTTTTATCCAGCTTTGGAAGCTTTTGCGCCTCTGGTCGACAAGCTTTCTCAGCGTCAGCTACTCGAAGATTTAGCAATTCCAAGTCCTCTCTGGTGTCCGCTAAGCCAGATTTCCCAGGCTCAGCCAGGCCTACCACAAGGTTGGGATTTTCCCGTTATGGCGAAAGCAGCCCGTGGTGGATATGACGGCAAAGGCACTGCTGTTATTAACAATGTCGATGCTTTGGCACAATTGCTCCGCTCAGTTGAAATCTCGGGTTGGTTTTTAGAAGCTTGGGTCCACTTCGAACGCGAACTGGCCCTTGTGGTTAGTCGAGACGCTAATGGTCGACTGAGAAGTTTTCCACTCGTGGAGACCTACCAAAATTCCCGGGTTTGTGACTGGGTTTTGGTTCCAGCTTGTGTAGAACAGGCTGTTGAAGCATTGGCCTACAACATGGCCGCATCGCTCCTTACCAAACTCAATTACGTAGGTGTTCTAGCTCTTGAGTTCTTTTATGGTCCCTCTGGACTACAAGTGAACGAGATTGCACCGCGGACACACAATTCTGGCCATTTTTCGATTGAGGCCTGTACTAGTAGTCAGTTTGATCAGCAGGTTTGCATAGCTGCAGGTCTGCCGACACCGATTCCAGAGATGCGAAGTGAAGGAGCCTTGATGGTTAATCTCCTCGGTCTCGATCCTGCACAAGCCACCCCACTTGCGCAGCGTCTAACAGAACTTCGACAACTTCCTAAAGCTCACCTTCATTGGTACGGCAAGTCGCCGGAATCACCAGGCCGCAAACTCGGCCATGTGACTGTACTACTAAATGCCAAAGACGCAATTGGACGGCAACGGGAAGCTCGGTATGTCTTAAGGGTTGTCCGACAGATTTGGCCCGGATTGTCAGTCCATCAAGACTAGACTCGCAGACGAACTGCTGTGTTGGTGACAGCCTTCTCTAGTGCTCTGATCTGACTCTATTTCGACTTGGGGAAGCTGTCGTGATGGTGACGTAGACCGGTCTTGTAACCGGAAACGAAATCACACTTTGACTCCCCTTCTGGTTATCCAGGTCGATCACGGTTGGCTCACGGCATGGCGGTTCATCTTGATTATCACTGCGATTAGTGTTTGACATGATCAAACCCTTAGGGTCGATGCCGCTCCAATGCACTTTGAAGTTGCGCTTGCTCCAAATTGGTCACGATGAAGACTTCCTGAACGCTACTTCCTTTGCGAGCTACCAATTTGTAACCTCCACGAATCGTGGTTGATACCCTCAGCTGAAGCGATTGGCTACGTCCCTTTACTCGGTTAATGACTGCTGGCGTGATGGTCTGGATACCCTGCTCACAAGCAAGCGACTTCAACCAAGGGATCAACCCCTCGACGTAAGTGCTATGGGTAATCACGACCCTCCCCACACTCAAGCCAAGATCCAAGAACCAGTAGAAGATAGCGGGTATAGCTATCCCAGAGAGGGAGGGTTTTAATTTTTGAGCTGTAGTTTTGAGGTTGTATTTAGTACTTTGCGTTTTCTCGCTGCCGGTGGGCCCCTAGTTAATGCTCATAGTGATTATCCGGTTCACCTACTGACGGCGAAGGGTACGCCAAGCAACGAAATTATTGGTAGAGATAGAAAGCGTGGTCCGGAGCGTACAACGATGCGGTTCATCGTTACTACGGAGAACAACACATTTGAGAACTATAAAAGGCCTCTACGCCTCACCAAAGCGACGCGTAGGCTTCACAGTTTTGATTTACTTAACAGCGATCCAATGGAGCCATCGTTAAGCCCTCCATCTGCAGTTGTTGGTGATAGAGCTCCGCCTGTTCCAACGGACCACGCCACACCTCTGCAGATCCCTGTCCATCAATACGGTTTGCGAGTCTCCATGCATTCTCTTCACTCATCCCAGGGATGATTTTGCGTAAACAGTCCACAACATGTTGAAAGGTGTTGATGACGTCATCGAGGACGATGACACGCGCCTCTGGGTAGCACTGTGTAGTTTTCTCTCGCTCCAGTAGCGTCGATGAAGAGGAACTAGAAATAGCCATGACAGTAGTCGTCAAAAGATCAAAGTCGGTCTGAGACCTGGGTAGAATGTAAACGATTGAACCGTAAACAATGTTATTCACCGTGGCATGGGCATCACTCGCTGCTGTATTCAGCTTTTCTATTGCAATGGTTGTCTGGGGTCGCAATGGCGATGGCACCCTAAGATTCTGACCACGCTGCGTCGTCGGGTCCTCCAATGTTGAACCAGTCACTTATGGCAGTAGCAGTATTTTTATTGGTTTTCATTAGCGTTGCTGTAGTTTACCTTTCTGCTGTTGAGTGGCGAGATCGCCGTCGCCGTGCGGCCGGTCAATCCACCCGCTAGGCTAAAGCGTTCAAACCTGTCCCGTTTTTTAGTTAGTCCATCGCCACTTTTACCTCTTAATTTGCCCCTTTACCCCGCTTGCATGTACCATACTTTGTAACGCGAGGTAATTTTGGATAGTCTGACAAAGATTATGCCGGGAACGTTGCCCATGGTTCAAACTAACACCATTGGATCGTCTACCTAGCAATAGGTATACAATATTATCAGTTTTAGGCTTAAAACTTCTTACTGAGGAATCTGGTTAGAAGAATATTTTAATCCAGACCCAAGATTTTTACTCAGCTTAGAAAGGCTTGAATCTTGGCTTAGGACAGTGCCCATAAGCTTATTGATATTACAACCATAATATACAATTACTTGGCTATTTTAGTAGCCTTTATAGTAAGATTTCGGGCTTTTATTTAGTTAATTAATTAAGTAGAACGACTGGAAACCAGATAAGCCTAGAAACTCATCGCAGGGTTTAAGTAAGGGTTCTAGTTCTACTATCAGACTCTGATCTGAGTTGAACTTGTCTCGAGATGCTAAACAACGCGCTGAGTCTGCGATAGTTATCGTTGGATATCAGCTAAGCGAAAATAATACTTAGAATCTACTCTTTGGCAATCAAGGTATTTCTATCCAGACACGAAGTCGATGGTCTCTAATATGGTTGTTAACCGTCGGGAGGATATTTAAGTGACACATTACCAGATCATGCCCACAGTTTGAGATAGGGTAATGCCTTAATTTAGCGATCGAGAACTATTTGAATCGGCCTCAAACATCTTGGTGCCAACTTGAAAGTCAGGTTTCACTGCGTTGCACTTGTTCGGCCTGGCGACGCTCTTTTTTACGACGTTCTGCCGCAACAGTCTCCTTAACAAGCTCAATAGACATTGTCATACGTTCGCTATTGGATGCAAAAAGACTTAGATCCTTTTCTAATCGTTCTGCCGGAAGATTAAGACTGTCGGCTAGCTCCTTGCAACGTTTGCGTAAATCGGCTTCGTTAGGCTGATTTACGCCACCTTTGGCTGTTTGAAAAAGGCGAAAGACACCAATGGCCATAAGTCTCGAATAATGAGCCCCATCAGCTAAGCGTTGTGAGGCCAAATAGGACTTCATCTCATCAACGGATTGTAATTTGGCGGCAGCGAGGCATGATTCTGATTCGCGTCTTAACGCGTCGGCTTCGAAGCCGTTACTACTGCAAAGAGCCTTAAAAAGCCGACTGATTTGATCTTCGGGTCTGTACCCCCGCGAAAAAGTATCAAAAACAGTGCATAGCCCTACTGCAAAGAGCGGAGTGGTTATGAAACTGCTTTGGTGACTTAGAAGATGCAGCTCCACTAGAAGTTCATCAGCAAGGCGCCTATACAATGGTCCAATGACATGGGGGAAGGCCTGATGAAACGCCCGTTTGCTGTCTGCTATGGTCTGACGTTCGGCCAATGTTGAATTCCAGAATGGATGGCGAAACCTTAGCGTCGCAGCCATCGCCGTTAGGATTATCCGGTTCGCTGAAGTAGACATGATCCCGATCGTGATTGAAGAGTCCGGCCGGGGAGAAAGGGCCTTTGATATTTATTCACGCTTGCTTCGTGAGCGCATTGTGTTTCTGGGCGAGACCGTAACTAGTGATTCGGCCAACCGGATAGTTGCCCAGATGTTGTTTCTCGAAGCAGAGGATCCTGACAAAGATATTTATTTGTATATAAATTCCCCTGGCGGTTCTGTTTACGATGGATTAGGAATTTTTGACACCATGCAGCATATCAAACCAGATGTGCATACCGTCTGCGTTGGACTTGCTGCAAGCATGGGTGCTTTCCTCCTATGTGCTGGTGCACAGGGAAAACGCAGTAGTCTTCAGCATTCGCGTATTATGATCCACCAACCCCTTGGTGGTGCAAAAGGACAAGCAAGCGATATTCGCATCCAAGCTGATGAGATTCTTTATCTAAAAGAGCGTTTAAATACAGAACTTTCTGAACGAACTGGTCAGCCTTTGGATCGTATTCAGCAAGACACGGATAGGGACTTTTTTATGTCTCCTTCTGAAGCTGTCACCTATGGTCTGATTGATCTAATTATCAACAAGCGTCCTGTACAAGCTATTACTTGATTATTCAACACCCACCAAAAATATGTCCTGTGTGTAAACTTCCTTTTAAGTACCGTAAGGCCTGGAATAAGTGTTGGGACAAAGTTATTTACTGTTCCGAACGGTGCCGTCGACGTAAGAATTTAGTCAAAGGCAAGAATTCAGCTAAGCATTAAGGATAGTACGTTCCTTTTCAGGAATATCAACAAATTCAGAAACAACCAATTTAAATTCATCGCCACTCATTGTTTCTTTCTCAATTAAGATTTCTACTAGTTGATCCATTGCTTCGCGATTAGCTGCTATTAGAGCAATAGTTTCATCGTAATAACACTTTACCATGCTGCGGACTTGAACATCAATTTGTTGAGAAATTGATTCGGATATTTCATTCCGGGACATCAAATCTCTACCAAGGAAAACTTCTTGACCACCACCTTCAAGAGCAATGGGGCCTAAGTCACTCATCCCGAGACGAGTCACCATGTTTCGAGCCATTGAGGCGACTTGTTGAATGTCACCACCAGCACCGGTCGTGACTTCCTGATGACCGAATACAACATCTTCAGCTGCTCGACCGCCCAGTGCACCCATTATTCGAGCTTTAAGTTGTGAACGGGTGACCAAGGTTTGTTCTTCGTCGGGAGAAAACCAAGTCAGACCTCGAGCCTGTCCACGAGGAACAAGAGTAACTTTTTGGACAGGATCATGATCTTTCACTAAAGTACCAACGAGAGCATGGCCAACTTCGTGGTAGGCAATCAATCTCTTACTGCGGCCGTCGGTGAGGGGAAGTCCCTCCATACCGGCGATAATTCGATCAACAGCATCATCGACTTCACTTAATCCGATCGCATCCTTACGACGGCGAGCTGTTAAGATTGCTGCCTCATTCATCAGATTCGCAAGATCAGCACCCGTAAACCCAGGAGTTCGACGAGCAATACTTTCCAGGGATAGTTCACTATCAAGCTTCTTGTTACGACTATGAACAGTTAGAATGGAGAGGCGGCCTTTGATGTCGGGAGCGTCGACTGTAACCTGACGATCAAAGCGCCCCGGGCGCATTAAGGCTGAGTCGAGAACATCGGGACGGTTAGTAGCCGCAATAATTATGATTCCGCTATTCCCCTCAAAACCATCCATCTCCGTGAGTAACTGATTGAGAGTTTGTTCCCGTTCGTCGTTACCACCGCCGATACCAGCTCCCCGCTGACGGCCAACAGCATCGATCTCGTCAATAAAAATCAAACAAGGACTATTTTCCTTCGCTTTTTTGAATAAATCACGAACGCGACTTGCACCGACTCCCACAAACATCTCAACGAATTCAGATCCGGAGAGTGAGAAAAAGGGAACACCGGCCTCACCAGCAATGGCCTTTGCCAAAAGCGTCTTACCTGTTCCAGGTGGTCCAATAAGCAGCAAACCGCGCGGAATTTGAGCTCCAACAGAGGTGAAACGCTCTGGTTGTTTCAGAAACGTAACGACTTCTTGAAGTTCCTGCTTTGCCTCAGAAACACCAGCAACGTCGTCAAATTTTACTCCTGTTTCGGCTTTCATCATAAAAAGAGCCTTGCTCTTACCGAATTGCATGGCCTGGCCAGGACCGCCGGGCATGTTGCTATTGCGACGAGCCAGAAAAATCAACGAACCGATCAGCAGCAAAGGGAAAAGAAGATTGCCCAACAAACCAAGTGCCGGTGGAGCGCTCCGCGGGGGATGTATATCAAAGCTAATCCCCTCTTTTTTGAGTGTGTTAATTAACTCTGGGGCTAAGCCAGGCAGGTCAACGCGTAAACGTTGAACGCGGTTGTCTAAATCTGAATCGATAGCTTCTACAACAGCACTGCGGCCGCCGTCGTAGATGTCTACTGCCGTCACGCGTCCGGCTTCGACATAATCAAGAAAACGACCGTAGCTCATCCGTGCAACCGCTGTGTTGCGAGGAGCAGTGATTTGACCGCCGTTATTGGTGCCCATTACGCCGATCCCACCATTGCTTACGACTTGCCAACCAATCAGTAACACAACGCTGATCGGCAAAAGCCAGAGAGCAACAAGGCGCCAGCGCTGGTTCATGAGCCCGCGAAGATTGATGCGTAAGCTTAAAGGGAATTATGAGTCCACCGAGGATGATCTCAAAGGCTTCGGAGCGCCACGATCGGATCTAAGTGAGCCGCCCTGCGCGCAGGCAAAACGCCGAAGAACAGTCCGATCGATCCCGACAAACCAACGGTGACAAACACTGTATTCATTCCGATGTTTGCTGGAAGAGGTGTCACGGCTGCCATCAAACCAACGGCACCAAGGCCAACTGCTGTGCCAAATACACCGCCAAGGCTAGAAAGCACTAGGGACTCCACCAAAAACTGTTGGAGAATATGACTACTGCGCGCACCAAGTGATTTTCGTAAACCAATTTCTGCAGTTCGCTCGCTCACGGACACCAACATAATGTTCATGATTCCGATGCCACCTACCAGAAGGGAAATGCCCCCGATGGCCGCAAGCATTAACGTCAACCCTCCGGTGATAGTTCCAACGATCGTGAGAGCATCTTTTTGAGACCTCACAGCAAAGTCATCATCTCGAAGGATTCGATGGCGCTGCCGCAGGAGGTTAGTAATTTGAAACTTCGCCGCTCCAGTACTACTGTCATTCCTAGCCTCGACACTGATGAAACTGAGACTAATCCCGTACGTTGGATCTCGACCGGTGAAACGATTTACCATTGTACTTAAAGGTATGTAGGCATTTTCGTCCTGATTACTTCCAAACACAGCCCCTTTTGAGGCCATGATCCCAATGACTTCAAAGGCTTGACTTCCAATGCGCACCTGCCGACCGAGAGCATCACCGGTAGGAAAAAGTTTGGTCTTTAGGTCAGGACCTAAAGCAACCACAGCTCGCGCCGATTTTTCATCTTCGTTGTTGATGAATCGTCCGCTGGCGATCTCAAAACTTCGAACAGGAACAAAGTTTGCAGTGACCCCAGAGATGGAGCTCGTGGCACTTCGAGCTCCTGCCTGAACTACTTGACTGCTTGTGATTTGGGGGGCTACCCGCTTCACGCTAGGAACCTGTTCTTCAATTGCAGCCGCGTCTTCGATCACCAAGGTTTTTGGGAGAACAGTCCCCCTCCGACGGGTGTCACCGTTGCCTGGCACAACGAACAGTACATTTGCACCAAGGCTGCTGAGCTGTTCTTTAACAAGTTCTTGGGCGCCACGACCAACACCTACCAGAGTGATAACCGAGGCGTTACCAATTACAATGCCCAACATAGTGAGCAAACTTCTTAATCGATTGCTTCGTAGGGTTGTGAGCGCCATCCGCACGGTTTCCGTTGGAGGCATCCGGCGAACCACAACGTCTGAGCTTCCAAGGTTGTTTGCCAGACTAAAAAAAGTCACCGGTGTCGTCTGAACCCACGATTCCCACTTTTACCAAATTGGTGGAGCCTGAAACGCCGCAATGAGTTCCTGCGGTTTGAACCACAAGATCTCCCACCTTCAAAAGCTTAAGATCCTCGGCTTTGCGCATGGCAGCAACAAAGGTAGTTGTCGTATCCTCCTCTTCGGGAACTACAAGCGGCGTAACACCCCAGACGAGCTGAAGACGGCACGCCACAGCCCTATCGGGAGCAACTGCCAAAATCGGAGCAGCAGGACGGAATTTACTGACATTGTGCGCTGTCGCTCCGCTCTTGGTAAGCGGAATAATGGCAGACGCATTCAATTGGCTGGCAATGGTACTAACCGCACTGCTAAGAGAGTTCGGTATGGTGCTGGGTAGGTTGCTGTCGATAGACCGCTGAGGGTAATCCTTCTCGATCCTTCGAGCGATCGTGGCCATGGTTTGTACGGCTTCTACAGGGAAGTCGCCAACCGCCGTTTCGTTGGAAAGCATAACTGCATCGGTACCATCGAGGATGGCGTTGGCAACGTCACTCACTTCAGCCCGGGTTGGACGCGGACTAGACGCCATTGAATCGAGCATCTGGGTTGCTGTAATGATCGGGATACCAAGACTGTTGGACTTGCGTATCAGTTCTTTTTGCAACAAGGGGACTTCTTCCGCAGGCATCTCCACACCGAGATCACCACGCGCCACCATTACTCCGTCGCAAAGCGGAAGAATGGCGTCGATTTGATCAATGGCCTCGAATTTTTCGATCTTGGCCACTACAGGCGTTTCGTAACCGTGTTGCTTGATTAAACCTCGAATTTCTTCCATATCGGAAGGATTACGCACAAAACTAAGCGCAACCCAATCGACGCCTTGACTCAGACCAAAAGCTAGATCTTCTTTATCTTTGTCAGTCAGCGCTCGAACGGAAAGCTGTACGTCGGGGAAGTTGACGCCCTTGTTGTTAGAGAGAGTACCACCAACTGTGACACTGCAATGAAGTGTTTGCTGCGTTTGATCCACGCTCTTGACTTTCATCTCTACCCTGCCGTCGTCTAGAAGGATGCGACTGCCTGCCGTGACTTCGTCGGCTAGTTTGGCGTAAGTCACCGTGGCGATAGTCTGGTTGCAGTCCACCGGACGTGAGGTAAGCGAGAAAGAATCGCCGTCAGCAAGAGTGATCGGGCCGTTTGCAAAACGACCGAGCCGAATCTTCGGTCCCTGGAGATCTTGGAGAATGCCGATAGTCTGTTCAAGCTCCTTGGAAACTTGTCGAATAGTGGCGATTCGCTTGGCGTGATCGCTGTGGTCGCCATGGGAAAAGTTCAACCGGAACGTTGTAGCCCCAGCCCTAACAAGCTCCTTGATCCGCTCACTACTATCCGTTGCGGGCCCGATCGTGGCCACTATTTTGGTCCGGCGGTCTAAATCGAACTGGCCCATATCGAGGCTGGAAATCCTTGCGGAAACTACCACCCGGGGCGTTTCGATCAAATGGATGTCTATCGCGCAGCTTGTCCACAAACCATCAGATGCCTCGATGAAAGGGAAGAGCCCTGTTTAATTCACGCTTATGGCTTGCTGAAAACTGGTGAGGTAACGAACGAGATTAAGTAAAGATACTATGAGATCGAAGGAAGATATTCAATAAAATTAACTTATTGAATGACCAAACTCGAACTTAAAGATAAGGTTTGGTGTGAGGAAAATACTGAGAGTCAACTAGGTTTAAGTAGCCTATGGATAACGAGTTATTCTATACCTCACAAGTCGATCGAAAACCCTGGCCGCAAAGCAATCGCCGACACCGAACATATAGGGAATGTATTTTGATTTTGGAAGGAAGTGATAATCCGATGTTATAAAACAGAACACCTATTAACTCGATTGGTGGTGTGTAATTTAGAAATCCGAATTGTATTCTTTTGCATTGCGATTTCTATACCAGCTGGAACTTCAGGCCCTCTTGACAATAGGATTGTTAACAACGGATATGACTTGCCGTTTTTCAACCTCAAATGGTCGCCAGATGGTTGATTTTTTGTACGATTACCAGTTACTCCCTGAAATGTAGAAGGCGTTGATAGATTGGGCAACCAGGTTTTGAAGAAGGTTTAGAGCAAGAAAAGCTAGGAGAGCAGAAAGATCAATTCCACCTAGCTGAGGAATTAATCCGCGAAAAGCATTAAGATAAGGATCGGTGATGGCGCTTACACTACTGAGAACTGGGTTTCCCCAATCCAAATTGGGAAACCAGCTCAACAGCACACGGACGATTAGCACGAGCGAATAGACTTGTAAGGTTTGAGCGAGCACTTGCAATAACGTGACAAGAAACGATTCCATGACGGGGGCCAAATCTTTTACAATTTTATGCAGCTCTTGCCGGATCGGTAGAGTCCGGCCCGGGTAGTACAGAGAACGTGTGGTGAAATTTTTCCGTAGGGGTAATCCAGTACGATCGACCACCCTCTTGTTTTCGACGTTCAATTAACTCTTGCGCGAGCAATTCTTTAATGTGGTCGTAGGCTCCCGATCCTCGAATATCAACAAGGTCTGATTGAAGAACCGATCCTTTCAAAGCGATGACGGCTAGGGTTCTCACGGTTGCTGTTGAAAGTTTCACCGGCAGTAAGTCCTTCGCTAAGTCTGCAAGTCCTGCATGTATTTGCAGTCCAAAACGATCATTCTGTTTAATAATTTCGAATGCTGTCTCTCTCTGGGCATAAGATACTGTGAGGTTAGTAAGAGCTTTTTCCACTTCTTTGTGGTCAGTTTGAGATAACTCAGCTAGTTCATTAATACTTAGAGGGCGGCCTTTGAGATAAAGAATTGCTTCTAGGCGAGCAGTTAGAGATAAGGACAACATTACGCAACCTCTGAAAATGTTTCAAGGTACTGTCTAGATCCTTAGAGAAAAAGGCTATAGGCAGGATTATCGTTTTCTTCCCAAAAGAGATAGCCTAAATCATTAAGAAAGTGACTCCAACAATCCATCTCGGCTTTTGGGATCAGTACCCCTATCACTATTCGACCTACATCAGCACCATGGTTTCGATAATGAAAAATGCTGATACTCCAGTTAGGACGGAATGCGTTAACAAAATTCATGAGAGCACCGGGCCGTTCTGGAAATTCGAAACGGTAGACTAGCTCGTTGCAATCTCCCGCACAGGCCCGACGGGCCTGTGCGGGAAGACGACCTCCGACCATGTGGCGAAGGTGAACTTTCGCTAATTCATTGTCACTAAGATCAAGACAGGGGAAGCCACAATTTAAGAGCTCTTGAACAAGTGCGACTCGATCATGTTCATCGTTAACCCGAACACCAACAAAGATCTGAGCACGACATCCCTCCGTCATGCGATAGCTAAATTCCGTAAAACTTCGTCCATGTAGTCGTTCACAAAGTACCCGAAGACTTCCAGCAGTTTCAGGTATTTCAACCGCCAGCATTGCTTCACGTTTTTCACCTAGTTCGGCCCGTTCTGCAATAAATCGCAGACGTTCGAAATTCATATTTGCTCCACATGCCACCCCAACAAGACGTTTTCCTTGGATGTTTTGATCTGCTATGTCTTTTTTCAGGCCAGCTATGGCAAGCGCACCGGCCGGCTCGAGAATGGAACGAGTGTCTTCAAACACATCTTTAATCGCTGCACAAATAGCATCCGTATCGACGATGACCATGCGATCCACATAGCGTTGCGCTAACTCAAAGGTGTGTTCTCCTACCTTCCGTACTGCAACGCCATCGGCAAATAAGCCTACTTGAGCTAATTCGATCCGATGTCCACGATGCAATGACTGCGTCATTGCATCGGCATCGACAGGTTCCACTCCAACAACCTGTGTTTCAGGCCAAAGTTGTTTTACATAAACTGAAATCCCCGCAATCAAACCTCCTCCTCCTACAGCGACATAAATTGCATCTGGTGGCTCTTTGCTTTGTCGCATGATCTCCATTCCTATCGTTCCCTGCCCGGCGATGACCTCAGGGTCATCAAATGGATGGATGTAAGTAAATCCCTCTGCTTTACAGCGTTTTTGAGCTTTTGCAGAGCACTCGTCGTAAGTCTCGCCGTGAAGAACTACTTCACCACCAAGATCACGCACGGCGCGCACCTTGACTTCGGGAGTTGTTTTTGGCATCACGATCACTGCACGACAGCCAAGCCGACGTGCGCTAAGCGCAACCCCCTGACCATGATTCCCAGCACTGGAAGCGATGACACCGCGTCTGAGATCTGCCTTAGAAAGCTGCACCATGCGGTTGTAAGCACCTCGCAGCTTGAATGAAAACGCTGGTTGTAAATCCTCTCGTTTCAGCCAGATTTTGTTGTTCAACCGTCGACTGAGGTTCGGAGCTGGGTCAAGGGGTGTTTCGCGAGCGATGTCATAAACGCGGGCACGGAGGATCCGCTGCAGGTAATCGGTCATCCCTTCATTGTTTCAACCTGTCAGTAATCTCATCAGTAGGGATGGACCCCGTAGATTAATGAGCAGGGAACTGATTGTGCATGCACCTCGGAGATCTCAAGCATCCGAACGAGTTGCGCGGCCTCAGTCTTGCTGCACTCGAAGACGTAGCGCTTCAAATTAGAGAGCGCCACCTAAGTGTGGTGTCTACCAGCGGTGGTCACCTCGGTCCTGGGCTTGGAGTTGTGGAACTCACCCTTGCTCTTTACCAAACTTTGGACCTCGATCGGGATAGGGTGGTTTGGGATGTTGGCCACCAGGCATATCCCCACAAGTTGATCACTGGTCGTTTTAACAGCTTTAGTTCCTTACGCCAGCGACAGGGAGTTGCCGGTTACTTGAAACGGTGTGAAAGCCGATTTGATCATTTTGGTGCCGGTCATGCCAGCACCTCAATCTCAGCCGCATTGGGAATGGCTTTTGCCCGAGATAACCGTGGCGAGAGTTTTAGATGTGTAGCTGTAATAGGTGATGGTGCTCTTACAGGTGGTATGGCTCTCGAGGCAATTAACCACGCCGGCCACCTCCCCAACACTCCGTTTTTGGTAGTTCTGAATGATAATGACATGTCAATATCACCTCCGGTAGGTGCTTTATCGAACGTGTTGAATCGGGCAAGGCTCAGCCCTCCGATGCAATTCCTCTCGGGGAGTGTTGAAGAAAGTGTTCGTTATCTCCCATTCATAGGAGGAGAACTTCCCGCGGAGCTTAACCGTCTCAAAGGCAGCGTACGTCGCTTAGCGGTGCCCAAAGTTGGTGCTGTTTTTGAAGAGCTCGGCTTTACTTATATGGGACCGATTGATGGTCACGATATCCCCGAGATGATACGAACCTTCCAGGCTGCTCACCGTGAAAAGGGGCCTGTTTTAGTGCATGTTGTTACTAAGAAGGGTAAGGGCTATCCCTACGCTGAAGCTGACCAGGTGGGTTATCACGCTCAATCAGCCTTTGACCTCAATACCGGCAAAGCCATTCCATCAAATAAACCGAAGCCCCTTAGTTACAGCAAAGTTTTTGGTCAAACTCTGGTCAAGCTTTGCGAGCAAAACAGCCGTGTGGTGGGCATCACCGCCGCCATGGCAACTGGAACCGGTCTCGATCTGCTCCAAAAGGCATTACCAAGTCAATATGTTGATGTCGGCATTGCCGAGCAGCACGCTGTCACACTTGCTGCAGGCATGGCCTGTGAAGGTCTTCGCCCTGTTGTTGCAATATACAGTACCTTTTTACAGCGGGCTTTTGACCAGCTAATTCATGACGTCGGAATTCAAAAGCTACCAGTAACATTCGTTCTTGACCGAGCCGGTATTGTTGGCGCCGACGGACCAACCCACCAGGGCCAGTATGACATCAGCTATTTGCGGGCCGTCCCCAATTTCACCGTAATGGCTCCAAAGGATGAAGGAGAGCTTCAAAAAATGTTAGTAACCTGTCTAAACCATGATGGTCCAACTGCCTTGCGGATTCCACGTGGTGCTGGAGAAGGAGTCCCATTAATGGAAGAAGGTTGGGGCGCTCTTCCTATTGGTCGCGGTGAATTGCTGCGACAAGGAAATGACTTGGTGATCGTGGCCTATGGCTCCATGGTAATTCCAGCCATGGCTACTGCGGTTCTTTTGGAAGAGGTGGGATTATCTGCCTCTGTCATTAATGCACGCTTCCTTCGGCCTCTTGACCAGGCTTTAATTCATCCCCTAGCACGTCGGATACAGCGTGTTGTAACCATGGAGGAAGGCACGCTTTCAGGTGGTTTTGGCGCTGCAGTGCTCGAATCACTCAATGACCATGACATTAACGTCCCTGTTTTAAGGATTGGTATTCCCGATCAGCTGGTCGATCATGCTACGCCACAGCAGAGTAAAGAAGCTCTCGGCCTGACTCCTAAACAGATAGCCATAAAAATTCAACAACGTTTTGCCAATTCTGACGATCTGCATACGTCGACCCCAGCAAAAGTAGTCTACTAGACCTGACCTTTTGTCTAACTAGGCCAACAGTGACATCACTATCCATGAGGCATTGAGATTAATCCAGGACATTCTTTTGGCTAAGTCGCTATCCATAGTAAACCGTAAGATTGTAGTTTTTGGATGCTTAACAAAGGCTCAATCAGAATCAATTTTCGTAGCTATACACTTTACACTTTCGCACTAGTAAAACGAGCGGTTTAGAGTCCTCCGAAGATAATAACAATAGCTATCTAATGAAGTTGTTATTCATCTGATCCCGGTGGCTACAAATTCAATAAATAGTAGATAAGCTACCAAAAGCTGGGCATGATTTAAATACTGTTTGTTTGCAACCAAACTGGTAGTCGCTCAACTTAAACTTTTAGAGCCGACAGTCTCGACAAAACAAACAGTCTGAGATGAGTGCCAAAACAAGTCGGTATCCATACCTCATCTTGACGGACCGACGAACCGAACCTGAGCCTCGGCATAGCGCGAATCATTAGTGTTCGCAGGCCTTCCACAAATCCATTAAGTAATTATATGTAGCACTTGTACCTCCACCTTCTTCATTTAATTACTTATACGGAGAGGAGACAGTACTAAATCGATCTTCTCTAATCCGACAAGTAAACTACTTCCCTATCAACACTGTCGTGCTAGATTTTTCCGGAGCAATCGGAGAAATAAACTTCAATCGGATACCTGTCCCACACCTAATTTGTATAAGACCCATTGATCTTGTGCAGGGCTACCGTCTTAAAACAATATTCCGGATGGGAAACGTCTGGATCTAAATGATGCTTAAAGAAGAGTTTCTTCCACCCATCGAAAGGCGCAACTCCTCAGAGCACACCGCGAGCCGCTAAGCCCTGGATAGCTCCAATGCCGATAATGTGTCCGAGACTTGTCGTACCAAGAAGCGCAGCGTGACTCATACCACCAAAAAATGCAGGGCTAGGGAGTTGAGCACCAACATTGGGCTGCTTAATAGTCGCCTTACCAATGCCGATAGCGATCACGTTGCACACTATCATCACCAAAGCAACCTTCGGAGACCAAGTCAAAGTGGCCGGTGTCATCGCGAAGAAGCAAGTCAACATTCGAAGTCAATGATCAGCACGCCATCATCTGAGAAAAATGATATAATTGCCAGAAGGCTTAAGAGTTGTTCATTCTTTCTGTTGATGGTCAGCCAACAGCCCAATTACTAAAACAGTGTTTGCAAGAGTGAGAAAAGCCTCAGCCCCTCCGTGCAGGACATCAATGTCGACAAGTTGCGCGTTACAACAGCTCGAAGCCACGATTGCGGCAGCAATAGTGACTGCTACGAACAGCAGCGTGAGTTGGAAACCTCGTTGTGCTAGAATAGGAAGTGCTTTGCTTTTGCGCAGCCAATAGAGAAAGAAAAAATAAGGAATTAGAGAAACAGCAAAAACTGGAGCTGGGTCAAACCTCATATTTTAAGTCACCTTTGTAGGTAGCAGTTGCCGGGCGGCGAGAGCTAGCGTACAGTTGCCGACCAGCGTAGCCCAGGCTTGCAAGGTAACCAAGCTTCGCAGTGATTCGGCATTGTCGAATAAGTGCCAAGTACAGGCAGCGGTCGCGCTGACCAAGGCCGGTAGCATTGCCAGAGCCATACCCTTTAAGCCGCGACGCTGCATCAAAATAATGGCCAGGGACCACTCGATCACCGACGCTATATGTATCCACCAGGTACCGAGAGATAAGGAATGCATGAGCGCACTCTAGAAACGCATATCTGCGGATAATGACTTAGGTATACGAAAATAATTAGCTAGATGTCCCGATCCACGGCTCCCGTGCTGCTGCTGTGCGGGTACTACGGCGAACACAACCTTGGAGACGACGCTCTACTGCAGGTATTGCTGCAGTCGTTGCCCAAACATGCCTCCCTAAAGATCACAGCCCACGATCAAGATGAGGTGCAGTTGCTTGCACCGCAAGCCCATATCATTAGGCGTCGTTCTCTTTGGGATATGCTGACGGCGGCGCTTGAAGCGGATATACTGATCCTTGGAGGTGGAAGTTTGCTCCAAGACGGTACCAGCTTTCATAGTCTACTTTATTATTTGGCGTTAATTACTTTGACGCGGTTGCGTCGGCGTCGTGTGCTACTTTGGGGGCAGGGCCTGGGTCCGTTGCACCGTGCACTGAGTCGGTGGCTCGTGCACGGTGCATTGTCCTTCTGTACCGCAGCAAGCTGGAGAGATCCAGGATCATTCGAACTTGCTCGACGCTGGGCTCCAAATTTACCAATGCGCATGGCTGCCGATCCGGTTTGGCAAATGCCAAGTCAAGACTGGGTTGGAGGGGGTGCAATCATTCTGAGTTGGCGGTTGAGTGACCTGTTAGACGCCATACGCTGGCGAACCTTACTTCAGGCCCTGGATGGTCTGGCATCCAGACTTGAAACCTCTGTGTGTTGGATGGCTTTTCATCGGGACCAAGATTCCTCTCTACTCAAGAGGCTCGTTCAGCGACAGTTAGTGCCTCATCGCCTGCTGGCCCGCAGCACAACGATGATTCCACGCTCACCAAATGCGGTTTTTGAACTTGTTAAGACTGCTCGTCTCGTGCTTCCAATGCGTCTACATGCATTGATTTTAGCCCGGCTGTCGGGGTGTCCTATGATCGCCCTGAGCTACGACCCTAAAGTTGAGTCTGCAGCAGCGTTAGCGAAAGTACCTTGTATTCGACTTGACGAACTACCATCTGTCGAAAGTCTGGTTGTTCAATGGGAAAAGGAAGTTGACCGAGAGGTTGAACAGCATGTTATTGACCAGATTCGGTTTAACGCATCAGCCCACAATGATATCCTAGCTCAATGGGTTTGAGAATGAATCGAACGCTTGATACTAATTGAGGCGTTGGCCGGTTTGATTATCAAAATGATGCTCAGCTGCTTCAGACCAACTGACCCTAGGTTCTGGTTCAATCGATTGTTCTCCGGAACAAACAAACCGGAGCTGTCCATGTTCACAATTGATGAGTAATAGTTGACTCGCTCCATGCCATTCACTGCTCACTACTTGACAAGGAAGCCCAACTGAACCGAGTCGTAAATCTTCTGGACGAATACCTAACGTCCAGCCCTGTTGTAACTTTATCATATTCATCTGAGGCCGCCCGATAAATTGGGCAACGAAGGTAGTAGCTGGATAGTGATACAGTTCTCTCGGCGTACCAACTTGCTCAATACGTCCACAACACATCACAGCAATTCGATCAGCCAAAGCCATAGCTTCTTGCTGGTCATGGGTTACATAAACTACAGGATGAATACCACCGAGCATTAGACGTTTAAGTTCTGGACGCAGTTCTTCTCGCAATTGGGCGTCTAGATTACTCATAGGTTCATCCAAAAGATAAACCAAGGGATCGCGTAAGAGAGCTCGAGCCAGAGCGACACGTTGTCGCTGGCCTCCCGATAGTTGTGATGGACGTTGATGTGCTTGCTGGCTTAGTTGAAGTACTTCTAAAATTGCATTGACGCGACTGTTTCGTTCTCTAGATTTCTTGCCGCGTAAGCGCAGACCAAGTTCCAAATTCTCGCGCACATTCAAGTGTGGAAACAGTGCGTAGCTTTGAAAGACCATACCAATCCGCCGTGTTTCGGCAGGAACGTCAGTCATGTCATTGTCATCGATATAAATGATTCCACTATCAGGTTGATCCAGACCTGCAATGAGACGAAGGACTGTACTTTTGCCACAGCCGCTCGGACCTAATAGAGCAACACACTCGCCGTCTCCAACCTTAAGATCGAAATGGTCTAAAACTATTCGGTCGCCAAATTTTTTGGTGATGGCTCTGATGGTGAGTGTCATCCCCGAGTTGCTCCGCCGAAAAAGTGGATACCTATTCTGGCAATTGATTGAATGATCATTGGGCCTCTGACTGCACAAATAAACAAGTCGATTAATCGTAAAAACCATAGAGTCTAATTCAAATCTTGTGCAACATTTGGTTAGGTTTTATTGAGGAAATGGGCCAGATCTAAATCAAGATGGCTGAAGTGAAACCCAGTATTAGTACACATCAATTCACTTGATTCGTACAAATCGTGAAGAATAAGCACATACATCGATTACTGCTTCTAAATAGCTCTCCTATTAATTTAGGACTAACGGTCAATTTTCGCTTTTATTAGCTAACATCTTTGACAAAGTAGTTAAGCTCTATTAACCTGTCTAGACTTCATATGCTAAAACCAAATTGGACAATAAAAACGGAGATCCAGATGTTAACTGGGTCAAATATCGTCCACGGTAATTGAGTAGAAGACTGCATCCCTGGTCCGCTTAGCGAATAATGTTAAGTTAACTTAGCTCTATACTAATAAATAGTAGTGTAAATAACAAGATTCACTGAACCGTTGAGGACTCTACTCTAATAACATTAGTTGTTTCTCATGTTGAAAGGTGATCTAATGGTTTAAACGATAATACCTAGCATTGGGAACGAAATCCAATTAATAATGAAGCATTAATTTAAATAAATATGATAGCGTACTACTCAATGTTACTTTCTAATTTTGTCCCCAGTTGAAACCAAAGCTTTTTACTGTGGTTGTCTCGATTTCTTCTCTAATTTGAGCCACCGTTTCACGAGCAAAAGCTTTTTCATTTTCTTGAGCGATAAGAATTTGCTTAATAAGCCCACGCAACTTTTTAATATCATTGCAGGCATCGATCTCTCTAAATGCTGCTTCTAAATGAAATCTTTGTTCCATTGTCAGATGATAATTTGTCATGTTGTTTATTGAGGGAGTAAAATATTCCAATAAAATTTATTGATTAGTTCATATCAATAGCTTTTAAACTCTTTAGTTTAATTACAATAAAATTCTGATCTTGGAGTGTCGGAACCATAAGTGACGAAAATCAACATGGATACAATTTTCGTTGGCCACGCGCTTGTATGTGGCATGGAAAACCGAACCATACACCGAACTACAATCTCCCTACGTCTTAAGCTAATCGGTTGTTAGTTGGATTAGCCGGCTGCTAAGTAATACTTACTATATTAATCATTAATTTCATAAAAAACTAAAATTTTCGATATAGTTATCTATGAAGATAATATCAAAAATACATGTCTATTTTCCTTTAATTTATTTAACTTTAAGACTTGCTAGAAAGTATAACAATATCCAGTTTCTAACCAGACTATGCTCACTTTGTTATGCTAGATTTAATGAAATTAAATCTCTTCAAATTTTTTGGTATCCTTAAATCGCTAGCCGAAGCAATATAATATTAAGATAACTAATTATCCTTTAATTGCTCCGCTAGTAAGACCACTCACAATTTGGCGTTGAAATAACAACACCAGAACAAGAAGAGGGATTGCTCCAAGCACTGTGGCAGCTGCATAGCCACCGTAAGGAACGGTATATACAGACGACCCTGCAATTCGTGCCATAGCCACCGGAAGAGTCAGCAACTCACTACGACTAAGCCAAGTCAGTGCGACAGGATATTCATTCCAAGCAAACAGAAATACAAGGATTGACGTACTAGCAGATGCTGGGGCAATGAGTGGAAGTATTACCCAGCGTATGCGCTGACTGAGTGTAAAGCCTTCAGTCCGTGCCGCATCTTCCAATTCTTTTGGAAAACCCTCGAAGGCTACCGTTAAAAGTAGAAGTGCCAGGGGCATAGTCAGTCCGCTATAAGGTAGAGAAAGAGCTAAAAGACTATTTCCTAGATGAAAGGTTCGCGCTAATTCAAGAAGAGCAAGGAAAAGAAGGACATACGGAAATAAAGCGGTAATTGTGATTAAGTTTTTAACCTTGCGACACCACTGTGTAGGAAGCTGGGCTAGGCCATAGGCAGCCGGCACAGCTAATACCAAAGTGAATGCGGTCGAAAGGGCCGCCACAACAGCACTATTGAATAAATAACGCCAAAAAGGTGGATCGGTAAACAGCAGCTCGATGTAGTGCGCGAGGGTCCAGCGCTCTTGAAAAGGGACGGTACTGTCTATTAGTGCACCCGACGCCGTAAAGGAACTGATGAGCTGCCAAAGCATCGGGGCCAATGACCAAGCTATCAGTAGAGTGATCCAGAGAGTAAGACGAACTGTTATCCCTGGATTACTCATAGATGCAAAAATCGAAACGATCCCGTTGACCGCAGTAAAAGAGTTCCAAATAGGACAACCACACTAAGAAGAATAAACCCACCGATCATTATAGTAGCACTGTATCCAAAATCAAGAAATCGCATACCATTGAGATATGCATATAAAGCCAAGCTTTCATTACTACCAGCAGGTCCTCCTCCGGTGAGAATCTGGATCAAGTCGAATACGCCAAAGGCTTGAGCTAATCTGAACAGCAAGCCGAGCAATATATAAGGTAGGAGAAGAGGGATGGTGACTTGCCTTAGCGCTTGAATAGAAGTCCCTCCCTCCAAGTGAAATGCGGCATACATATCTTCGGGAATTGTCTGCAGCCCCGCTAAAAGGATAAGGGCAACAAAAGGAGTAGTTTTCCAAACGTCAGCTAAAACTGTTACCATCCAGGCAAATACAGGACTGGAGAGGAGATTCATCGATTCGATCCCTACATTTTTCGCAAGTTGCTCAATGGGACCATAAGGACTGTTAAAAATCCATCGCCAACCCAGAGCCATCATAGTTGTAGGAAGAGCCCAAGGTAAAAGAGAAAGAGCCCTTGTGGCGCCGCGTCCTCGCCAGCGCTGGTTGAGGAGTAGAGCAATGGCAAGAGCCAATATCAGTTCCAGGCCAACAGACACCAACGCGAATCGAAAAGTCTGGTAAGCATCAAGCCAAAAGCGGGTATCATTGAGCATCCTTGACCAGTTGGCGCCTCCGTTGGCGACCGGGACCAATCCAGTTAAAACAGAGCTAGCATGAAAACTTAACCAAGCGTAGTAGAGAATTGGCCAGCCAAATACGATGGCTATTAGTAGAAAAGCTGGCAAAGTAATGAGTATGTTCACAGTTTAGCTCCTGTTGCTTTCAAGATCAGCTCGCTTTTTCTGTAAGTACGTTCCATAATTCGCTCTACTGAGTCTTTGGCTTTTACCATCCGGATGGTTAGTAATCCGTTTAGTTGACGTTGCAGCACATCACTGAGCTGAGCGTAGATTGGGGATGACGGACGTTGAACTGAGTATCGTAAAGCTTTGGCAATTTCTGGTAAGACCGGCGACATAGCGACGAGTTCAGGATCTGAGAATAGGCTTAGCTCAGTAGGGGTGTAACCCTGATCCCGGAATCGTTGGCGTTGTGCTGTTTCGGATGTAAGGAAGCGAATCGCTTTAACGGTCGCTTCGCGATGGCGTGATTGTTTCAACAAACTCAAACCCCAGCTTCCGATGGTGGCAGCGGGATCATGATCTGGTTCAGCAACCATCAATGTGACGCCGACCTTGCCGCGTACTTTACTCTCGGGCTTTTGCAGCTCAGCCCAAGCGTAAGGCCAATTACGCATTAACGCTGCATCACCATATTTAAATGCCTGTAGTGATTCCGATTCTGATTGATTTGTAACTGCCTTCGGACTGGCTCCATCGCTAATTAACGTTCGCATCCATTGTGCTGCTCGAGTTGCAGAGGGCTTATTTAATTCAACCTGCCCTGTAGTTGGGTTAATCCAAATGCCACCAAATGCATGAAGTATTTCAACGAAGTTACAACTCAGACCTTCATATTGGCGACCCTGCCAAACAAAACCGTTAGCCACACGCTTGGATTTAACAAGGTCAATAGCCATATCCGATAAATCTTGGGGGGTGGCAGGAGGTTCTTGCATCAGATCGGTTCGCCAATAAAGAAGACCAATGTCCGCTACGAGAGGCCAACGATATAAATGGTTGTCGTAATGATTACCAAGTTGGGCACCCAGGACCAACCCATCCAGGGATGTTTCGTCAAACCAAGGATCTAAAGGTTCCAGCCATCCTGATGCAGCATATTTCGGAAGCCAGGTCACATCAATGAGCAATGCATCAAATGCTGTATCTCCTAACAGCAAGCTGCTGATCGCTAAGTCAGAGATAGATTCTGTTTCCAGCGGGCCACGAATTACGTTGAGGTGAATCTTGCCTCGGTATTCACGGTTAAATGCTTTGACCAGGCCAGCGTTTGCATCTGCGTAAGGTGCTGGCATTAAAATTGAGACTGGTTCGGCTTGTGAGGCACCAGACCGAACAACTCCGGCACAAATCAACAAGAAAATCAAGCCACTGAAAAACTGGACAAATAGTTTCATGTTGGTGTGGGTTGATTTAAACCAGCAAGCTGTTCTTGAGCCCAGTCCTTCACGGTGTAATTCTCAACAGCTGTACACATACGGCTCATACGATCTCGTTGGGCTTTTGCACCCATGAAAAGTGCTGATTCAATTGATTCATCCATACGACGATTAGAGTAGGGGTTAGTGAGAATCGCACCATCTAAAACTACAGAAGCGCCTGTGAACTCAGAAAGAACGAGGACACCCCCACGGTTCCGTCTTGCTGCTGCGTATTCCTTGGCCACAAGATTTAAACCATCTCTTAGAGGGGTAATCCAACAAACATCAGCTTGGCAAAACCATGCCACCATCTCATCGTAGGGAATCCTTCGGGTCGAAAACCGGATTGGGACCCAATCAATTTGGCTGAATCTACCATTGATTCGACCTGCCATTTCCTCAATTGCACGCTGCGTATCTTCATAGATCTTCATTCCACCTGCAGCAGCTACACACGCCAGCATCAATACGATCGCACCGTGGAGATCTTCTCTCCTTTCAAGAAGACGTTCAAAAGCAAGAAGTAATGCCTCATTACCCTTGGTGTAATCAACTCTACTGGCAGAGAGAATTAACTTGCGCCCTTTCTTTGTATCTTGAACAATTAATTCTCCGTGGCTTTCGACCGACGCACTCCAGCTTAATTCTTGAATTACATCAGGTGATGTGCCAACAGGTGAACTCAAAAGACGAATATGTTGATCCTTGTATTCAAGGTAGCTGGTTACAGTGCCTTCAGATAGTGCCGTTCCTACAGGGATAAATTTTGAATCAACAGGAACTTTTGGACCCCGTTTAGCCCCAACAATAGTACTTGCTGCACGGGCAAAGTTTTCTGTATATCGAGGAATATGAAACCCAACTACATCACAACAAAGCAAACTTTCAAGAATTTGTTCTCGCCATGGAAGTATAGCGAATACGTCGTTACTTGGGAATGGTGTATGATGAAAAAAAGCAATCTTTAAATCTGGTCGCTTACAACGAATATATCCAGGAACAAGCCAAAGATTGTAGTCATGAACCCATACAGTTGCTCCTTCAACAGCCTGATAGCAAGCAGCATTTGCGAAGTAACGATTAACATCTTCAAAAATCCCCCAATCTGCATTATTGACGTTAAAGTGTGTCGGAAAAGTATGAAGAATTGGCCAAAAGCACTCTTTCGACGTGATGTGATAGAAGCTAGATATTTGCTTGTCTTCAAGTGGAATTCTGCAGAGGGTGAATGGTGCAGGATTTTTCATTTCGATAAGTTCATCTTCTGCATTATCAGTTTGATTAACACGCCTCCAAGCTATCCAGGTACCATCTTCTTGGTTTCGAAATAAATTTCTTAGGGTAGGAATGATTCCGTTAGGGCTTTTTTGATCAACCCACATTCTATTCCCATTCGAATCGATTGACTCGTCAAATGGTGTTCGATGATAAAGAATAATGAAGGAACTTCTGCCTTTGCTCATAGTTTATTTCCCAATTTAATTGAAACACCTTTCATGATCCAACTAAATTGGTCAAACAGAAGTCTTATTTTGGAGATTCTTTAGAACATCTAACACTTCCTGGGCGTGACCACTTGGACGAACGGCGACCCAACGTTGCCGTAGCACTCCTTCAGGATCTATCAAAAAAGTATGTCTTAAAGAATAGGGCGCCATCCAAGAGCCATAGGCCTTACTGATCGCACCTTCTGGGTCGGAGAGAAGCGGGAAACTCAGCCCTTCGCTTTCACAAAACGATTCATGATCGTCAAGACCATCGGCACTGATACCAATAACTTCAGCACCAGCAGCGAGGAATTCGGGATGCAGCGCCTCAAAACCACGAGCTTCGATTGTGCATCCTCCCGTGAAATCCTTTGGGTAAAAATAAATGGCTAGCCAGCGACTCCTGTAATCCTCCAGAGACCAACTAGTTTGTTCAGGCTGCAAGCGGTTTGCTCCAGCTAGTTTGAATGTTGGAGCCGGTGCCCCTACGTTCAGAACATTTCCTCCGAGCGCAGAGACTCGTGAGGGCCTCAAAAATATAGCTGTCACCAGAAGACCGGTCCTGAGGATGAGATCTCGCCGGCGCACGTTCTTGATGGTTCAGAGTCTCGCCAGGTTAATGCCTAGAGATTTGGCATATGGGCCAAGACCTTTTTTCTGGATCGTTTTTAAAGCGCGAGTTGTAACCCGCAACTTCACCCAGCGCTTGCCCTCAGCCCACCAAAGGCGGCGCTGCTGCAGATTAGCCTGCTGTAACTTTTTGGTACGGATATGGGAGTGGCTTACGGCCATGCCATTGTTGGCGCGAGTGCCTGTGAGCTGGCATACTCGAGACATAGATCTTTCCTGTTGCTTAAGGTTGTTTTAAGAATCGAGTCAATAAATCTGGATCAGGAGATTACCAATAAGGTTGTTGATCATAGACCCCGCTGCAGCAAAGTTGCCATCAGCTCGATACTGCGACCTTGAAAGACTGCTAGCTCATTAGGCTTGAGACCACCAACACTGAGACGGGCCATATCATAGAGATGCCTTGCAAGATCTCTAGAAAGGCTCTGAGTCGGTGAGGTCCCGCTGCTATCCACAATAACATTACCCGTCTGGAGTTTGAGCAGTCCTTCCACCAAGGGATGGCGACGGTTAACCAGCAAAACGTGATGATCGGGAAGACCAGGGAGACGTTGTTCCATGAGTGCCCCCATATCATTAATGCGGCGCATTTGTTCCGGCAACAAAATCATTGTTGGCGGTGCCGCATCAGCTTTAAGCGACTGTACCTGAACAGTGACTTTATCGTTATTTAGAGCATCTTTGATCAGCGTGCGTAAGCTCTCGGAGTCAGTTTTGCCGTTCTGATAAGCAAGTTCTGACTCGTTTTCCTTGAGGCTTTCGTCAAGTTCAGCATCTACCCGTTGGAATTTGAGATCTGTGTAGCGATGCTCAAGCCAAGAGATGAACTGTGTATCAATCACCGTCTCTAGCTTCAATATTTCAGCTCCTTGAGAAGCCCAAAGGCTTAGAGCTCCTGCTTGGGAGACATCATCAGTACTGTAGAGAATTCGATTGTTGTTATCATTTAGTAAGCGACTTTTATAGCCCTCTAGTGTGGTAAAGGCTTTGCCATTAGCACCTATAGGGTCTTGATTGTCCCCATCCTTAACAGCTGCTGTTGTTCCAAATAAAATCGATTCAGAGATTTGATTAGCAAATTTTTCATCTTCCATGGCACCAATTTTTACGAATGGTTCCAGAAACTCCCACGCTTCTGCATAAGCTTTAGGATTATCTTTTTTAATATTGCAAAGACGATCGGACACTTTTCTCGCTACAAAACTACCAATTGATCGAACACGACGATCAGTCTGTAAAGCGCTTCTGCTGACGTTTAATGGGATGTCTGTTGAATCGATTATACCTCTTAAAGGAAGAAGATAACGAGGTACAAGTTCTTTGATAGAATCGCTAACAAATACCTGGTTGCAATAAAGTTTGATGCTGCCTTTTTCCCAGTTAGCTTGACTAGTTTGCTTCGGAAAGAAGAGAATTCCTTGTAAATTATATGGATAGTCCGTATTAAGGTGAATCCAAAGTAATGGATCACCTTGAAACGGATAAAGATAATTATAAAGATCAGTATAATCCCGATCGGTCAGTTCTTGAGCATTCTTGCGCCATGGTGCAACCGTTTTATTGATTATTTCTCCTTCAAGCTTTACCGGCACTGCCATAAAATCGCAGTAGGTATTGATCAGATTACGGATTCTTGCTGGTTCTATATATTCCAACTCTTCCTCCATTAGATGAAGAATCACATCGGTACCCGCTTCTGTACGATCAGCATTGGTCAGGGTGAAATTAGGTGACCCGTCGCAGCTCCAACAAACAGCTTCACTGTCAGGTTTTGCCGATTTGGTAAGCAGTTCAACGCGTTCCGCCACCATAAAACTTGAATAAAAACCCAGTCCAAAATGACCTATAATTGCGTCGTTTTCCTGTTTGTATTTCTTCAGAAAATCCTCAGCACTAGAAAATGCAACCTGGTTGATGTAGCGCTTCACTTCATCGGCGGTCATTCCAATTCCATTGTCGGAAATAGTGAGCGTTTTCGCTTTACGATCGGCGTGAATCTTGATTGCACCATCTTCTCCCTCGCTGCAATCAGATGCCATGGCAGCCATACGCCGCTTGCTAATCGCATCAACACCGTTGCTTACGAGTTCTCTCAGAAACACTTCATGGCCGGAGTAAACCGCCTTTTTTATGATAGGAAATATATTTTCAGTGTGTATTTGAATCTGGCCCTGCTCATTTAACATCGTCATGGTAGCAACATGAAAAACTAAACCTTAATAATAAAAGCTATTGATGCTCAATAGTGTTTTTAGAGGGGTCTCCGAACCAAACCGGTTGATGTTAAGCCCATAATATGCGTTTCAGGCGATGAGTATGACGTTACAGAACTGGAGGGGCTTTGCTGTTCTTGTCCCCCATCCTCTCCCTCCTAGCAACCATTCGTTCAACATCGAATTAGAGTGTTGCTTCTACCAGGCGCTATTAACGGCACTAGTCAGGCTTTTCTAATCTTCTTCTCGGCTGTTTCGATAATCTTCAAGGCTTCACAGTCTCTATCCGTCAATGTTGGCCTTTTAGAGTACTGTGTGGCGAGTATTGAATCTGCTCAAGTACCGTACTCGCTGTACCCGTTGTCATTCTCTTGATTTATTTTTTTGATCCCTACTTGAATAAATAATCAATGGGTCAATAGTTGCTAGAAGCGTGACACACGTGTTTATAAGCCTCATATTTGTACGTTTAAAGTGATAGCGCTTAGCAAAAATGAAAAGAGAGTAAACGACTAAAAGATCTTTATTTGTTAGCAATAACTAAATCGAAAACATTTTTACTCACGTAAGACATAGCCATAAAAGTCTATTTAGGTTTCCCCCACATGTTTTGTGATCAGGCTTTTACTTATTTCGATATGATCTGGAAGCACAGGTCACAAAAACTTTGTTTAGTTATGTACTCTGAGGATTTACATCGATGCCCTCTGGAGCTCCGGACGCTCTTCTGGAAGAATTGCCCCTTCTACTGGGCAAACTTGTAGACAAATTCCGCAATCAATACATGTTTGAAAGTCAATCCAGTAAAAATCTGTTCCTTTTTTATTTTTACCATTGCCCTGATTGATACAAGCTATAGGGCAAGCGTCAATGCAGTCGGCAATGCCCTCACATATATCGGTAACTATGGTGTGAGTCATGGTGGTGTTGCTTTTCTCTTTTAAGTAATCCTACGGACCGATCCAGTCTAGCTGAAGTTTCCCACGAGCTTGGGCGAGCAATTGTGCCTCATCCACTGACTTGATCGGATGCAATTCGATTACAGCTCCCCGACCAGATTCGTGCCAACCACGTTGGCGTTCAAGCGCCTCTTCCAGATTCGATTGTGAAGAGTAGACCACTATCACATCTGGCTCCGCTTCAGCCACAATACCTCCATCGGCCATAAGTTCTCGTATCGGATCTATAGCTAGGCTGAATCCTGCACCAAAGGCCTGATTACTGGGAGCACCACAACGCTGAACAAGATCATCGTAACGGCCACCACGGGCGATGACGACGGGAGCGGAGCGTCCATTACAAACTAATTGGAACACCCAACCGGTGTAGAGCTTAAATCGAGGTTGAAAACTGGGGTCGAGTTGGACCACGATCCCTTGTTCAAGGGCTGTTCGCCTCAAAAGCGTGCACAGGCGACTAAGGTCGTTAAACACGGGTTGCTGGCCGAAAAAAGTTTGAAGTTGACGTAGAACCTGCTCGGGGGTACCACGACAATCAAGCAAGGTCAGTAGTACTTGTCGCTCTTTAACCGACAACTCCATAGTCTCGATTGCCAATCGGTCAAAATGGATCAGAGCCGAACGCACAGCATCCCGTTTTGATCCTTTAAAGGGCTGGAGAATCAGTTCCATGATTCTGGTATGCCCTAAAAGAAGGCGAGGACAATTCATAGAACCAAGATTTAGAACAGCCACTGAAGCCATCAGCAGGCTTAGTAATTCCATCTCTGCTTCAATGGCTGCCACTCCAAAGAGTTCAACGCTGCTTTGCAGGTTTTCTTCGATACGCTGACCGCCCTCGTCTGCAGCCCTTGACTGGAACACAGTTCCCGAAGCCCATAAACGCATTGGGCGTGGTCTATTGGCGAGTCGAGTACTGGCTGCACGGGCAATTGAGGCCGTCATTTCCGGCCTTAATCCCAGCGGGTCGTCTGCCACAAGACGCACGATGTCACGGCTTGCAATAGCGCCGCCAGCCATCAAGGTTTTCATCCGTTCGATCCGCGGTGGTGACACCTCGTCGTAACCCCAGAGTCGAAACACGCGAGCGAGTCGCTCAGTAAGATTCCGATTGGTTTCTACTTGACGCGGATTCAGATCCTTTGCGCCAGCTGCCGGTTGCAGCGCCATCTTCGGAACATTCGCCTTGTGTTCAGGATCCCATAACCGTGATTTCGGGTGCTCCAAACGCCTCGCCGCTCAGCGGTGAAACCTGAGCAAGGACATTCAGTATAATTGGATGGAGGGATGGCCCCGCAGCAACAACTCTGCCGTTATTGATTTGACATACTTCACCTTCGTATCCACTGACACAACCTCCTGCAAGTTCAACTAGAGCCACACCTGCAGCTAAGTCCCAGGGGGATAAGCCGCGCTCCCAATAACCATCCTGTCTGCCTGCGGCTACAAAGGCCAAGTCAACAGAAGCGGCACCGCTCCGCCTTACGCCACGAGTGCGATGTGTAAACCAGCAGAATTCAGCATAGTTATTGTCTAGCTGCGAACAACGATCATAGCCAAATCCTGTTACAAGTAGAGACTCCCCAAGATGCTCACAGGAACTAGTCTTGATAGCGCGTTCATTGCAGAAAGCTCCGATTCCTGGTGCACCCCAATAGGTTTCCCCTAAAAGGGGGATTGCAATAGCACCAAGCAAAGGTTTTTGGTTAAAGGTAAGACCGATGGATGTAGCAAAGAAAGGATATCCGTGAGCAAAGTTGGTTGTTCCATCAAGCGGATCCACACACCAGCGCAGTCCATCTTGTGCGCCTATGGCGCCACTTTCCTCTGCCAAAACAGCGATGTCAGGAGTCTCTTTAGCTAGAAAGTCCAAGACAACCCGTTCCGCAGCAAGGTCTGCGTTAGTGATAAGGTCTCCCGCACGACCTTTATTTTCAATCAATGAGAGGCGGCCGTAGTGGCGCATGAGCTCGGCTCCGCCTTCTTCGGCAGCCCTTCGAGCAATGCTAACCAGCTGAGATAACCTTGCTTCTTCCAAAGAAGCCTCAAACGCTGCTGTGGTGGTGAGTTGTTGTTTCATTAATACTCCTCATCTAGGAGAAAGCCGTGGCCGATTTTGCCGTGACCAAAATGTTGTCCGAACTGGAGATCGTAAACTTCGTCTTCGTCTTGGGTCTCTGCCTCTAAAGGACCAATTGCTCTGGCAACGCATAAAAGCCCGTAGCCTTGGCCGCGGAGTTTGTGGGATAACCCTATAGCTTCCCCTTGGTCGAGAGTGCCGCTCCGAACTCTGACGGCACAGCTTGTGCAGCATCCATTGCGACAAGAAAATGGAAGGGAGTCCCCTTGTTGTTCAAAGCTCTGCAGTATGTACTCCCCTTCTGGGACCTTGTGGGTGATAGTGCGGTTCTGCTGCCGCCAGTGAATGGTGATTTGGTGGATTGAGCCCATGCCATCCATTCGGAAACGCCCTGCTACATTGGCATCTGGCAAAAGCCGGTGGAGAGCTGGCCGAGTGGTCGAAGGCGCAGCACTGGAAATGCTGTATAGGGGCAACTCTATCGAGGGTTCGAATCCCTCGCTCTCCGCTTTTCCAGCCCTTGCGCGCCAGTCTCTCTTGCGCAGATGCTGCATTTGGAAGACCTTGACGACGAGGATGAAAAACTTTTTAATCAGCGTCAGCTAGGCCAAGATTCAGCCGAAGCGACCGGATACATAATCTTGGGTAGCTTGTTGCTGCGGCGAGTTAAAAATTCCTTCCGTTTCGTTGAACTCGACGAGGTAGCCAACCTTTCCACTTCCACCTTCAACTGGCTCGGCATTATAAAAGGCAGTTACATCGCTGACGCGAACAGCTTGCTGCATATTATGAGTAACAATAACAATAGTAAAGTCTTTCTTGAGTTCGTGCATCGTTTCTTCGATCTTTAGCGTGGAGATCGGGTCTAATGCCGAACAAGGTTCGTCCATCAGAATCACTTCTGGTTGAATCGCAATTGTGCGTGCAATGCATAGGCGCTGCTGCTGGCCACCTGACAGAGAATACCCACTATCATTTAGCTTGTCTTTACACTCATCCCACACAGCTGCTTGTCGAAGTGAGCGCTCTACTAGTTCATCCATATCCCCTATGAACCCATTGATTCGCGCTCCAAAGGCTATGTTTTCGTAGATGCTCTTCGGAAAAGGATTGGGCTGTTGAAAGACCATACCAATGCGTCGTCGGACTTCCACTGGATCAACTTCTGGTGCGTATAAATCAGAACCATCAAATAAAACTCGACCCTTAAGTGCGCAGCCATCAATTAGGTCATTCATACGATTAAGAGAACGCAAAACCGTTGACTTACCACAACCAGAAGGGCCGATGAAAGCTGTCACTCTGCCACGTGGTATATCACAGAAAACATTTCTAACCGCCTCGGCACCACTGTAACTAATAGTCACATTTTGTAGTGAGATAATAATTTCCTCTTTTTTATTGTGTTGGATTGTTTTGGTGACGTTAACCATACCTCGTTCAGATAGCAATTGTTGGCAGAAGGAAGATTAATTGCATGCTAGATAAGTTCAGATTTGAAAAATTATTTAGAAGCAATTCGCACAAGTAAGCGTGAAAATAAATTAAGGCAAAAAATTAATAAAACTAGTATAAAAGATGCAGCCCATGCCAATTCATTTTGGGCTTTAAGAGGCATAATTGAGAAATTATGGATTAATACTGATAAAGTAGCGATCGGAGAGAATATGCTGTCTCTTGATAAAAGATCAGGCCAATAAGGAGAAAACAAGGCAGTGAAAATTAGTGGGGCTGTTTCACCTGCTGCACGAGCGATAGCCAGTACAATCCCTGTCGTAATAGGTGTAAGTGCCATTGGGAGAGTGATTTGTACGATAGTGACAAATCTTGAGGCCCCAACTCCAAGAGCGCCACGTCTAAGATCGTCGGAAACAAGCTTAAGCCCTTCATCGGTCGTCTTGATTATCGTTGGCAGCATTAAAATAGACAGAGCTAAGCCACCAGCAAGAGCGCTATAAGTGTGTCCAAATATTAATCGGTTAACCACGATTGTCCCGTAGATAAAAACACCAGTGATGATCGATGGAATGCCAGAAAGAGCATTTGTTCCGAACCGAATGAATTTAGCAAACCAACCGCTTTTAGAATATTCAGCAAGGAATATTCCTCCTCCAACTCCTATAGGAATGGAAACAAACGCGGCAATAGTTGTAACAACAAATGTTCCAAGTAGAGCATTGCCAATTCCACCACTCTCTAATCCGGGTGATGGTGGAAGTTCCGTGAATAAACTTAGGCTGATTTGAGACGAACCTTTGATTAAAATGTAGCTAAGTACAAGTATCAATGGTAGAATGGCAATCACCGAAAACAATCCGGCAAGCATCGTCATAATCTGATTGCCGATATTTCGGATTAAGTATGGATTGTAATTGAGGTCGGTTTTTTTATTAGTTAATTGATTGAAAATAAAATATATCATATCAGTATTTAAAGCTGAGATGTTTAACGAGCCACTGGGCAAAGATATTTACCGACAAAGTCATTATGATCAGGACGAAGGCGGCGTACATAAGCGATGAAACCTGTGGTCCATCAGCTTCACCAAATTGGTTAGCAAGCATTGCAGCGATGGTGTTACCCGGGGCCAGCAACGAAAGACTGAGGTTATTAGAATTGCCAATAATCATTGTTACAGCCATCGTTTCACCCATTGCCCGCCCCAGCGCAAGCATGATTCCTCCCACAATTCCAGATATCGCACCAGGCAAGATTACGTTCATAATAGCGCCCCATCTCGTTGCTCCTATACCATATGCAGCCTGTATTAATTTTTCAGGTACCTGATCTAGTGAATCACGAGAGATTGAAGTAATAATAGGTAGAATCATTATAACTAAGATAAAAACTGCCGGCAGTGTTCCTGGCCCCATTGGTGGTGTACTGAACAATGGGATCCACCCTAGATAATTGTGTAGGAATTCTAGAAATGGCCGAATGAATGGTTCCATCACAAAGATGGACCACAAACCAAGAACAACTGAGGGAATTGCAGCAAGGAGTTCCACCATTAAGCCAATAAGATTTCTAATTCGCCAAGGGATAATGTTTTGAGTAATAAAGATGGCAGTTCCTACACCAAGAGGTATTGCAATCAGAAGCGAAAGCAGTGATGTAACTAAGGTTCCATAGATGGCTGCACCTGCACCATATTCATCATCGATAGGGTTCCAGTTAGACGTAGTCAAAAACCTTAAGCCGTAGCGACCCATTGATTCGAGACTACCCCTAAACACAACTATTAGAATCGCAAAAAGAATTAAAGCAACCACTGAAGCTAAAGCGACCATAAGATTCTTGAACCCAGCGTCCAACAACTTTTCGGATCGTGGTCGATTTCGAAGAAGATATGGATAGTCCATGGTTCTGGACAGTTCCCGTAAGGTCGCACTTAACCAAAGTATCGCTGAGATCGCCTGAAGCCACTAAAACGACTTAAAGCTCGTTTTTTAGTCAAGATATGGAATGGATCTGATCTGGAATCGGCCGTTAGCTTGGGTTTCCACTATTTGCGGGTATGGGGCGGATCGTCGGGATCGATCTGGGGACGACTAATTCGGTTGTTGCCGTGTTAGAGGCGGGACGACCACACGTCATCGCGAATGCCGAGGGTACTCGCACTACACCATCTGTGGTCGGTTACACCAAGGACCAAGAGCTTTTGGTTGGCCAACTAGCTCGACGTCAGCTTGTCTTAAGTCCCCGAAATACCTTCTCCAATCTTAAGCGGTTTGTGGGAAGGAAATGGGATGAGCTCGAAGACAGTAGCCTTTCGGTTCCTTACACGGTTCGGGCAAATGATCGTGGCCAGGTACGTGTGCCCTGTCCTGTCACTGAACGCGAGTATGCACCCGAAGAGTTAGTTGCTAGCATCATCAACAAGCTTTCGGATGATGCTTCTAGCTATCTGGGTGAAACAGTTGAAGCAGCGGTTGTTACTGTTCCTGCCTACTTCAACGATACCCAACGTCAGGCAACTCGTGACGCGGGACGATTGGCGGGGATTTCCGTCGAGCGAATTCTGAATGAGCCTACTGCCGCTGCCTTGGCTTATGGATTTGATCGTAGTGCTACACGGAAGGTTCTTGTATTTGATTTAGGTGGCGGCACATTTGATGTCTCCTTGCTTCAGATTGCTAACGGCGTGTTTGACGTTAAATCTACCAATGGTGATACACAGCTCGGTGGCAATGACTTTGACCAGCGTATTGTTGATTGGCTGGCGGATTCGTTCGAGAAAAACAATGGTCTCGACTTGCGCCGTGATAGGCAGGCCCTACAGCGCTTAACCGAAGCAGCAGAGAAGGCAAAGCAAGAACTATCTGGTGTTTTAACAACACTAATCTCGCTCCCGTTTATTGCTACGGGGTCAAAAGGGCCACTCCATATAGAAACAAAGCTGGATCGCACCACCTTTGAAGGGCTTTGTCCTGATCTGTTAGATCGTCTTTTGAATCCTGTACAGCTTGCCTTACATAATTCCGGATGGTCTGCAGATGACATCGAAGATGTCGTTCTAGTTGGTGGAGGCACCCGAATGCCGATGGTTCAACAACTTGTCCGCACGTTGGTTCCGATTAATCCTTGTCAATCAGTTAACCCTGATGAGGTAGTTGCAATCGGAGCTGCTGTTCAGGCCGGGATCCTTACCGGTGAGTTGCGAGATCTTTTTCTAAATGATGTGACACCGCTTTCTCTTGGTTTAGAAACTGTGGGCGGATTAATGAAGGTTTTAATTCCACGTAATACGCCTATTCCGGTTCGTCAATCAGATGTGTTTAGTACATCCGAGACCAATCAATCTTCTGTTGAAATTCACATTTGGCAAGGTGAACGCCAAATGGCGTCCGACAACAAATCTTTGGGGCGGTTTCGTCTTTCTGGTATTCCTCCTGCGCCCCGTGGTGTTCCCCAAGTACAAGTGGCATTCGACATCGATGCCAATGGCTTGTTGCAGGTGAGTGCTATTGATCGGACCACGGGACGCAAGCAATCCGTTTCGATTCAGGGCGGCTCGAATCTCAATGAAGAAGAAGTAACGGCGCTTTTAGCCGAAGCCGAGGCAAGAGCGGACGAAGATCGTCGCACGCGTAATCAAGTTGAAATACGTAACCGTGCTCAAACCCTGTTGGCTCAGGCGGAACGTCGCTTACGTGACGCGGCGCTGGAACTTGGTCCCTACGGTGCAGAGCGTCAGCAACTCGCCGTAGAAATGGCCATCCGTGATGTGCAGAATTCCTTGGCGGCCGATGCTCTACAAGAGATTGATCTCTGTGTTAGCAGTTTGGAAGAGGCCTTATTTGGTCTAAATCGGCGCCTCTCTGCTGAACGTCGGACCGATGGAAGTCCCTTTCAAGGTATTCGCAGCACCCTGAGTTCGCTTAAAGACGAATTTTTTTCAGATGATTGGGATGACGATCCCTGGAGTGCCCCTAGTCGACCCTCCGATCGAAACCGTGGCACGAATCGCCGTGATTCATCTGCTTGGGACGATGACATCTACCGCTGATCCCGATTACTGGTCTCTGCTGGGAATCCAACCTGATAGCGATGCCGATCAACTCAAAAGAGCATTTCGTCGAGAGGCCCGTCGTTGGCATCCAGATCTCAATGGAGATGATCCATCTGCCGAAGAAAGATTCAAGCTTATTAACGAAGCCTATGTCGTCTTGAACGATCCGCAACGGCGTGACGCCTGGCAGAAAGGTCGAGGAGTTATCGCTGCCAATAGCGACTGTTTCTCTAATGGGTTTCCTGATTTTGATGAGTACCTTGATGTAATTTTTGGCACACAGAAACGGTGTAATCAGCCTGAGCCTGCAGCATCGTTTTTTGATCAAGAAAATAATTTCCAATCTTCGGAACCAACCGCGGCAGTTTCTCCACCACCACCACCAGTGCGGGCCGTGGAAGATCTTGAATCTTTGGTTGAACTCACACCAGATCAGGCACTTCTAGGGACGCAGGTAGAGTTGACCCTGGGTGATGGCACCATAATTCAGCTGAATACACCACCACTCGCTGGAGACGGCTGGCGTTTGCGCTTGGCTGATGTTGCCCCTGGTGGTCGTGATCATTTTTTGCAGTTGCGTGTAGTTACAGGGGAAGGACTACGTGTTGATGGACTTTGCATTCACTACAGGCTGGAACTCTTCCCACCCGATGCAGTTCTCGGATGCGCTGTTGATGTACCCACACTTGAAGGACCTGTGACGTTGCAGGTTCCCCCTGGATCATCTAGCGGACGACTTCTTCGTCTTCGGGGTCGTGGTCTCGGTTTTAACAATCAACAAGGGGACCAATTAGTTGAAATTGTCGTGGTTATTCCTGCGGATCTTGGAGAAGCCGAGCGCGCATTATACCGACGCCTCCAAGAGTTAGCGCTTGAATCTGAGATGTAGTGAGGTAACTCCGCGGCTCATCGAATTGGTTTATCTATTAGTCGATGAGAGACTTTGTTTAGTGTTTACTTGGTGGTTCTGGAATGCGCGTTCACGTGCTTTTGTTTGACGCTGGCACGGACAGCGAAGGCATTCATTCATTGGAGATCGCCGGAAGGACTGTGGTGTTGTTGTTTGAGAACCCAGAAGATGCGGAACGTTATGCCGGCCTGCTCGAGGCCCAAGACTTTCCAGCACCTACTGTTGAGAAGTTGAATCGAGAGGATGTGGAACTGTTCTGTCAAAATGCAGGTTATGAGGCTCGATTAATTAAGACCGGTTTTGTTCCCAGTACAGATGAGGAACGTTTGTTCATGGCACCCCCGGAATCCAACCGCGATACGAGTCAGTGGAAGGATATAGCTCCTCAATCTTTGGATCAGCTCTCGACCATTGATCCACCGATTGAATCCGAATCGAACCCTGAACTTGACGCGCTGCGTCAGCATCTCGAGGATTTGCTCTAATACCGGTCACTGTGTTTGACTCAAAAATCCAGCCTTCTAATGATCGTGGTCACCTGCTTACGGAACAAAGTAATCCTCGCAGTACCCAACTAGATCGACTTGCGACCACTGACCTGGTCAAGCTGTTTATTAAGGAAAATCGGTTTCCTCAGCAGGCTGTCGCCGCCGCCGCTAATGAGCTTACAGCTGCTGTCGATGCTATTTCAGATCGGCTGCGCCAGGGTGGGCGTCTTTTTTATTTAGGCGCTGGAACCTCCGGTCGACTGGGAGTGTTGGATGCAGCCGAATGCCCCCCAACATTTTGTAATGACCCCAGCCTTGTACAAGGGGTTTTGGCCGGAGGGAGCCCCGCCTTGCTACGAAGCTCCGAAAGCCTAGAGGACTTAGACGAGTCTGGTCGTGACGACTTGCATCGACATGGTTTTCAGACCGGTGATTGTTTGGTGGGTATTACAGCTGGGGGGACAACGCCCTACGTACTTGGTGGTTTGTTTCATGCACGCTCCATCGGTGCTCTTGCCATTGCGATTGCCTGTGTTCCATCAGATCAAGCCCCCCTGCCTTGCGACATCGACATTCGGCTTTTGACAGGTCCTGAGCTGCTAACTGGATCGACCAGGCTCAAGGCCGGCACCGCAACGAAAATGGCTCTCAACATTTTGTCCACAACGGTGATGGTTCGTTTGGGAAAGGTTTATGGCAACCGAATGATCGATATGGCGACAAGCAACGGTAAGCTAATGGACCGCTCACTTCGCATTCTAAGAGACCTAGTTGGTGTGAAGCGAGAACAAGGTCTAGCACTGTTGGCCTCTTCTGGAGGGTCGGTGAAGCTTGCTTTGTTGATGAAGGCAGCTGGTCTATCCAGAGATCAGGCCAGACTGGTTCTTGAACAGCATGATCAACATCTTCGTGCTGCGCTGGATTCGTGTGGGGTAACTCTTACTCAACTTTGATTGCAGGATCCCCAATAAGGAGTCGTAAGCAAATCCAGCTTGCGGCGAGTTTTAGGAGGCACATTATTTTTTGAAGTGATCAGAGCATTCGCCAGCGCTGTGTGCGCTGTGGATGCAGGACGCTCCTCGCATAAGCGCTGCGTGAACTTATGTAGAATAGCTTTTGTGGATGCGGTATTGGCTTGAAGGTTATCCATTGCTGTGCGCGCCATCACGGCATCGTGGTCCCGATGCCAACAATCGAAGTCGGTCACCATGCTCAGCGAGGCATAGGCCAGCTCAGCCTCTCTGGCTAGGCTAGCCTCTGTGTGATTTGTCATGCCGATAACTGAGCATCCCCAACTGCGATAAAGCTCGCTCTCTGCGCGTGTGGAGAACCCAGGCCCTTCCATACACAAATAGGTACCACCGCGGTGCAACACACGCCCGTGAGGCATAGACGTCTCTCCTGCATCTGCTAATAACTCACTCAGTTTGATACAGAAAGGATCAGCAAGACTAACGTGAGCTACGCAACCTTCCCCAAAAAAAGTTTGACGACGCTGTTTCGTGCGGTCGATGAATTGGTTGGGTATCACTATATCCCTGGGCTTCACGTTTTCTCGTAGCGATCCAACGGCTGACACTGAAACCAGCCAGCGCACTCCTAGAGAACGCATCGCCCAGATATTAGCCCTGTAAGGTACATCTTGCGGCAGCAGTTGGTGGTACTTTCCATGGCGAGCCAGGAAGATGGTGTCCATGCTTTGCAAACGTCCAATTCGGAGAAGATCTGATGGAGCACCAAAGGGCGTCTCAATCGCAAGCTCTTCTTCAGTTTCGAGTCCGGCTATTGCATAAAGGCCAGTTCCTCCGATAATTCCTAAGCGGGCGTTCGACAGATTGAGACTTTGGGTATTCATCCATGCTGTTCCGACTATTACATCCTGCCTTGTTCTTAGACTGGTCCTTTGCTCGTGCCGCCATGATCAAGGCCCTGATGGATACAGAGGCAGGCCTAATCAAACTCGAATTATTTGAAGCCGATGCTCCCAACACCGTCGCTAACTTCGTGACGTTGGCAAGAGATGGTTTCTACGATGGTCTCGCTTTTCACCGCGTCATTCCTGGCTTCATGGCACAAGGTGGTTGTCCGAACAGCCGTAAAGGTTCTAAGAGAATGGCTGGCACAGGTGGTCCTGGTTATCAAATCGATTGCGAAATAAATTCTCAAAAGCATCAGGCAGGAACATTGGCTATGGCTCATGCCGGCCGTAATACTGGTGGCTCACAGTTCTACATCTGCCACAAAGCCCAGCCTCACCTTGATGGTGTTCATACTGTGTTTGGTCTCACCAACAATATGAACGTTGTTTTAAAACTAAGTAAAGGTTCTCGTATAAATAAGATAACGGTTCAAGACGACTAAATCCCATTGGATTGGTGTCACATTTGAGCGTGACGCCAAAGCAACAGAACTGGACTAATCATCATTAGCTTGGCTTCCTCTTCGGTCTCCAAGTCGGAAAGCTGTCTATCCAGGCGTTCTAGCGTTTGAGGCGGATGTAACGCTATACGTTCGCTCGAAACGCGCATCAATCCTAATTCTTTGGTAGCCTCAATTGCTGCAAGTGCACGAATGAAAGGCGCAGGATTTAAACTTCCTGGAACGATTTTCCAAACAAACTGAGGGCAGTCCCAGAGGGCAAGCAGCCTGGCTTCATGAATGGGTTCTAGTCGAAGTTCATGCTTATTAGCCAGGGCTTCGACTTGCTCTCGCACGGCTGACCAAGACTCAGATTGCCCTAGAATTGTCATTGACAAAATTGTGCATGGGTTATTGGTTTCGAATAAGTGCCCGAGCTTGTCACGTTTGACAGCGAGATAACCAGCATTGTGGTACCCTGGATCCATAATAAGAGGCACACGTTCTTCGACTTGTAGGCCGTAGCCGCCTAAACCGGCAATTTTACGTGGGTTGTTGGTAAGTAACCGTAAGCGATGGATTCCGAGGTCAGAAAGAATCTGCGCTCCAACCCCGTAGTTTCGAAGATCAGCTGGAAAACCTAAGCGTTCATTCGCTTCCACGGTGTCCAGTCCTCCATCTTGGAGACTGTATGCCCTCAGTTTGTTGATTAATCCGATTCCACGACCTTCCTGTCGCAGATAAACCACTACCCCCGCACCCTCGATTTCGATTTGGCGAAGGGCTGCCTCCAATTGAGGGCGACAATCACAGCGGAGGGATCCGAATGCATCGCCAGTGAGACATTCAGAATGCATACGAACCAAGACTGGTTCGCTTAATGAGTAGAGACTTCCCTTAACCAAAGCAATGTGCTCAGAGCCGTCAAGATCATTGCGGTAACCAATCGCTTTGAAAGTCCCGAATTGGCTGGGGAGTTTTGCATGGGCAAGTCGCTTAACAAATCTCTCATTCTCGAGCCGGTAGCGAATGAGATCGGCAATGCTGATAAGCCTCAGGTTCCACCGATCGGCATAGACTCTAAGTTCGGGTAAACGGGCCATAGACCCATCGGTATTTTGTATTTCACAAATGACGCCAGCGGGACTGAGACCCGCCAACAATGCAAGGTCTACGGCGGCCTCTGTATGACCGGCGCGCTTCAAAACTCCACCTGAGCGGGCTCTTAATGGGAAAACATGACCCGGACGGTGTAGATCAGCCGGACAGGTTGAAGGATTCAGGGCGACCTGAATTGTTCGAGCGCGGTCGTCTGCAGAAATGCCTGTTGTGACACCATGCTCAATCCCGGCATCAATGCTCACGGTGAATGCAGTTTTGTTGGCATCGGTGTTGCGATTCACCATGAGGGGGAGATCGAGTTCATCCAAACGCTGACCTTTCATGGCCAAACAGATGAGGCCTCTGGCATTTGTTGCCATAAAGTTGATTGCTTCCGGGGTGGCGAACTGCGCTGCACAAATCAGATCCCCTTCATTTTCACGTTGTTCGTCATCAACAACCACTACACAGGCGCCGTTGCGAATCGCTACAAGAGCGTCTGCAATGCTGTCAAACCGGATCGGTTCGTCCGACTGAATGGAAGAACTAAAATTCAGGAGCCTGAGACCGTGGAATCAATTCTCATTATTGATCTCTATACGATCGATTGGTCTGTGAGCGCCCCATGGCAAGTAATAAACCGTCAACCATGGCTGAAATGGTAGGTGCAGCCGATGCTCGTGTTGCGGTCATCGGTGCTTCCGGTTACGGAGGGATTCAAATCATCCGGTTACTTCAAGGACATCCTTCCTTTTCAGTGACCTACCTCGGCGGAGAACGTAACGCTGGTCGACCCTGGAGTTCGGTCTGTTCATTCCTCCCGATTCCGGACGATCCACTTGTCCAACCGGTCAACCCTGAACAAATCTCCGAGGTTGCAGATTTTGCCATTCTTAGCCTGCCGAGCGGTCTGGCGTGTCGCTTAGCCCCACGATTACTCAATCGTGGTACTCGAGTTGTGGATCTCTCGGCTGATTTCCGTTATCGGTCACTGGACCAATGGATTCAGGTTTATGCCCAGGAAGCGGGCAAGCTTAATCGAGAAGATAGAGATCTTTGTCGAGATGCCGTGTATGGTTTGCCAGAATGGAATGGACCTGCCATCGCAGAGGCGAAGCTTGTTGCGGCACCTGGTTGCTTTCCAACAGCCAGCCTTTTGCCACTGCTTCCTTTTTTGAAACAAGGCTTGGTCGAGACTGATAGGATCGTCATCGATGCAAAGACAGGAACTTCTGGCGGCGGAAGGATTCCAAAAGAAACCATGCTATTGGCTGAGGCTGCAGAAGCTATAGCCCCCTATGGAGTTATTGGGCATCGCCACGCTTCTGAGATTGAGCAGATAGCTGAAGAGGTTGCCGGTCACACCATCCATATTCAATTTACTCCCCATTTAGTACCGATGGTAAGAGGACTTCTCTCAACGGTGTATGCGCGTCTTCGTGATCCAGGCCTGACAGCCGAGGACTGCACTACGGTACTCAACGCGGTGTACCGCCACCACCCATGCGTCTCCGTGCTTCCTGTCGGCACCTACCCCTCTACGAAATGGGCACGGCACACAAACTTAGCCTTTCTTTCAGTACAGGTTGACAGTCGTACCGGCCAATTAGTGCTGATGAGTGCAATTGACAACCTGATCAAGGGCCAAGCTGGTCAGGGTGTGCAGTGTCTGAATCTGATGGCAGGCCTACCCCCAGAAAATGGTCTTCCTCTACATCCTTTCTATCCCTGACGCCAGCGATGGGCCATCTGTTGCAACGTCGCAGGCAGTAGGATGTGCTCTTGCATTTGGATTCTCCTAGCTAGGGATTTGTGATCATCATCATCGAGGACTGGTACGGCGGCTTGAGAAAGAATGGGTCCAGCATCAAGCTCGGTGGTGACTAGGTGAACCGTGCAGCCGCTAATGCACACGCCTGCTTGGAGTGCTTGACCAACGCCATCCAGACCGCGAAAGCTGGGTAGAAGTGAAGGATGAATATTGATCAGCCGTTCAGAAAAGCCATTTACCAACACATCGGTAACAATTCGCATCCAGCCAGCCATCACTACAACATCGACCTGATTCGATTGAAATAAATTCACGAGCTGACGATCGAGAGCTTGCCGATTTGAATATCCCCGATGATCTACTACCTTTACAGCAATGCCATGGGCTTTTGCTCGTTTTTGTGCCATGCAGTCCGGATTATTTACCACTAAGAGCGGGATTTCCGCACTAAGCCAACCGGAGTTGATTGCTTGAATTAGAGCTTCGAAATTTGTTCCATTTCCGGAGGCCATCACACCAATCCTTAATGGAGGGCTTGTCGAGGGCACTATATTGACGTTGGGATATAAGAGGGCCCGGTCGGTAGGTTTTTGCTGACCAGGCTGGGTCAAATCAAGTAATTGGTTCATGTCCTGTCCCTGCATCCTGTCAACTCTCTAAGTGTGGCTCGATTATTTAGCTCCTGATTTGATCTAAACTTGTCTTGATCCAAAAAAGTTTCAAGCTTGATCAAAGTAACTATCTTGAGAATATCGGGTGATTGTTAGCTTATGCCGACATTTACCACTGTTCATTACGAGACCTACCCGATCAACTGTATTTGTCGGGCTGATAGCGGCGTTAGTCTCCACATTAGTATTCACTAAAACGTCATCGTACGCTGCTTTCTGCCGTCTATTGGAAAATCTAAAAAGTGACTTTGTAAGAATGGTTGAGTTAACACCTCGGCAGGGTTGACGTGAGCGGTTCGGTTCAGATTCGGCTTGACTTGAGCCAGCCTTCCACCCAAACGGTCTGGGTCCAGATGGAGTGGGAGCCTCAATGGCACCGCCAAATTCTGCAGTTTCCTGTATGGACGCCTGGGTCCTATACCGTTCGGGATCATGTGCAGCATCTTCACAGCCTCACACTGCACAGCCTAGGTACCCCTCTAAGCATCCGTCGTCTGGCCCCGCATAAGTGGCAATGCGACCTGGTCGATCTTGATCCGCTTACACTGACCTACGCGGTTGAATCACGAGACCTAAGTGTTCGTACGGGACTCATTGATCCGGATCTTGCATCTCTCGCCCTAGCGTCTGTGGTACTGGAAGTCGAGGGGTTCCGCTGGTTACCTCATCGCTTGCAAGTGGTAGTCCCAAATAGTTGGCAGGTTCATATACCCTTGACGAGGTTGGAACAGGGTTGGTATGCCGAGGATTTAGATGAACTCATCGATAGTCCGCTACATGCTGGTTTGTTTGGTTTCCAGTCCTTTACCGTCCAGGGGTATCGTCACGAACTTCTACTGATTGGTTCACATCCTTTTGGTTGGCCAGAAACATTTGTTGTTGATTTAGAGCGCGTTTGTAAAGCCACTTGTCAACTCATGGGAACGGCTCCACCCGCTGGCGACCGTTACCATCTCGTGCTGCAGCTCCTTGAAAACGGATACGGAGGTCTTGAACATGATTACAGCGCTGTTTTGCAGTACAGCTGGTCCGCTCTAGCAACGGATAAGGGATATCGAAAACTTCTTCAGCTAGTGGGGCATGAATATCTGCATCAATGGAATGTGAGACGCCTTCGACCAACGGAATATCGGCCTTATGACTATACCCGTCCGGTAGTTAGTGAAGGATTGTGGTTTGCGGAAGGAATCACCAGCTATTACGACTTGTCTCTTCCTCTATTAGCTGGTTGTAGCGATCGGTCCATGCTCTTGAGCGATCTCGGAGAAGAACTGTCAGCTGTCCTAATGACATCAGGAAGGTCGATTCAATCCCTTTCAATGAGCGCGGAAGAAGCTTGGGTCAAGCTTTATAAATCAACTCCAGCATCTCGAGACTCCCAAGTAAGTTACTACCGACTCGGCACTGCGGTTGCCTTTTGCTTGGATGTTCGCCTACGGACCCATGGATCTTCGCTCGCTCAACTGCTGCGCTACCTTTGGGAGCGTTACGGGCGAACTCTGCGGGGCTATTGTCGACAAGATCTGCATTGTTGGCTGGCTTCATTAGCTGATGGTATCTCTGCTGATCTTGATCATTGGCTAGATGACACTGATTCGGTTCCTCTGGAACAAACAGCCCAGTCGATAGGACTGAGACTCGTTCCCGTGCCCTCGAAGATGCCACACCATGGACTGACTTTGAAGGAGTCATCTGGTGCTTTAGTCATTCAACGTGTAATGCAACAAAGTCCTGGGATGAAGGCAAGCTTGGTTGTGGGAGATGAAATTTTAGGTCTTAATGGTTTTCGTGTTCAACACCTGGACACTATTCCCTTGCTGATGCGGAATCAGAAAGATGTGCTGGTTACCTTTGCTCGGCGCGGCTCGATCCAAGAAACGTATCTTTCCCCTGAAACAGGGGTGGAGCGTTGGTGTTTGGATTGGGATTCAGGTGCAACATCAGATCAGCTGGCGTTGCGAGAACAATGGTTTCAAATTCTCTAAACCGTAGCCTGAAGCAGGCCCCTGCGGCCGTTCAGAGCGGTCGATGGGTCACCATCTCTGTAATAACCATCGGTTCAATCAGTTGTTTGATTTTGGGCTGGTCCGTGATTAGGACCCAGATGAGGTCTTTGACAGATGATCGCTCGATTCTGCTGGAGTTGCTTGATCGAGTCAGCAATGGAGGCGATCATCGGCTGCGAGAAGCTCCATCTAGTTCTATACCACCGGCACCCCTTTCCCGTTCTTGGCACTCTCCTTTAGCGCGTCAATGTTCAGGACTAAATAAAGAGCTCCGATTCCGATTAGAGGATCTCCAGGAACGTTCCGATTCTTGGCGAACTTTTATTCCGATTGATCCAACCAATTTTGGTGAGCGATTTACCAGGGATGCATTCGGCCGCCGACTCGACGCCACACCCAGGATTATTGTTTTACATGAAACGGTGTATTCGGTTAATTCGGCCGTCAATACTTTCTTGACACCCCACCTGCGCGATGAAGACCAGGCGAGTTACCATACGCTTGTCAGCCTGGATGGGCGTGTTCTTGATCTCGTTGATCCTTTAAAACGTGCTTACGGAGCCGGCTTTTCAGCTTTTCTCGGTGAGTGGGCCATTACTAATAAAAACTTGAAAGGATCGGTGAATAACTTTGCTCTTCACCTTGGTCTGGAAACTCCACCTAGTGGCGCTAATGCTCATTCAACTCATAGCGGCTACACCCCCAAGCAATACGATGTCCTTGCCATTGTATTGTCGGGCTGGATGAGGGTCTTCGACCTGCCTCCAACAGCTATAACCACCCATAGCCACGTTGATGTGGGTGGCGAGCGGGCCGATCCTAGGAGTTTTGATTGGTCAGCGCTTCAGATGCGCCTGGCGGCTCTCGGGCATCTCTGTATTTCTTAAGCTCAGACTGGTTTCGGGTATACAGGCCCGCCCACCTTAAGTAGATTCAGGCATGGAATTTAGGGTCTTACGTATAGCGCAGAACCCGAGCTGGACATTCAAGTCTGCTGTTATGCAAATGGCTAATAGTGGCAATTACTTTGGCGCCTAAGTAGGAGTAGCTGGCTTAGCGCCTGCAGTTTCCCTACTAGAAACTGAACATTTCATTTTAGATCTAATACGTGCAATTAACAGCGGTCCTTCGCCAGGTTTTGAATGTTGAATCTTATCGAAAAGAATTGCGGTGATCAGCATGAGATTTACTCGATACTTGGCTACTTTTTTGAGAATTGTTGGCTTAAGCGCATGCGGTCGATCAAGCGTACGCAAACAGAGAGGCTAGAGTTTGATCCATTCTGTCAATAAGCATCCGTACAAGAAGCGTTTGCGATCGATGTACGCCAAAGTGCTGTTGCAGCATTTGTAACTTTTTGGCGGTGAAATCGATCGGGTTCAGGCGGCCAACCACAGTGGAAGGCTCCAGCATTGATGGATTCGATCTTCAACGTCGTTTGAGCAATCCCTAGCAAGACCATGGCGCAGGTCCCTATTCTAGGAAGCGCAGATGATCATGAATCGAGGCGTGACGCCAACGCGGAGGCATTGAAGCTAAGACTAATTGGACTGTTCAAGGGGTACGCATTCCGCCAGATCTTTGGATAGCTTCAGCTTGATCTCAACATCCAATCCCGTGAGCTTTCCGGATTTCAGCGCTAGTGACGCTCAAATTCAATGGCAGCGGTTTTGTGATCTGCTGTGGTACCACGACGACCTTGAAATGTGGCTGGATATCAGCCGAATGCATTTGAACGCTACGCAGCTTAACCAGATGCAATCGGCTATGAGTGTTGCTTTTTCAGCTATGCAAAGTCTGGAGGCGGGTGCAATTGCTAATCCAGATGAAAATAGACAGGTAGGTCATTACTGGTTGCGGTCTCCGCATCTCGCTCCTTCGGAAGCTATTCGTAGTCGTATTTCTTACGAGGTAGGTCAAATTGAAGCCTTTGGTCGTGACGTGATCCATGGAGTAATCAAGGCCCCCAACGGAGAATCATTTACTGACGTTTTATGGATTGGAATCGGCGGCAGTGGTCTTGGCCCTGCCTTGATGATTCAATCGCTTCAAAACAAGAATCAAGGACTTCCATTCCATTTTCTCGACAACGTTGACCCAAATGGGATGAGCAATATTTTCAGTGTTTTGTCAGAAAAGCTTAAAACCACACTGGTGGTGACAGTGAGTAAGTCTGGGACGACGCCGGAACCCCATTTAGGGATGGAGCAAGCTCGTTTTCGCGTTGAGGAAGCCGGTGGGAATTGGACTAGTCAAGCTGTCGCAGTTACCATGCTGGACAGCCTTCTAGACCAGCAGGCTCAACAAGAGAATTGGCTTAAGCGGTTCAATATGTTCGATTGGGTGGGTGGCCGCACAAGCATAACTAGTGCCGTGGGATTGCTTCCGGGCGCATTGATTGGCTGTGATATCAAGAATTTTCTATCTGGTGCAGCGCAGATGGATGCAGCCACTCGGGTAGTCGATATCCGTCGTAATCCGGCAGCTCTAATGGCTGCGGCTTGGTATGCAGCTGGCGATGGTCAAGGTCGCCGTGACATGGTGGTGTTGCCATATCGGGATCGCCTCGAAGTTTTTAGTCGCTATCTCCAACAGCTGGTTATGGAGTCCCTCGGCAAGCGTCTTGATCGCAATGGCAAGGTCGTACACCAGGGAATTGCTGTCTATGGAAACAAAGGTTCCACTGATCAGCATGCATATGTCCAGCAGTTGCGCGATGGAGTGGACAATTTCTTCGCTACGTTTATCGAAGAGCTGGAAGATATTCAGGGAGTCCTTGCGATCAAGGATGAGCATCCTGGTGATTTTCTTAACGGTTTCTTGCAAGGTACGCGCTCTGCGTTGACGGAAGGAAATCGACAAAGCATGAGCATCACCATGCGGCGCTTCGATGAACGTCGTCTTGGAGCTCTGGTTGCCTTATTCGAGCGCGCGGTCGGACTTTACAGCGAGCTTATCAACATCAACGCCTATAACCAACCCGGTGTTGAAGCAGGTAAGAAAGCCGCCGCGGCAGTTCTCAGGCTACAACAGAGCGTTGAAGGTTTGCTTGAAGACGGCTTGTCACGATCCGTGGCGGACATTAGGCACGCTCTTGGCGATGGCAACGATGAATCTATTTTTTGGATTATGCGTCGTCTCATTGCCAACAGAGACTGCTACAGTGCCCAAGGGAATTGGTCAAATCCCGCCGGCATGCGTTTCAACAAATCTTGAGGAGCTACCAACCGCTCCTCTATGCTCTAGGGATAGAGGATGTTGCGGCACTAAAATTGTGAAAATCAGGTTACCAAATTAACTAGTTTACCTGGCACGGTGATCACGCGCTTCGGCAAAGCTCCCTCGAGCCACTTGTTGGCCACGTCGCTGCCGAGAACCATTGCCTCAAGTGTCTCCTTGTCAATATCGATGGGAACCTGTATGGTCCCGCGCACTTTGCCCTTTATCTGAATCACGATGGTGAGGCTATCCCGCACTAATGCGGTGGGATCTACCACTGGCCAGCTCTGGTGATGCACGCGGCCCTCTCCACCAAGGCGACTCCAAAACTCTTCCGCTAAATGAGGCGCAAATGGAGCGAGTAGGCGAATCAAACCAGAAAGTGCTTCTTGCAAAACTGGAGGGCGAAGAGCATTTTCTCCTGCTGCTATTATCGTATTAGAGAATTTCATTAATTCAGAAATTGCTGTGTTCAACTGAATATCGCTACGGAGATCCTCACTCACAGCTTCAATTGCCAAATGAAGAGCCCGATGGACTGCGATTTCCTCATCTGTCAGGTCGGTTGGTAGCTCAACCTCAGCCAGCGAGTTTACTGTTACTGAAGCAGCGTTTACAAGACGCCATAGGCGTTGGAGGAAGCGGAACTGCCCTTCAACATCGTTATCGTCCCACTCGAGATCTTTTTCAGGCGGTGCTTTGAATAGAATGAACATCCGTGTGGTGTCGGCGCCATAGCGATCAATAACTTCTGCAGGATTAACACCGTTGTGTTTCGACTTGGACATTTTTTCAAACAGCACCTCAAGCTGATCACCGGTGTTAGGGTCGTGGGGATCATCCGGATTTTCCACATCTGCTGGTGCGATGTATTTGCCGGTTTTTTGATTGCGGTAGGTCACCCCTTGCACCATTCCCTGGGTGAGCAGTTGCTCGAAAGGCTCATCTAGATCAATCAAACCGCTGTCTTTTAACGCTTTAGTAAAAAATCGAGCGTAAAGTAGATGGAGGATAGCATGCTCAACTCCTCCTACATATTGCTTCACTGGCAACCAACGGTTCACCGCTTCCTTGCTGAAGGGTTGCTCTATGTTATTTGGATCGGCGAAACGAAGAAAATACCAAGAAGAGCACATAAAAGTATCCATCGTGTCGGTCTCACGCTTGGCCGCCGTTCCACAACGAGGACATGGCACGTTGACCCAATCGGCCTGCAGACTGAGGGGGGAACCACCTTTGCTGGAGAGGTCGATGCCGCGGGGCAATTGCACCGGTAAATCTTCTTTCAGAACAGGAACAACACCGCAGGAGGGACAGTGGATTACCGGTATGGGGCAACCCCAGTAGCGCTGACGTGAGATCAGCCAATCCCTGAGGCGATATGTCACTTTACCGGTAGCCCATCCGGCCCTTTCTCCGTGGCCTACGACCTTGGCCTGGGCCTGGGTTGAGGTCATGTCGTTAAACGCGTTAGAGTTAATTAAGGTTCCTGGTTTGGTCCAGGCTTTGCCGTCGTCAATTGCTTCTTTGGCACCGTCAGCATCGATCACTTGGCGAATCGGTAGATTGTAAATACGGGCAAACTGAATATCTCGTTGATCATGAGCTGGGACACCCATAACAGCACCCGTGCCATAATCAACCAGGACGTAGTCAGCAATCCAAACCGGTAAGATTTCGCCGTTCAAAGGATTCGTGACGCTGGCACCTATAGCCTCTCCGCGCTTAGGTTTGTCGTCTCTAATACGCTCAGTGGCGCTTAACCGCGCTATTTGCTCGCGAAATCGTTCGACATTGGCTCTGCGATCCTCTGTTGTGAGCATGTCTACAAGCTTATGCTCTGGCGCTAACACCACGTAACTGGCTCCGGCAAGAGTGTCTGGGCGAGTGGTAAATATCGTGATCGATTGACCGATTTGATCATTGACCAAAAAAGTGATCTCCGCTCCTTCTGAACGTCCAATCCAGTTAGCCTGCATGGTCCTAACCCGTTCAGGCCAACCTTTCAACTTGTTGAGGTCGTTCAATAGCGGCTCAGCGTAATCAGTAATACGCAGAAACCATTGGTTCAACTGACGCTGTTCAACGAGTGCACCTGAGCGCCACGAACGGCCTTCAGCATCTACCTGCTCGTTAGCCAACACCGTCTGATCTACAGGATCCCAATTGACGGTGGCATTTTTTCTATAAGCCAACCCGCTGTCTAGAAATCGAAGGAAAAGCCACTGAGTCCAACGATAGTAATCGCTGTGGCACGTAGTTTGTTCACGGTTCCAGTCAATCGACAATCCAAGTCGATCGAGTTGATCACGCATTTGGTTAATATTCCTGTTAGTCCAATCGCTGGGATCGGTATTACGTTCGATCGCAGCATTTTCAGCAGGCAATCCAAAAGCATCCCAACCCATGGGATGCAGAACTGCCATGCCTTTCATACGTTGCACTCGCGCCATCACATCAGTGATCACATAGTTCCGCACATGGCCCATGTGTAAGCTCCCAGATGGATAGGGAAACATCGATAGGGCAAAAAAGGCCGGTTTACTATTATCAGTATCCGTAACATCAAGACCCTCTTGCTTCCATCGGGCTCTCCAACGCCGCTCAAGGGCGGTTGGGTCGTAGCGATTAGCGTATGGACTGTTGTCAGCCGAAGATGAGGCAGCGTTCACGAAACACAGCATGTGGTATGAATGCGATGGTGCCACACGCCTGTTGCTTAGCCAGTTAAAGAAGTTGGATAGGTTAAATAATATGCTAAAAGACTCACTAAGATTAAGAAAACTTGATCTAAGTAGTTAAATGACATAAAGTTCCATAAAATCAACCACCCATAAATTTAGCCTTGGTCAAGATAACAGCTATGTCTACCAATAAATCCTGACGGTAGGTTTAACTTTATGACTTTTATATATTCAAAGAATTGAGATTAGAATTAATTTCTGTGATTTGGCGACTTTTGTGTTAATAGGATTAAAAACATTTGTTAAATATATCTTAATGCATAAAAAGCCATGAAGTATTAATCTCATTTAGTATCAAATGGCTTTGAACACCTCTAGATCTTTGTACAATATATACTTTGTTTGGCTTATAGGATTTAATTAGTAAACAAAAGATATCATTTTTGGTATTAAGAATACTTAAAGTAAGATATTAGTTTCTTGATTTAATAGCTATCCTTAGCTTTAAGGAAAGATTTAATATTAGCGGGAATAAAAATGAATAGATTAATTAAATTCTCTCACAAATATAAAATATGGTAATTTAATAAAGTTTAAATGAATAAAGTATTTATCCCTTTTTAGAAACCATGAAGTTAAATAAACATTATTCTAAATAAATTGTAATCTTTATATTATTAAGAGTTTTTACTTTAAGAATAAGTAAATTTTTATACTAATTAGATAGCTATATACATACAATTTAAATAGCTTAATTATAAGATCTTAAGTAGTAAAACAGTCTATTAGTTACAATAAATATCTATGGATTTTGTGCATATTCTTAAATTAATTGCAATAAGTAGGCAAAAATAATTAATATTGACTAGGAATTAGAAATTATATGCAAAATTCAGAAATTTAAATAACTCAATTAATATACGAAGTCTTGTCTGAACCTTCTATAAAAACAAAATTACTGTTGTGATAAAAATTAATTTAGTTTTTAATTTATTTTTTAATAACTAATAAATTGTAAGCTTTTATTTAGTAAATAAATTAAAATAACTTCAATCAACAAATTAGTCTTTTAGCTTTACTTTGCATATTATGATTGGAAATCAAATAAATAATATCTGGCAAAGTAAAATGTATTTCTAGATAATTATTGTTTAGAAAAACTTTGATTTCTTTACTTAACTATTCTGTCTAGAATATTTTTAGATTAGCGATAAACAAATTCTACCTCTATAAAAATAAGGTAGATCAACTCTTGGTTTATTAATTACCTTAAATAATGTATTAATTTTAATAATAATCAAAATTTACTTTTTTAGTATTCATATAAAAGTAAAATCTTATAAAGCTTTATAAAATTAATTTTAATCTCTTTATATATATTTTTAAATATTAAAATACAAAATACTGCCGTTTCTGTGTAGTTAAATACATTATAAAGTTAGTATATTAGAACATAGTTTAAACATGAATTTTTTCACTAATAAAAATTTATCCTATCACCCAAAGTTTAGTTACTTGTTAAGTTTTATTATTTTGAATAGATTTATAACTTACATAGTAAAATACTGCATTAAATAATAAGTCTTATTGCTAAATTTATACATTCTATAATTATTAAAACTAATTTCTAAAATTTTCTATTACTAAAAATTGTCAGGATTAATAATTGACCTAAACTGTCACAATATTGCACATTATAGATATTATGAAGAGCAATCTTTTATTTTTAATTAAAAGCCTACTCTATAAAATTTTTTTTCTAGTTTATTAGACGACTGTTAGCCATCTTATATAGACGTCGGAAGAAAATTTTGTTCTAATAAATTTTTATAATTAATTATGATCAAACAAAGATAAAAAACAACTTCCTAGCTTTTGTCCGCGATGATTTGAGCTGTTGCTACTCGTTGTCTGAAATATAGATCAAGGAGCAAACCCGCAACATTTTTGAGTTCACTAATATCACTGGCTTTTTCAATAGTGCCTTGGAGTTGCTGTTTCTCAAATTGAAAATGAAGAGGTAGATCCATTGCTAGATCGCAAATAGAAACTCAAGATAACAAATCGTAAAGATTAGGATTGTAGTTATTTTTACTTATCCTGGGTCGGTTCCACCGTAACCCTGTTTCAGGGTCTGTTATTTGCCTAATTAAGACGCTTGGTAACTCATTGAGGAAACTAAAATGACCATAGCTATTTCTCTTATGATCAATTCAAGTTATAGATATGGGATAGAAGGTCAAGCCACACACTTACCTATTATTACAGTTCGGGTCTCTAGCAATGCTGCAATTCAGTAAGTACCAAGGTCTCGGTAATGATTTTGTGATTTTTGAAGGGCGCCATAATCAGCTTCCTTCCGAGATTATTAATCCTGAGCCCGCTTGGATTCGGCGAATCTGTGACCGGCGCTTCGGCGTCGGAGGCGATGGGATCATTTTGGCCCTTCCACCCCAAACTGATGGAGACTTGCGCATGCGCATCTTCAATGCAGATGGCACTGAAGCGGAGATGTGCGGCAACGGTATACGTTGTCTTGCGTGTTACTTGGCCGATACTAATCGATCAATCGCGGGATGTCGTTGGGTGATCGAGAGTTTGGCAGGAATGATTCAATCTGAGCTGATGCCGGATGGTCGGTTTCGAGTGGATATGGGTGCACCGTTGTTACAGCCAAACTTAATTCCAACAACGCTTAAATTCGAAAATGGATTGCCCCGGGGCGTTTTAAAGATCGGAGGCTTACCGGTTAACGTTGTTTCGGTTGGAATGGGTAATCCCCACGCTATTGTTCCTGTCGACGATTTAGACACCGTTCCTTTCGAGGAGTGGGGGTCCGTGTTGGAAGCTCACCCCGTTTTTCCAGACAAGACTAATGTTCATTTTTTGAAAGTACGAGCACGTAACCGTTTAGAGATCCGAGTTTGGGAGAGGGGTATTGGTCCCACTCTCGCCTGCGGCACAGGCGCCTGCGCGACCCTCGTTGCGGCCGTCCTTCTTGATCTTGCTGATGAGCAAGCCGAAGTCATATTACCTGGAGGTTCGCTACAGATTTCTTGGCCCGATCAGTCCGGTCCGGTCTTAATGACTGGACCAGCTCAAGCCTTGTTTAACGGTGTACTCAAGTTAGAATCAGTCCCGGGTGATGAAACAGTCGCGCTTGAACAGGCCCAGGCATTTTTGAATAATACTTCTCTTGAATCAATGCTAAAGCTGGCCAGTAATTCTTTTGAACAACGCACACGATCTCGGTTAAAGCGTGGTGGAAGCTGAAATTTATTTGGATGCTGCAGCAACGACACCGCCACGCTCAGAGGTGATTGATGTTGTAGTTCAAGTCCAACAGGCTGTCTGGGCTAATCCCAGCAGCCTACACGTTGCAGGACTAAAAGCAGCAGAATTGCTAGAGCGCTCACGATGGAAACTTGCAAGGCGGTTCGTTGTATCTCCAGAGCAATTAGTCGTCACCTCCGGTGCCACTGAATCTGTTCATCTTGGCTTGCTTGGCTCAGCGGCTGCGCTACAGCCAAGTCGAATCGTGGTGTCTGCGGTGGAGCATCCAGCAGTGTTAGCTGCTTCTGAACAATTGAAAAAACAGGGATGGACAATTGCAGTTTGGCCCGTAGATGCCACTGGGCACATTCGACTAGAGTTAATGGATCAGCTCCTGGCGCCACCCACCAGACTAGTTTCACTTATTGCGGCGCAAAGCGAGGTGGGCACTCTTCAACCCGTTGCCTGTGTTGGAAAGGCCTGTAGAGAGCGGGGGATTGTGTTTCATAGTGACGCCACTCAATTAATTCCTCAAGGTTGCCCTCAATTCAACAGCCTCAACGTTGACTTACTTAGCCTATCGGCTCACAAGTTTCAGGGTCCTCGAGGGATTGGACTTTTGATCCGTCGTCCGACTCTCGCTATACAACCTCTCCAAAGTGGAGGTGGTCAGGAGTTTGGTCTGCGTTCAGGGACAGAACCTGTAGCCCTTATCGCTGGAATGGTTGAGGCACTTTCTGCATTGCCCACCTTTTGTCCCGAATATCAATCCGTTCCGCCAGGGTCCGGCCCAAATGTGCGCCAACAGCGCGATCGACTATTGCAGTCCTTACTAAAGATTCCTGGGTTTAGGCTGGTTGGTCCTGATGTGAATAATCGTCTTCCCAATCATATTGCTGTTCTTGCGGGCACAGATCGGGGTTACCCAATTTCAGCAAGGTCGATGGTGCGAGAGTTGGCACATCGGGGCGTGGCATGCAGCAGTGGTAGCGCATGCAGTTCCGGGAAGCGAATAGATAGCCCCATCCTCAGCGCGATGGGAGTGGCAAAACCCTGGCGACAGTCGGGCCTGCGCTTCACTCTTGGCCCCTGGTTAGATGATGTTGCTTTAGATTTAGTTCCCGATGTTGTAAACGCCGCGCAGCGGTCTCTCTCCTAAGGCACTTTAAACATGACATCGCCTTATGGCTAAACAGGACTCACTCCCGGCTGATCTCCTAATAGCAGAACATCAACTTCAAGATGCCATATCGGCTGCTCTTGCTACCGGTAAGGCTCAGCGATGGTCCGCCAACCTGTGCTTTGAGAATCTTCGTGTCCTTCCCGTAGCTTTGCGTTTGGCCCGTGCTCTGGTAGATCAAGGTTTTTCCCTATTAATAGCCTGGCCGGACGCTGGCACGGCAGCTCTGGCTCGTCGAGAGGCTGATGATCTCAGCGCATTGATTATTGACTTTAAGCGACTTAATCAGATCAAGTCCAGCTTACCTGACGCTAGAGTCCTGCTCGCTGTTGCCCCTCAACCATTCGATTACGAGACTTTTCAGTCTGTGTGTGATGGCTATTCTGGCCCGGTGGTCATGCTGAATGGACGACTGGAGGATGCAGCTGTGGGAATAGGCAGCGTGGTACGTAAACGCCGTAGGAGCTTTATCCTTACGTGGCATCAAGCGTACTGGCTGCAACCTCTGGAAGGGGGAGCGCTAATGCGCTCATATCCCAAGGAATGGACAGTGTTCCGCCTCGATCAGGATGGTTATCGCCAGTTATCCACATTTAATGCCCGACCAGATGCAGAAACCATTTTTGCACTTTTGGCTAAAAAGAATCAAGTGACTTGAGATAAAGCAGTTTTAGTGGTGCAAACTCCGTTCGGATCACTTTCGCCCACGGTTTAATCGCTGTTTCAGCTGTCTATATGGTTAATCTCCCAAGAAGAACTTATGGCCCGCTTAGTTTGGCTCCGCGGTTTGTCGCTAGTAGATACTGCAGCGGCAGCAATTGCAGCGCTTGCACTCGCTGGTGTGGCTTGGTCTCCAAAATTGGTTTCTACCCTGGCAAAGGCGACGGGGACATTGGAACCTGTGACAGTAAGCGTTGATATCCGACAACTTCAAGTCGCTGATCCTGAGACACTACTTCAGTCAATTCGTGATGAAGGCAGCGTGAAGATTACGATTCGGAATCAGCCGGCTGGTCGGGTGCAGTTACTTAATGTTCTAAATCTTACCCCTCCCTTGGTTGCCATTCAACCAGATGGTCGAATTGTTGAAGCGAAAGATCCCAATCAATCTCAACGGCTTTACGTGCGCTTTTTACTAAAAGCGGAAGCTGAGTCCAATGCATCGGGCATTATTTTTGGTGGGACGAAGTTAAAAATCGGTGTTCCGGTCGATGTTGAAGGTAGGGTCTTCAGCTTTAGGGGTATTGTCAGCGGGGTGACGTTCCCATGATGCGGCGGCTAGTGGTCGTGGCCTTGTTTGCATCGTTTCATGTTGCTGGTACGGTTGCTCAGCCTTTGTTGACTCCTCCTCCGGTACAAGAACAGCAAGAGCGCACGCTGCTGAACCGAGGGACAATTTGTCCGACTCTCCAGAGTTCTTTGTTGGCAGCCGTTAAGGCACAGAGTTGGGCATGGAGCATCAGTGTAGTGAACGATCGAGGTCAATTACTTGCTGATCTCAACGGCAAGTTGCCGCGTATTCCGGCTTCTAATCAAAAACTTGTCAGTACGGCATTTGCGTTGGACCGTCTTGGACCTGACTTCCGTTTGAAAACACAGCTTTTGCGTCATTCGAACGGTAACCTAGAGCTCGTTGGAGAGGGCGACCCTGATCTGAGCGTTGCTGATATTCGACGCTTCGCCATGGTTGCATTAAGCCAGAAGAAATTGCGTCAGACGAAATCATTGATACAACCATTGAAGCTGATAGTGCGCGAAGAGCCTCGGCAGCGCTGGTGGCCAAGTGACTGGCACCCTGCGGATCGTTCTCACACTTATGGAGCACCGATCACCCGATTAGCACTTGCTAGTAACGCACTGCATATGGCTGTAATGGATCCCGCTTCTCGGTTGCAACGGGTCCTTGACGCCGCATTAAATCAGCAGGGTGGACGGGTATTGCTCCAGTTAGTGGACCATGACTACCGTACATTTACGGTGAGTCAAAATAAGCATCCAAGTGTTGTGCTTCACAGTGAAGACTCGGCACCAATGCATGCGTTGTTGAGTCTTGCGAATACGGAAAGTCATAACTTCACCGCTGAAGTTCTCATGCGTGAAGCCGCAGATAGCTGGGACGTACAAGACGCTGCTTTGGCTGCAACACGCTGGCTCCAATCCCAAGGAATTCCTATGACAGGGCTCCGCATTCGCGATGGAAGCGGACTATCTCGCGGGAACCGTCTCACCAGTCAATCACTCGCTGTACTGCTCTGGCGGATGACTCAGCATCCCCTAAGTAGCTATTATCAGGCCTCGATGGCGATTGCTAGTCGAAGGGGAACGTTGCACAAACGATTTCATGGAACTTCGCTACAGGGCAAGTTCTGGGGAAAAACAGGAACCTTGTCCGGCGTTCGATCTATGTCGGGAATCCTTGCAACAAGCCATGGACCTCTTTATGTGAGTATGATCTCGAATGGTGGACTGGATACGGCTGCTGTGATGAAAAGAGTGCTGCTTGCGAGCCAACAAATCAACCGGTGCCCTTCATGAACCGGAACTGGGATGTCGCGCGGGGAACTCGATTAATTGGAACAGCCAACTGGTTTTCATTCTGTTTCATAGACCCATGGTTAGAGCAGGTGGGCTGGTTTTTCGCCAACTCTTGGCGGCCGCTTACCACAACTTGAGCCACTTCTTGCAGGCGCGCTTCTAAATCATCTAATGTCCGCTCTGCATAGCGCTTGGCACTGTCCTGGACCCTGGCTGCTTCTTGGCGGCTGCGTTGAATTAATTCCTCACACTGCTGCTGCGTCTGACGTCGGAAGTGTAGGGCATCGTTATGAATGCGTTCAGCTTCGTCACGACATTCCTTTTGAAACCGCAAGCTTTCGTTTCGGATAGTTTCAAGATCTACTAGAGCTTGTTTTCGGTCAGCTTCATGCTGGTCAACAGATTGCCGGCGCAATTCAATGACTTCCTGCTCAAGCTGTTGACGACGGACAGCGAATTGTTGTTCTTGCGCAGCCACTCTCATTTGAATCTCTTGATCAAAGCGGGCGCCCTGTTGCCGTGTTGTTTGCAATAGCTGTTCACATTGTTGACGGGTTTGATCGCGAAGATCACTGGCTTGTCGTTCAGCCTCTTTCCAAACCGAGGAGTTGTTGACCAATTGCTCTCGCTGTCTTTGGGCCTGTTGAACAATTTCTTCGGCTTGCTGACGAGCTACGTTGATAAAATCATCACGGCGCTCAATCAGTTGAGCTGCTCGTTTAAACTCGTCCGGTAATGCCTCGCGAACTGCATCGAGAACCTCTACAGCATCGCATTCATTAACAAGACGTCCCCCCGTAAACGGAAGCCGGCTCCCCTCTAGAACGACTTCCTCAAGCTGATCAAGCTGATTAAGAACGGTGAACTGGACATCGTTCATCTCAGGTCGGTAAGAAAGCTGAATTAAAGAGCCTGTTCAGGTCAAACGCCACCTCTGATGGGACCATATGTTCGATAGCACCGCCAAACCGTGCCACTTCCTTCACTACCGAACTGCTGAGGAAGCTGTGTCGCGCAGATGTTGTCATGAAAACAGTCTCCAAGGAATCCTCAAGTGAACTATTCGTGTGGGCGATTTGCAATTCATATTCGAAGTCGCTCATGGCTCGCAATCCACGCAAAATCAGGTCTGCTCGATGTGTTTTGGCACAATTCACAGTGAGACCTTCAAAATTGATAATCTCGATTCCACTAAGGTGACGCGTCGAAGCATGGATTTGGGTGATGCGTTGCTCGATGCTGAACGTGGGACGTTTGTTGGGGTTACGTAACACAGCGACAATCACCTCTCCAAAAAGAGACAAGGCTCGTTCGATAAGATCCATATGACCGTTGGTTAAAGGGTCAAAACTACCGGGGTAAAGCGCCCGCATTATGAGATTGGCATCCTCCTATATCATATGTACGCGAACATTGTCTAGATTTCCTGTAAAGCCAGGGAAAATGCTATGAGCCTCGATACCGACGCTAAGAAAGTTCTACTCCGTAAGATACCTCATGGTCTATTTATCTGTGGCGTACGCAATGGTGATGACATAAACGGGTTCACCGCTAGTTGGGTAACACAAGGGTCGTTTGAGCCGCCTCTGGTGGTGATGGGTGTGCGGGCTGATAGCAGCAGCCACGCAATCATCGAATCTAGTAAACGTTTTTCACTCAATGTTTTGAGGTCCAATCAAAAGGATCTTGCGGCGGTGTTCTTCAAGCCTCAGAAAGGTTTGGGTGGACGTTTCCAAGCTGCACCATTCACCGAGGGTGACTTAGGACTTCCCTTGCTTGATGACGCAATAGGTGGTGTTGAATGCGAACTGGTCGGATCGATAAAGCATGGAGATCACACAGTTTTTGTTGGCGCTGTCAGATCGGCTCGTTTAATTGCTGACGGTGAGGCCCTCAATCTAGCTTCTACTGGTTGGAATTACGGTGGCTGACCAATTAGCTGATGCAGTATCTCATGCACCTCTGCCTCTATTGATGCAGCCAGAACGTCTTAAACAGCAATTAAAAGATATTCCAGCTGAACCAGGTTGTTATTTTATGCGTGATGGTAATGATCGTATTTTATATGTCGGTAAATCTAAGTCTTTGCGTAGTCGTGTGCGCAGTTATTTCCATCGTCGGCATGGTTTGTCACCGCGGATTCACCTAATGACACGACAAATCTATGAAATTGAATTCATCGTTACAGATAGCGAAGCAGAGGCTCTTGTTCTTGAGTCTAATCTGATTAAAAACCATCAGCCACATTTCAATGTGCTGTTAAAGGACGATAAGAAATATCCCTATCTATGCATTACCTGGAGTGAAACCTATCCACGCATTTTTATTACTCGTCGTCGACATTCCCGCAACTCTCTTGATCGCTTCTACGGACCATATGTAGATGTTGGTTTGTTACGCCGCACGTTACTTCTGGTCAATCGTATATTTCCGTTGCGTCAACGTTCAAGGCCACTCTATTCCGATCGCACCTGTCTGAATTATAGCATCGGCCGATGTCCTGGTGTGTGTCAGAAGAAAATTAGCTCGGCGGATTATCACCACACCTTGAGCAAGGTGGCAATGGTCTTTCAGGGCCGAAGCAATGAACTTCAGCATCTGCTGAATAAGCAGATGCAACGCTACGCCGAACACATGAATTACGAAGCTGCTGCGCGCGTTCGTGATCAGTTGCAGGGACTAGGTCAACTCACAGCAAATCAAAAAATGAGTCTCCCTGACTCGTCGATTAGTCGCGATGTGCTTGCTTTAGCCTGTGACAAACGACTTGCAGCAGTCCAGATATTTCAGATGCGAACTGGAAAATTAGTAGGACGGCTTGGTTACACCGCCGACGCATCAGGCCTAGATCCTGGCCTCATTTTGCAACGGGTGATTGAAGAACACTACAGCCAAGTAGATCCGGTTGAAGTACCTCCAGAATTGTTAGTCCAGCACCCGCTACCGCAGAAGACACTCCTAGAGGAATGGCTTACAGAGCAACGAAAACGTATTGTCCGTATTCATTGTCCCCAACGACTTCAAAAAGCTGATTTAGTCGAATTAGTTCAACGTAATGCTGAATTTGAACTGCTTCGAACTAAGCAAAGACAGGAACGACATACCCTTGCCACAGAGGACTTGGCCCAGCTTTTAGAGCTCCCGATTCTGCCGCGTCGTATCGAGGGGTATGACATAAGTCATATCCAAGGCAGTGATGCAGTGGCATCGCAAGTAGTATTTCTCGACGGCTTACCGGCCAAACAACACTATCGCAAATACAAGGTCCGCAGCAGTAGTATTTACGCTGGCCATAGCGATGATTTCATGGCAATGGCAGAAATCATGCGAAGAAGATTTCGTCGCTGGGCACGAGCTAAAGCGGATGGTATTGACGTTAGTACTTTACAACGAGGAGGAAGAAGTGTATTACAAACTCACGGACTGAATGATTGGCCTGACTTGGTGGTGATTGATGGCGGAAAAGGTCAGTTGTCGGCGGTAATAGAAACTCTTCGCGAACTGAATCTCCATGAAGATCTCAATGTTTGTTCCCTCGCTAAACAGAGAGAAGAGGTGTTTCTGCCAGGTGAAAATCAACCACTTGATAGCGAACCCGATCAGTTGGGAATTACTTTACTCCGACGACTGCGTGATGAGTCGCATCGTTTTGCAGTTGGTTTCCATAGGCAACAGCGGGTTAAACGGATGAAGCATTCATGTTTATCAGACATTCCTGGCATGGGGCCAAAGCGGGTGAGGGATCTTCTCGCTTATTTCCGTTCGATCAATGCAATTCGACTTGCATCTGTGGACACCCTATCGAAGGCCCCTGGCGTTGGACTAGTACTCGCTCGTAACATCTATCACTTCTTCCATTTAACAGAGTCTGATAATAGTTGGCCAAGCTCTGACTTAGAAAAATATAATTATTGAGTGCAGCGCATGACCCGAGTTTTCTGTTGTTATCTTGCTGCCTTACTTTGGTTCACACCTCCAACCTTGGCTTCTCCAGGGTTATGCACAGGATCTGTCTACGCTGAAGGAATCACCCAAATTGCAAAGAATCACTGGCAGCTGTTTATCAAATTTAGCGATTAACAAAGTAATCGTGAAAAAGCCAAGATGAATTGCCAAGCAGGCATACTTAGTCCCCTTGTAGGCCAGATTGATCGCAAGCATGCTACCGATCTCGGTCAACAAGTGTGTCGATTAGTTAGAGAAAGCGACTAACTATGAATACCATTACTGTTGATCTCTAATAACTTTCGCAGGGCACTCTGTCATCATCTAGAGCAACAGCACCGTTGCGTTTATTGACGGCTCCTTGTTTTTAGAGGTAACCTAAGGTGGTCAATTCTTTTGTGTGCGCAAAGATAGCTAACCTCTCGTTTGTTGACATCAGCCTACGGCAATAACCTGAAACGAAGCCAGTTCAACACAGAATTAGTGCCATGATGGCTTCTCTGATACCTTATTTACCTGCAACTGCTGCACAGTGTTAGCTCTGTAGATTTCATTCCGTTGATCACATGAATTATTTTTTAATAAATGCCTTAAAAATTTTCTTCGAACTTCGGTTTCTGAGTTATGATTAAAGATGCACTCTAATTATTGAAGCTTATCTCTATAACCAAACAGTAAGTTTCTTAGGTAAAAACTTTATAATTAAACTGTGTAAAATGCAGCTCAAATATTTAGATTCTTCGATTAACAATATTGACTTTTCAATTAGAAAACAATAGAGTTAATGCTGATAACAGCGAAAACAATTGAAGATAATTATTATTAACTCGATTATCACTACGAATAATATAGTATTGACTTATTTAATTTATACTCTAGATTTAAGCAAAGATCTATTGATTTTCGCCAGTAATAAGCAGTTTCGTTGTCTGTTTTTACATAATCGAGCAATTTAATAGGTTTCTGAACAAACAATTTTAGCACTTTAGAGGTTATTAAAGGTGTTACTAACTTCTAAAGTTTAAGTGATACGGTGCCGTGGTTGAGGTTCTTTATTCCCAGGTTTGATATTTATCCGCTAGCTTCTTAATAAATTTTCAAATATATATTGAAATAAACTAAATGATCTAACTTGTTCTTAGGTTAACCAGAAAATTTTTTGATAGATTATCGTACAATACGAAACCATATTCTAAATGGGTCACGTAGTGTGGAAATCTGTAACGGCAGCTTTTGACAACTTGAGAGTCAACTTATTCCAGAAGATGTTTATATATCTACTTAATAAGATTAGCCCTTATGAAACGGCGCATAGATCTAGTCTAATATGTTCAATGGCGATGTCGATACATAACAATAGATCAGTATGATAAAGAGATTTTTCCTCAGCCGGTGTTGTCTGGTGATTATGGATTATGGTTTGCAATCCCAGACCCATTGGCACTTAAAGCACTCATAATCTATCGACAAAGTTTTAACAACTTTCTTGACAGTTTTACCTGAGAACCGCCTAGGGTTACTTTAGCGTGGTTGTCCAAATGACGCTTCCTCCCGAGGCTTACCTCTGGTTTAAAACACTCCATATAGTTGGTGTGGTTGTCTGGTTTGCAGGTCTTTTTTATTTGGTTCGACTGTTCATCTATCACGTTGAAGCCAAGAACCTAGAACCGTCGTTACAACAACCATTTTTTGCTCAGTACACGCTGATGGAGAAGCGGCTGGCAAACATAATTACAACCCCTGGCATGGCCGTAGCAATGGTCATGGCTATTGGCCTCCTTGTGGTTCAACCTACCTGGCTCCAGGAAGGCTGGATGCACGCCAAACTTGCCTGCGTCATAGCCTTGCTGGGATACCATGCTTTTTGTTATCGGCTTATGCGAAAGCTCCATGCAGGGACCTGTCAGTGGTCTAGCAGGCAGCTGCGCATTCTAAACGAACTCCCAACGCTACTACTGGTTACTGTTGTAATGCTTGTAGTGTTTAAAACACAGTTTCCGACGGGAGCTGCCACTTGGTTGATTATTGGGCTTGTAGTTTCTATCGCAGCGTCTATCCAGTTTTACACTCGTTGGCGTCGCCTGCAAGCTGAAGCATGGGCAGAGTTGTAGAGTGAAGAACCACCCCCTAATGGAAGTATTGGCCCAAGTGGGGCCAGACAGCTGTCCTAGCAAGCTGAATTTCCATTGTCACACCGTCTACAGCGACGGAAGCCTTGACCCCTTAATGTTGATACAACAAGCTTCAAGTCTGGGTTTAACTCATTTAGCGGTTACTGACCATCATAGTTCTCATGCTCATGCACAAATGTTGGCTTGGTTAGACAAGCGACGGACAACGGGTTTCTGTGTGCCAACACTTTGGAGTGGTATGGAAATCAGCGCCCTGCTGAAGGGTTGCTTGGTCCATATACTGGCGCTCGGGTTCGAGCTCAACCATCGAGCGCTAAGTCCCTACAACTGTGGTGCCGCTGCGGTGGGCCAGCCTCTGCGGGCAGAAGCGGTGGTGAGTGCGATTCATCAAGCAGGTGGTTTGGCTGTGTTGGCGCATCCTGCTCGCTACCGACTTGGATATAAGGTCCTTATCGAGGAAGCTGCTCGTTTGGGCTTTGATGGAGGGGAAGCTTGGTATGACTACAATATGCTTCCGACCTGGCAGCCAAGTTCACTCATCTGCGAAGCTATTGATAGCCAACTTTCCAAACTTGGACTTTTACGTACCTGTGGCACGGATAGCCACGGGACCGACCTCTGCGGTCGCTAAGTTCTACGTGCCATTGTAATTTTTAATATGGGCTTCTTTGATCGTTTTCTGAGAAAGGATTCACAGAACTCTGACCCTCTGCTTAAGCCGCGTAAGCCTGCCAAAGACAAGCCGGAAGAATTTTTTCTGGATGCCGACTCATCATCCTCTCTGGGCGATGTTGATTATATGCGCGAGTTGAAGACAATTCGTCGCACTTTCCCGGGCAATGTAAATAGCCCCGGTGTCAAAGAACAAGTCATGGAAATTGCGGCGGAGACCGAGAAACTCGAAAAACGCAGCCAGGGGCTTGGTGGAACGGTAAAAAGAGAGAAAGTTGTCGACCTCACTGCTGGTATTCCAAAAACGGTAAAGAAAACCTTTGCCGAGAAGGTCACCACCAAGGAGATGAATGAACGACTTAAGGGCACTGCGATCACAGGTGTCAATACACCAGCCCCAGCCAATGCTTCGACAAATGGACGTAAGAAAGAGCTGAAGCCGACGGTGGGGCCTGTGGCAAAAGCCGGTCAAGCTGGCACCTCACAAAAGCCTGGCTCGATCGATCCTTTTAAGCAGATGGTTCGTGATCTGAACAAGTAATTAATTCACCTTGCTCGATTTGGGCTTCACTGCTCACTATGAGCTTCTTCAAGTGTTCAATTTGATCAATCCTGGCTTTTTGCCAACAACCACGGTTGGATGCTTCAAGCAAGCGTTCTGCCATATCTCGAAGAACCCAAGGGTTGCTCTGCTCTAGAAATCTCAAGATGAACGGGTCGTTGAGCCACTGATCACATAAAGCCCCATAACACCAGTCAGGTACGCGGTCAGTCGTCGCATCGTAGGCAAAGAGATAGTCAAGACTTGCTCCCATTTCAAATGCGCCCTTGTAGCCATGTTGTTGCATGCCTTCTATCCAGCGTGGATTAAGCAAACGGCTGCGCATTACTTTGTCGAGCTCGTGCTCCAACCGATGCATACGAGGCCGCTCCTGTCGTGAATGGTCCCCGAACCAAAGTTGCGGACGTTTCCCTGAACTCTTTTCTACCGCTGCACTCAAACCACCATGAAATTGGTAGTAGTCGTCGGAATCGAGCAAATCATGCTCTCGGTTGTCCTGGTTATGAAGCACGACTTGAACTCGTCTAAGAGCAGATTCCAGCCCTGATCGATCCTCAGAAGGCTCTGACGATTGGTTGTAACGCCATTGGCTCCAACAGAGGAAGGCTTCTCCGAGGTCATTAGTACGCGATTCCCAAGATCCATTGTCTATAAGTGCTTGAAGACCAGCTCCATAGGCACCAGGGGCTGAGCCATAAATCCGCCATTGCTGGCCCTGTTCCCTGGTAAGGGCCGCTAGGGGGTTTTGATCCGCTGGCTCATCAAGAGACGCCACCAGTGACTGGGCTTGATCAACCCACGCTATGAGCTGTGGAAAAGCATCTCGAAACAGCCCTGATATCCTCACTACCACATCTACCCTAGGACGACCTAAAAGACGAAGGGGAATTACTTCTAGATCCACCAATCGGCGCGTCGGTCCATCCCAAACAGGACGGACGCCGATTAAGGCCAGGAGCTGGGCGATATCTTCCCCGCCATTCCGCATTGTCGCGGTACCCCACACCGAGAGCGCCAGATACCGCAAGCACTCGCCATGCTCCTGCAAGTGCAAATTCAGAAGTTGCTCCGCTGAGCGCCGACCAAGATCCCAAGCTGCCTCCGTAGGCAAACCTCTGAGATCAACAGAATAAAAATTTCTGCCCGTCGGCAATACATCCGGACGCCCTCGACTCGGTGCTCCCGACGGACCTGCTGAAATTCTTTGGCCACTGATCCCACGGCAAAAGGCCGATTTCTCCGATGACGCACACTGGATCAAATTTGGCCAGAGGTCTTGAATAATTGCAGAGAGAGTGAAGTTTTCATCGGGTTTTTGAATCCAGTTACAGAAGGGTGCAGCAAGCTCAGTTCTTGCTCCGTGGTCATGGTTCAGAATGATTGAGAGAAGGGTCAGCGCTTGATCTTCTAACCAAGCGACCGCGTCACCAACGCGTTTGCGCCGTTCACAGCCCAGCTCATCCAGTAGAATTTGATCGGCTTCCTCTAGTAGATCTCCTTCCTCCTGGGTCCAGGGATCAAAATCTGTACCGATCTCACGGGCCATGGCCTGTATAAGGCCTAGCCGGCCGTTAGCCGGTGGGCGAGCTAAAGCAAGAAGAAGTTCTAGCTCTAACTTTGGCGCTGGTCGCTGACCGAAGCGATGAAGTCCCGTACGAATCTGTGCCTCCTTAAGTTCACAGAGATAAGTTTCAGCGGAATTGAAGCAACCATTGACACGTTCGGGATGCCACTTGAGCTCCTCTTTGCTGGGTACATTGGGCCAATTCAATTCTCGAAGTGTATCCAGAATATTGGTTTCAATTAATTCGGCCCGCTCAGCACCAAGCTGTCTCGCCACCATAAGCTCATCAAGCTGGTCTTCTAGCCGTTGCAGGGGGCCATACAGCCCTGCGCGGCCTAGAGGCGGTGTGAGGTGGTCTAACACTACGGCCTGGCCACGCCGTTTTGCCTGTGAGCCTTCACCTGGATCATTCACAATGAATGGGTATAGCTGAGGAAGTGCGCCAAGGGCTAGATGAGGGCCGCAACCGCTACTGAGGCCTACCGCTTTCCCGGGCAACCATTCCGCGCTCCCATGTTTACCCACGTGTACTACAACGTGGGCTTTGTGCACCACATTAACCCAAAGGTATTGCGCCAGATAGCGGTGAGGAGGGGGTAGATTCGGAGAATGCAAATCGGCGATTTGATCAGGGTCATATCCGCGATCCGGCTGAATTAAGATCGCCACATTGCCAAAGCACAGGCCGTGAATTGCGAAGCCCCGTTCAGGGTCGTGATCACAGGCAGTACTGGGAACCCCCCAACGTTCTTGGCTTTTAGATCGTGCTTGAGAGGGAATCGAACGCCACCAGTCCTCATAAAGGGCTAGTGGCAGATAGTCTAAGGCTGGTCGATCCTGCCCCTCGGGTGCGTTAGTCCGACCCTGAAGCAGTCGTTGCATCAGCATATCGCCGCTAACAGGTAGAACTTCTGTCCCAAGGTTGTAGCCAATCTTCTGCAACCACTGCATCATCGCGACGCAACTCGCAGGCGTGTCGAGGCCGACTCCATTAGCGACCCGACCATCACGAATCGGGTAGTTAGCCAAGACCATCACTAAGCGACGATCGCATTCTGGGGTTTGGCGAAGTGTGATCCAGCGCTGGCTATGCTCGACCAGCCAGCTGATGCCATCGGAGTCCGGGACTTGGCAGGGCACCGCGGCTCCCATGTATGGTGCCGTTGCCTGATGTTCTCGAAATGCACAAGGTCTAGTGGTCACCCTGCCATCCAATTCAGGCATCACTACCTGCAGTGAGAGATCAAGAAAATCGAGACCACGTGTACTCTGCCACCAGCTCTGCCGGCTCCGGTTACTACTTAACAATTGCAGCACGGGTACATCAAGTTGTTCCCATAACGGACTACCCAAACCTGCTTCGGATGTTCGTACAGAGGCGAAGGACGTACCCGTAATTACAACCTCAACGTTTTGACTGCGTAACAAATCGATCACTTCGACTTGCACAGCTGAATCTCGAAGGCTGCTTACCCAGAGCAACCGTGGGCTTAGACCACGCTCTCGACAAGCCTTGCAAAGGGATTCAGCAAGTGTAAATTCACCGGCCTGAAACTGAGCTCTGTACAGGATAAGGCCGATGCGTGGACCGGATTCCTCACGCCAATCCCATGGGGAAGGATCTGAAAAGGAATGAAGTTGACATTGCGCTGGATTGGGTTGTTGTCCTAAGAGCAGGAGTTGCAACGCTGCAAGAACCTCCTCTAAGTTGGCGAGACCACCTTGGCGTAGTAATTCAGCCAAACGATCAGCAAGGGCCTGCGGGATGGATCCCAAGCTATGAAGTTCCGCGCTTTGATCGGCTGTTCCCGCCAGGATCAGCAGTTGACGATCACCTTTGACCTCTTTCCAGCGCTGCAGTTGCTCAAGGCCGTATCCCCAGTGTCCACGACCACCGAGTAGACGAACGAGCACAATTCTAGCATGTTGAGCCGTGGTCGCCAGATAGTGGTCAAGCTGTGCGGGATGGGACAGGCAATCGAGAGACAAACCCCGCAACTTGTTTTGCCAAGCAGAGCCTTGGGGGGATGCCAAATATGTCGCTAAGGTATTGAGATCAGTCCAAGCACTGGAAAGGAATAGAACGTCCGCTGGTACTTGTTCTACAAGAACTACATCCTCAGGGGGATCAAGGCCGGGACAGCTGGCAAGACGATGCATTATTCCATTGTCCTGATGGTTGGTGGTAAGAAGATTTCGAGAATCAGGTCCCTCCTGCGATGCATCAGTTCCTGCCCTATGCCTGGTTCCAAAACCAGTGCGTCCCATTCGAGGAGGCCAGTATCTCCATCGCCACTCATGCACTTCATTACGGCACAGGTGCTTTTGGTGGGATGCGCGCCATTCCGGATCCGCAGAATGCAGACACGATGCTTCTGTTTCGGGCCGATCGTCATGCGCGTCGACTTAGCCAAAGTGCTCGACTACTTCTCACAGACTTGAGTGAAGAGATTATACTCTCCGCCATCACAGCGATGCTTCGAGCAAATAAACCCGGGCAACCGGTCTACCTCAGACCGTTCGTTTACACCAGCGATCTGGGTATTGCCCCTCGCTTGCACGATATCGAAACCGACTTCCTAGTCTACGGATTGCCCCTCGGTGATTACCTTTCACCTGAAGGGGTGAGCTGTCGTATCAGCAGTTGGACGCGCCAAGAGGACCGATCTTTGCCGTTGCGGGGCAAGATTAGCGGGGCCTACATCACCAGCTCGCTAGCTAAAACAGAGGCTGTGCAAAGTGGATTTGATGAGGCATTACTGCTAAATAGTCGCGGCAAGATCAGCGAAGCCAGTGGTATGAATCTTTTCTTGGTTCGAGATGGTCAGCTGATTACTCCTGGTGTCGACCAAGACATCCTCGAGGGAATCACCCGAGAGAGCGTGATGGAGCTCGCAAAAGCTATGGAGATCCCTGTCATAGAGCGCCCTGTCGATAAAACTGAACTGTTTATCGCAGATGAGGTGTTCCTGACCGGAACAGCGGCTAAAGTTACCCCTATTCGGCAAATCGAATCGACTGTTCTTCAGAGTCAGCACCCTGTGATGCAGGCCCTCAAAGATAGGCTGATTGCTATCTCCGAAGGCCGGGATTCTGCTTATGAGCACTGGGTGACCCGGATCGCTACTCCTTAGGGCTAGAGAAGGGCTTTTCTTAAAGTTGTGAGGTTCTCAGATGACTGCGCAGCAGTGACACAAGCAAAGGCTTCCGTCCCCGTCACTGCCTCTCGTTTTCTCGATTACCTCAACGGTCCTCGTCGGCCGGTTTTGGTCTTTGACGGCGCGACGGGGACAAGCCTTCAAAGTTTAGGTCTCACGTCTGATGATTTTGGAGGTCCTGACCTAGAAGGGTGCAACGAAAATCTAACGATGACTCGGCCGGATGCAGTTCAAGCCGTTCACCGTCAGTTTCTTGATGTGGGCTGCGATGTAATCGAAACCGATACATTCGGCGCCGCATCCATCGTTCTCGCCGAATACGGCTTGCAAGATCAGGCTTTCGAGCTTAATCAACGAGCCGCTCAGCTGGCTCGAAAAGTTGCTGATGAATACAGCACCTCTGAAAAACCGCGGTTCGTAGCGGGGTCCATGGGACCAACAACAAAGTTACCGAGTCTCGGGCAAATCGATTTCGACACGATGCGTAATTGCTTTCAAGAGCAAGCGGAGGGATTGATAGCTGGAGACGTCGATCTAATGATCGTGGAAACTTGTCAGGATGTGCTGCAGATCAAAGCAGCACTCCAAGGAATTGAGGCAGCTTTCGGGAGTAGTGGTAAACGACGACCCTTGATGGTTTCAGTAACCATGGAGACTACCGGAACCATGCTTCTTGGCACTGATATTGCTGCTGTAGTGGCAATCTTAGAGCCTTTCCCCATCGATATCTTGGGCCTGAATTGCGCTACTGGCCCAGAGCAGATGAAAGAACACATTCGCTATCTTTCTAAATACTCTCCCTTCGCTATTAGTTGTATTCCCAATGCTGGTCTTCCTGAAAATATTGGCGGTGTAGCCCACTACCGGCTTACTCCAACTGAACTAAAGATGCAGATGATGCATTTTATCGAAGATCTTGGCGTACAAATTGTTGGAGGGTGTTGTGGAACGACTCCATCCCACATCAGAGCACTTACCGAGCTGGCCTCAGCACTTAAACCAGCAGATAGATCTGCTCGTGCTTTGGCATCAAATCAGAAAGTGCGCTCCGCCTTTAATTATGAACCAGCTGCTGCATCAATCTATGGCGTTACTCCCTATTACCAGGACAACTCATTCTTGATCATTGGTGAACGCCTTAATGCTAGTGGTAGCCGAAAGGTACGTGAACTTCTCGCACAAGAGTGTTGGGATGGTCTCATCTCTATAGCACGTGGTCAAGTTAAAGAAAACGCACATGTTCTTGACGTTAATGTGGATTATGTTGGTCGCGATGGTGAGCGTGATATGAATAATTTAGTGAGTCGCCTGGTAAACAATGTAGATTTGCCATTAATGCTCGACTCTACTGAATGGCAGAAAATGGAAGCTGGCTTAAAAGTGGCAGGTGGTAAATGTATCTTGAATTCGACTAATTACGAAGATGGGGACGAACGTTTTTTCAAGGTGCTTGAACTGGCACGTAGTTATGGAGCTGGCGTTGTTATTGGCACTATTGATGAAGACGGTATGGCGCGAACGGCTGAAAAGAAATTCTCAATTGCTCAACGCGCTTATCGAGACACTCTCGAATTTGGAATTCCTGCCTATGAAATCTTTTACGATCCTCTTGCACTTCCAATATCTACTGGAATCGAAGAAGATCGATTGAACGGCAAAGCCACAGTAGACTCAATTCGGATGATACGTGAAGGCCTGCCTGGTGTTCACATTATTCTTGGTATTAGCAATGTGAGCTTTGGCTTATCACCCGCAATACGCATCACTCTCAACTCAGTTTTCCTTCATGATTGCTGTGAAGCAGGGATGGATGCAGCAATTGTGAGTCCAGCAAAAATTCTTCCCTTGATTAAAGTCAGCGAAAAACATCAGCAGGTTTGTCGTGACTTGATCAATGATAAACGATGTTTTGAGAATGGAATTTGTGTTTATGATCCACTTATAGAGCTAACCAAATTGTTTGAGGGAGTCACCACGCAACAAACGCGTGCTTCGGACATTTTTCTCATTGATCTTCCAATTGATAAGCGTCTTAAACAACACATTATTGATGGTGAACGCATCGGCCTTGAGCTCGCTCTTGATGAGGCAATGAATAATTATGCACCCCTCTATATTGTCAATTCATTCCTTTTAGATGGAATGAGAGTTGTTGGAGAACTATTTGGAAGTGGTAAAATGCAGCTTCCATTTGTGTTGCAAAGCGCTGAAGCCATGAAGTCGGCTGTAGCTTATCTAGAACCTTATATGGAGATGACTAAAGGAAAAAGCAACAATAAGGGAAAATTTTTAATTGCTACTGTAAAAGGCGATGTTCATGACATTGGTAAAAATTTAGTTGATATTATTCTTACAAACAATGGATATGAAGTAGTTAATCTTGGTATTAAGCAGAGCTGTGAAGCAATTGTCGAAGCTCAAAAAGAACATCAGGCTGATTGTATCGCTATGAGCGGTCTCCTTGTGAAGTCCACGGCATTTATGAAAGATAACCTAGAGGCCTTTAATGAAGCAGGGATCAATGTCCCTGTAATTCTCGGTGGTGCAGCTTTAACACCACGTTTTGTTCAAAGAGATTGCCGTGAGGTTTATAATGGAAAAGTTATATATGGTCGAGATGCCTTCACCGATCTGCGTTTTATGGACGCACTCATGGAAGCTAAACAAAAAGATAACTGGAGTAACACCATTGGCTTTCTTAAAGATGCACCGTTAGGGATAGGATTCGACGAGTTATCAGGGCATGATGTCAGCCATTCTGTAACCACGTCATTCGCTTTAGTTAATTCAGAAACGCCCAATCTACAGGAGTCCGTCTCAACAAAGTGTTCAGAAGTAGTTTTTCCAGAGCCCATACTCGTAGCACCTTTCCTTGGGTCAGCTGTCCTGAATACAATGGATCTTGATTTAAAAGAAGTGTTTGCTTACTTGGATCGCAATGCCTTATTTGCCGGTCAGTGGCAATTCCGTAAGACCAAACAACAAAGTCGAGATGAGTACAAAATCATGTTGGCTGATAAGGCTGAACCCGTTCTTGATTATTGGATTAATCGTTGCCTCAAAGAATCTCTATTGGCTCCTGGAGTCGTCTACGGATATTTTCCTGTGGGGCGTGACGGGAATTCTTTAAGGGTTTTTGCGGCTGACGGCGTGACCGAACTAGGGCGCTTTAACCTACCGCGTCAACGTTCCGGCAATCACTATTGCATTGCCGATTTCTTCAGGGATTTATCTCCTGAAGGCACGCCTAAAGATGTGCTACCAATGCAGGCTGTTACGATGGGAGAAAAGGCCAGCATCGTGGCTGAAGAGCTGTTTCGAAGTGATCAATACAGTGATTATTTATACTTCCATGGCTTAGCTGTTCAGATGGCCGAGGCCTTGGCGGAGTGGACTCATGCTCGCATTCGGCGCGAACTCGGTTTTCCCGACCCTGCGTCTATGCCTTTGTGTGATGTTTTGGCACAGCGCTATCGAGGAAGCCGCTACTCCTTTGGATATCCAGCATGTCCGAATATCTCTGACTCTCGTCAACAATTGCGTTGGCTTGGTGCCGATCGGATTGGTTTAAGCATGGATGCAAGCGATCAGTTGTCTCCAGAGCAGAGTACGACGGCACTTGTGACTTTGCACAGCAAAGCTCACTATTTCAGTGCCTGAGTTCTAGTTTCCCTCAAATAGCCTGAATAGACGTTCAAGAGTAACCAAAGAATTACAGACAGGATTGGACGGGGTGCGATTTTCAAAGCTGGGCCGAAGAGCTCTTCTACAACAAGGCGATTATCTTGAAATACCAGCCCAATTTATCAATCAGTAGCAGGGTGCTTAAGTCGATGCAAAACCGGTATAAAACAAAGCCAAGCATTCCAATCAAGCTAACCTGAGTGAGCGACTGATCTAAATCAGCTGAGATAGCCTTCATGAGGAGAAGACTATCTCCTTTTACAACTGGCAGAAGTCAGATGATGAAGACGATCTGGAACTTTCAGCCTTGACAGAGTTTCTCCATAGTTTCAATCACTTCCTGTTGAAAGGCTTCCAAAGCGTTGGATTCACTCAGGTCGATCCCTTCTCCCGCCGCATTCTGCGCGAGGTCTTGAAAGTGAAATGCACCTTCTCCGTTGGCTAGGAACTCAATTGCCGAGCTTTCGCCACTCTCGCGAAAGGCGTTGCAGAGCACCAGAAAAGCGGCATCTTCAGTAAACTCCCAATCCATCGAGTGGACATAACTTAGTGACCTCTAACGCCTGCCCCTAGGGGTTCGTCAACTACCTGTCGTCAAAATGTGCCACTCCTTTGTCAAACTTCCGCTGTCGTTTCCCCTTAGTGTTTACCAACCGGCCCTGTGTATCCAGTGACTTTGAATGTTCTCGGTGCTCCTTTGCTGATCTGCGGATGTGATCCAAAAACTGGGTGGTTTCGTAATGGTCTTTGTCAAACCGATCCTTCCGATCGAGGCCAACACAGCATCTGCTGTGTCATGACGGAATCGTTTCTTCGCTACAGTAAGGCTCAGGGTAATGACCTCTCTACTCCGGTGCCGGCTTTCCAGTTCTCTGGTCTTCGCCCAGGTGATCACTGGTGCGTCTGTGCATCGCGATGGAAGCAGGCTTACGACGATGGAGTAGCTCCATCTGTCCGATTGGAGGCAACAGAGGAGACAGCTTTGTCGGTAGTCACTTTAAAGCAGCTCAAGGAACATGCTCACCAGTCGATCGGTTGACCATCCCAAGCCAGAAATGCACCGCTTTGTTCAGGGGTCTGGGTAAGCAGCACTGTGAGGAGCCGATCCGCTGCCTGATCAGTGGTGAAAAGCTGTTCAGATGGAACAAAGGCCTGAAATGGTCTGGATAGATCAGTATCAGTGGTACCAGGATGAAGGAGTGTCACCGTGGCCTTAGGCCAACGCCTTGACCATTCGATACTCAGACATTTTAGCAACTGATTCTGAGCAGCTTTAGCGGCCCGATAGGAGTACCAACCACCACTGCAGTTATCTCCAATACTTCCGACCCGAGCGCTCAGGCTCGCAAAGTGGAACGGTTGATCGGACCGTATTAAGGGCTCAATGGCTCGTGCCAAAAGCACAGGAGCGGCTGAATTAATAGAGAATTGCTTCATCAGCTGGCGTCGTTCAACTTGTCTTAGACGTTTTTCGGGTTGTAACTCTGGACCATGAAGACGCCCACTACAATTGATGACTAAACGCAGAGGCTGGCTTAACTTTAAAAGAGTGGTGCTGAGATTCTCAAGATCATCATCTGATTCCAAATCAAGCCGAAGGTCGTGTTCGGGACGCCCACGTCGACTGGTAGTTAAGACGGTGAGTAATGGGCAACGCTGTCGAAGTACAGATGCAAAAGCAGTACCGATGCCACCGGCACCGCAGACCAAAGCAATCCCTCTCCATGTGTTCAGATTTTGAGTTGCCATAACTAGTCGCTTCATGATCCTTGTCGCCTAAAGAATTGCCGGAATGACTGAAAGCCAATATGGTATGTGTCGGCAATTGTGTATAGGTAGGTTTTCATTGAGGCTTCTTCCCTCCTCGGTAATGTAGTGATCGGATCGGTGCGAGCTTGATGGGAACGGCGTGACGTCAAGTTGAGGATCAAGAATGCAGCCTATCTTTTGAACTTTCTTAATGGGAGCTTAATTTCTCTTACTGCTACCATCCCTCAAGTTAGTTAATTCTGAGGTGATGTCGACTATCAATCGAAGTAGAGCCGGTTAATCGAACTTATCCGCCGATCCAGAGCGATTATTACCTGTAATCCTTCGGATGGCACATTGATTTGCTGCGATAGTTGATACGCAGGACGACGACGAGATGAGCATAACCCAGCAACCTTAATCATACGAATAAAGCCTTATACAGAAGAAGAGAGATGTATTTGTAATTCAATGCCGAGATGCTTGACTCATGCTGAATGGCATTAGTCAAGCAAGGCACGTAACTAAATACCCGCGAACCCTACAACGTTTACACAGCTAGCATCAAGTTATGAGCCACTGCGGCAAGCTTTTCAACTTTGGTTGGCCCGAACCTACAAGTATTAAGGTTGTTATCTGATCGACACAATAGACAGCTGGCCTTTCTGACCGACTGTCACATTCAAGTCCGTCATGAATTACAGCGCATTGAGACACGCAAAGCTGAAAATGTATCGCAGGAAGGGCTGCGTGCCGCTAACCAAGTCGTGGCCAGCATCGAGACTGATTATCATTCGGGTGAGAGCATGGACTGACAAGAAACGTAACAACTGGGCTCCTTTGGCATTGTTTTGGATGGGATTCTCAGAGTGTTTACCGGAGAGCATTCATCGTTTAAATTCAGCGTGATGGGCAGTGATCGGCTGCTGGAAAAGGCTTTGGTTGTAACGGAACGTGCTTTGCGATGTGAAGCGCTCGTTCCTTTACAAACAACTCTAAAAATGCTGCTGGGTAACGATGATACAATGTTTGAACTGCGTCACCTACCTGGGGCTACGCCGAAGCATTTGCGCGTAGCCGGACCAAAACCCAATCCTTTCCGACCCTGGGACCAACGTCTTGAGGTGGAACAAATCGGACCAGACCACGTATTGATTCTGAACAAGTTTCCGGTTCAGATCGGCCATATGCTTTTAATCACACGCCAGTGGGCCTCCCAAAGCGGCTGGCTCAACAAGAATGACTGGTCAGCTCTGGCATCTGTGGATCGGGACACGACAGGGCTTTGGTTTTTTAATAGCGGTCCCAACGCTGGAGCGAGTCAACCCCATCGACATTTTCAACTACTTCCTAGGTCCGAGGGGGAATCCAACTGCCCTCGTGAACACTGGTTCCTCAACTTTAATCGAGATAACGCTCGAATTTGTTTTGGTCCCCTGCGTCAGGCCGTACGAGTCCAAAATCTCGAAGAGCCCATAGAAGATAATTTGTTATGCAAAACGTATCTTAAGCTTTGTGAGGATCTTAATCTTGGTTCACCAGATCGAGATGAATGTCCGACAGCCGCTTACAACCTCTTGCTAACACGATCTTGGATGGCTGTAATTCGCCGAGGCAGGGAGGGTGTCCACGGCTTTAGTGTGAATGCATTGGGCTTCGCCGGTTGCTTATTAAGCACTCAAAGTGCTGATTTGACTTGGTTGAATGAATCAGGCCCAGATGCACTACTTCGTGCTGTAATCCTTCCAAAAGACTAATCTGGTCGATTCTATAAAGACACTAATACAACGACTGCTAAATTAGAGTTAGCACACCCAAAGACGATAGAGTGTCGATATTTAGACTGAAATATTTCGCTTGCGCAAGACTAAATTTTAACTATATGACCATCCATTTAATTAGCATTTTTCCTCTTAAACTATCCTACGGCAGTGTACTAAGCCTAAGCCAAGTGCATATGAGCTGATAAACGACTTAAATAAGGTAAAATATCTCAAATTATTACTTTCATTTACTATGAAAATTCAAAAGGTATGTCATTATCGATTGTCACCAAGTTCCTAGGCAATATTTCGTATTGTCTGTGAAATCAAGTAAGCTTCACAAGTCTGACTTTGCCAGTGGATAGAAAAACAGAATTTACACTTACATAATCGAATAAAACTGCTCTACAGACACATATCAGCGTGTAGTAAACTGATACAGAGGACAATCAGGATAAATTAAAGTTCAACACAAAATTGGGTTTGCAATAGCTAAACAAACGTTTAGTGTACCAATTATGACTGTTCGACTCTGCATCAAACAAACACTATTAGTACATCTAGTCAAAGACATCACGAGGAATTTTAGTCGGGCTGATGTGACTCGCGGTTGATTTGCTGTTCTAACATATCAATAGCAGCATTCAGAGCAGCGAGTTGCCGCTCAACTCCGTCGCGCCATATCGAAAGCATGGCATGTTTGCGCTGTTGATACTGACGCTTCATGCTCGAAGGATCTGATGAAGTGTTGCAGCAGAAGGGAGGAAGCACGAGTTGAACTGTCTTTAACAAATACTGACTAATTTTTAGCGCTGACGTGAGCCTCAAGCTATCGAATCGAACCTAATTGCGGACTTATCGTTGGAATTTCAAGCAAATGAGATAGATATCACCGTTAACTTTTTCATGAATCTCATATAAGTCTCAATATTTGTCAAGATGTATACTTTGCTTACGACAACAAATATTTTAGTTTTTTCAACAGCATCAACGCGGTTGGCTCCTGTAATAGAGCAACATATGTAGATGCCGGTAACACGTTTAATAATATTTTGCTCTTTATTATAATCAGTTAAGAATTATCACGATATCAGCAGATCTTAATTTAGTGGTGTACCTAAATTTATTATAAGTTCTTAATAAAACTAAAAATTAATAGATACAAGTACAATGGCCTCAAGGCTAAATTCTTGTTATCTTGTAATTGACTTCCAGCGAATACAATATAGATTTATTAATTAATAATAATGCTTAACTAAGCCTAAGAATTATGATAAGCTCTTTCAAGCTAGACCAGTAGTCGATTGGTTTACCAAAACTAAGACAAGAATCTTAACGAAGAGTCATGATTAGCGGTCATTAAATGTAAATATTTATGCTAATATAGTTAAAATAATTAAAATTTATTTCTAAATGTAGAAAAATTGTATAAATTTTAAGTAGAAAGAAACTATAATGCGGAACAAAAATTAGACAAAGTTGCTTTACACTATTAAACATACTTATCTTGGACGGATAACTAAAAGTTTGAAGAAGCAATATTAAAATAATTCTTACGATATTTAGCATAAAATTAGTTACCTATTAAATTTTCCTAAAGTTTTACTTATAGACAGAAACATTAGTCATCTAGGTGCTTTAATCAAATAGCTTATTTGTAAAGTAGATCTCATACGAAAAAACTCAGATTCAGTATTATGATTGAACAAACTAATTAAAAGATTTTAACTTACGAAAGTTCACTATTAGCAATATTCATATTTTAGTAAGCATTTAATTAGTAATTATAGATAATTTTAAACATATACTTATAGTGAGTCGATACTCTCAGCTTTATTTTACTCTAATTTATATTTAAATTTTAACTGGTTAAATACATAACCTAGAAAAATATTTTCCCTGAAATCCAGGCTTCAAATGGTGCTCTTGCGCTTTCAATTATCGCTAAATAGCATGTGGTAAATACCCCAACTAAAGTTATTCCAACTCCAGTAATAACTAAAATCTGATAAAACTTTTGAGTAGCTGTTGCTTCAGAATCGAGGAAAAAACGACGACGAGTCATACATGCTCCTAGGCTCTTCCATTCTGACTGCCATTTTCTTTAGCGACAAATATATTTAGTCAAAGTCAGGAAGTCCTTGCTTTGTAAATTTTGTTTAATAACTAAGATTGCAAGCCTATATTTTTGATTAATTCCTAAACTAGGAATAATTAAGGTTAATAGTTAATAAAATTAGTTACAAATCTAAGTTTAGATATAATTCTCTCATTTAAGAATCTAACTCTAGTTTAGACAAGAATTAGCTAATATTATTCTAGTCATTATCAAAAGATTAGGTAACTGATAAGATCAAGTGTATTTAATTTCATTAGTAAATAAATAGAGCCCCAAATCTATGTATTTAAAAAGTTTAGTGACTATATATTAATTATTTTACTGCACAATTAATTCTGGCTAGGATTATTCTTTTGTTCAAAACAAAAACTTTGTAAGGTTTTAAGAATAATATTGCTTACAAAAACTAATTTTATTAGTATTCGAATTTAAACTTATTTTTTATTCCTCTTAAGCTTTTGTTAATATCCTTGCAATCCTTTTGTTAGAGTTATTGTTATTAGTCTTGGCATGATTCAACAGATCAAGTTATCTTAATTTTTTGATCAAAAATATAATTAGAAATAAAATACTACAGAAAAAATAAAGATTATTAATAATAGTCCTTATTGATTCTTTAATCTAATTTTTCTTGCTAAAATCTGCTTAATAATTGAGATATAAAATCATTTTTATTATTAAAAATAATATTCTCATAATTGCTTTTAAAGTTATTGCCTAATAGTAACCAAGATTTTTCATAACGAATACTAAGTTTAAGCTAGCTCATAACAAAAAATCCTGATTTTAATAGTACTAAAAGCTAGTATAAAACTTGGCTAAGTAAGTCAAAAATCTTATCATCTATAATTAAGTATTATTTAATCAATTCAAATAATTATAGCTAACATAATTTATCTAGAGAAAATCTTAAAAATTATAAGAGATTTTAAAAGCAGACTTAATTTAATTGGTTATTAAATTTTACTTAAAAGTAAAGTTACCATAATACTTAAGTAGTTAGCAATTTATTAAAGTTACTTAACTTTAATTATATATTTGAGTCATAAAAAATTTAAATAGAACTTTTCTTAAAAAGCTTTATTTTAGTGTATATGTAAGAAATTAATCAGCCTGATAGTAAGTCTTTAGACATTAATCGCTTCGTTATTTATAATGCAACTATAAAGCAGCAATAAATTATAATTTAATTTCAATTATGCACTTACTTTGATGTTTAGCTTAAACAAGAATTAAATTGTCTTTTATAAGCTATTATCTACAGTTTCAGGTTTTTAGGCAGTTATTCATTTTATTAATAACTACACAAAATATGTGTTGTCAACAGTAAATTTATTTAGTAACTTTATAGAAATCTTGAAGAAATGTGCAAAGTTCTTAAATACTAGAAAACATATTTTGGATTTAAATTAAAAATAAGTAGTCTAAACAGATTTATTATTAAAGTTATTTTTTATCGCAATAATTATATATACAATGGTTTTAGTAGATTTAGAGTGTTAGTCAACAATAATATTTGTAAGAAAATTACTTTGTATTTTTTATGATATAAGAAGTAATTTACAGTTTTATTTTAGTATTTTAAAGAATTAAAGTTATTATTTAGTCGATTATCTTGTTATCTATAAATTAATTAAATATCTAAATAAAAATTTAAACTTAATTAAATTATTGGCTTATTTACTATGGTAAAATATCTGGTAAGTATACATATTAATATATTATACTTATCAATATTGAGCCATTAGTAACTTACTAAATTTTTACAAAGAAATTTTTTAAAGCTCCTTATCTATCTTTTATTATATTTAATTATAATAACAATAAAATGATAAATCTAATATCATTTATTATTTTCAGTATTAAACTATGCTAAATAATGGCTAATGCCAAAATAAAGCTACAAATCTTCTTAAATTTGCTACAATATTACAGTTTTAATTAATTAAATATTTGCTATACTTAGTTTTTATAGTTAAAAACTAACCTTATAATTATTGAGCTAAATAAATAATGTAAAAACCAAAAAAATTAATATAAACTATACTAATTACAAATGCCTTCTTACCAAAATTAAATTCAGATTATAATTGTAAGATTAATTATTATAGATATTTCATAAACTTATTGAATTGCAATAAATAAATAAATACAGAGTTCAAGAATATAATGATTAGCAAAAGATTTACACTTAGGCCTTATTACAACAATTATATTATATATTTTATTACATATATTCATTATATTAACTGGATATATTTGCAATAAACTATAATCAATTATTCTGTATCAATAAGAATTGTAAATCAACATTAATATATAACCAGATGTAAATTTTACTTTAATTGCTCAACAAGACTTTTATTTTGACTTCGTATCATATAGAAATCCCTATATAGATACAACTTTTATTATGAGAAAATATTTTGTTAATATTAACTTTAGTGACTTTAGGAACTTAACTATTATCTAAGACTATTAAAAGTTTTAAAAACAGCAAAGAACTAATAGATATTTCATCTTATGATAAAAGATTGTAAATCATACTATAGGATAAGATGAGTCAGATTTTAAGATTATCTAAGAGTTACTAATGAGAAGAGATTACTTTCTAGTATAATCTACATATCTTCAACCTTGTAAGTTATTCTTTAGTGATATCGTTATAATCGTAATTACAGTAATAATCACTTTTCTAAAGTTGTTATTATGAATAATTATGATTGTGTTAAAAAGTACGATTATATAAAGCAAACAAATTAGCAGAAACTAAGATATTAATTATTTGTAAATTAAATAATTCATTGCTATAACGGGATCTAATTTTGTAATATATAAGTGGTCTTAGACTCATTCTTTAACCTATCTTAATTGAGAGATAAAAACAGTTTCTTAATTTGTGGCTTTGAAGTAAGTTAACTAAAATGATGAAAGTTAAGTAAATTATTATTTTAATTAAATTAGCTAGAAAATTTAATTTTCTTCAAAAAGAAATTCTTATCTTAAAGTTTACTAAACTTTCTAAAAGTAATATAAAATTATTGAGAAAACTAGCGATTCTTTTAATTTCTGTTTACCGTATGTGACTGTTCTAATTCTAGTATTTGTTTTGTTAAAAATATTTATAGGGTTATTTAATTATTTTTTATTCATCAGATACTAAACATAAGATTTTTTACTATTACTAACTACTGATATAATCAAAAATTTTATGTTGTCTATACAAGTTAATTGTAAAGTTTTTCTTTATTACTTAACTAAAATTTTGCTATCTAAGTAAGTGTCATTAAAATTATTTGAGGTTCTATTTGAGAAGCTGGTTGTATTTACAACTTCTCTAAATAGTTTAATAATCAGTTAATTGTCGTTATTAACCGAAGAGCCAAGAATTACAATATGTTCATAGGTAACAAATTTGTTACAAGATACATACTAACTTAAGTAGTGAACACTAGGATAGCTTAATGAAGCTTACGTTAGTTTACGACGGGGGCTGTATTTTTTGTAGCCATTTTGCTTTACGTAGCGAGCTTACAAGTGGTATTGCGAAGCTAAGAATTCGGGATGGACGTAAGAATCGTGATCTGCTCGCAAAGCTTAAGGCTCGTGGTTTTGATTTGTCTCAAGGAGCCATTCTGACAGAGGGAAATACTGTTTGGCATGGGAGTTCGGCAATCGTGGAGCTTAGTCGACGTATGAAATCAAGCGATCCTTTACTTGATCTCTTAAGCCAGATTTTTAGAGTTAAACTAGTGACTAACGCTTTTTATCCAGTTTTTCTCTTCGCTCGTAGAGTTGTGCTGAAACTTCGCGGTTTGCCTCTAGATCCAGACGATAAGACGCCTGGAAATTTTAAACCGTTCTTACTCAGAACTCAAAAAAGTGAATCAACTTCTTATAATTAACTTTTTGTAGAGTGAAAATAATTTGATAACATTTTTTACAAAAAATCAAAAAATTATAATCAATCAACGGTAACTTAATTATTAAACAATTTCTTTATATAGTTTCTAATAATAATTAGTTGGTTAAATTAAAAAGGATTTAAAATAAAACTTGTTATACTTTCTAAGATTAAGTCTATGAAGACATACAAGAAATAAGTACATAAAATCTATAAATAGCCGGAAATCTAATTTATATGCTTAAATCAATTCAACGAGGATATGAGAATTTTTGTATCAGCTATATTAGCATAATTGTAATAACTGTTAAGAAAAACTACTCTAATTAAGTATCTTTAAGAAAGCTAAATAGATTGGAAGTTCGGCATAATAATTTCATGGCTAGTGATCATAGTTAACTATCTGTAGCGCTTTACCTCTTGTAGAACATGTGGTTATCGGACATCATTTTTCATTAAGTTACGAGTCAGGTATCTTTGAATATCATGAAAGCCTTTAATCTTTAAAATAAACGTGAGTTAGCAACATACCCTATTGCCGGTGTGCGCAATTAGTAGAGTACTCATAAGTTATGCAAATTTACACTCTCTCAAGGCTAACCAATCTGTAATCACTAATGCAGTTTAACAACTTTACTCTATCTGTCTAAATACAGATGTATTAATTGAGAGTCACTAACTATCTAATTGTATTTACACAAGTTAAATTTCGTTAGAATAAGCACTATTTTTAGTGCTAACGCTAAAATCTTTTTTCTCATAAAGAACTTTAAGTTCCTAGACCACATCTCTGGGTGACGACTATCAGCAAATACGGTCTGCTATAAGCTCTAAAATCAAGAGTATACTGAGCTAGAGCTATCAGATTCTAATCAAGTTAGGTTAGCATCAATCAACGTGAATAGATTAAATTACTAAGTATTCAGTTTATAAGTTAGATACTGGTAAAATTTTAAAGATAATTAGCGATTTCACACTAGCTAAGTTATTAACTAGATTCAACAAAATTTTTCTAAGTTAAAAACCTTGCAGACATTGAGAGAAAATTGGGCAATCTACATTCAGTAACGCGACACATTAATCAAATTTGCTGATAGTCAAATTTACAATTAACTTAAGCGATTAGGTAATCTGAATTAATAGTTGAGCAGATATCTCATCTCAAGATATTATCTTACCTACCGTTGTATTAGTGAAACCAAATCCTGCTCAGATTTTATCATTGATCAGCAGAATTTGTTCAAATATTAAACTTATAAAACCAAGATAACCTTAGTAGTTAACAATTGTTTAATCATCAAGAATATTTGTTGCTGTATTGAAATAAACAAGCTTAGTATATTTGATTTTAAATCCATTTCCTACTCGATGAAATTAACCTTGCCTTCTGTTACTACATCTTTTAACAAATCTTCTTGCAGTTTTAAATAAGTTAATATGTGCTTTTTAAATTTTATTTTATAAAAATCCAACACTATTTATATAAAATATTCTCTACTTTTCCTCGGTTTTAAAGTCAACTTTATATAACTTGGTGAGAATTTAGTTAGGTTTAAGCTATTAAAATTTTATATAAATAACAAAAAACAATATGACTAATTAAATATTTTTATATCTTCTGGTTTTAAGTAAAGTTTTACAACTATTGAGTATCAAAAACTTGACGGTCAAGTTCATAATGGTGCAATTGACCTTAACCAGATCTAATTCTTTCGTGTAATTGTGGTCAGCAAGTCTATGAATAAGAATAAACTATGCTGCAAGCTAACTGTTACACATAACAAGTTGTGGTTAAAACATTTAACAATTAGTTCCTTAATTATTACCATAATAACTTTAATATCACCTAGTGTAGAGCTTCTTAATTACAGCTATCTCCAGCATATAGATTTGTTTTTGTACGTCATGCCAAACTTTGTGAACAGCTCTCCACTAAACATCTTTTATGGTGACTAAATTTAATCATTAATGTTTAGCGATTATGTATGAGTGCCAATCGTATACTACTATTAAAGCAATTTTTAATACGAAGTTGGTACGGGTATTCCTTTGCCTGGCGTGAATCGAAAGTCAAAGCTAACGCGAGTTGATCTTGTATTATTTGTGTGCGAGCCATGGCGAATGTTAACGCCATCAAAAATTAGCGCTTGTCCATATTCCATTTCTACAGGTGAATAATCACTGTTTCCTTCGTTGCTTTCTATCCAAAGGCTGTTATTACCCCATACAGATGTTAACGGCACCCAAACATTTATTCGTCTGCTTGCAACCCCAAAATCTTTGTCACGGTGAAACACGCTACATCCAAGGTCATTATAATGGAAGCGAAAAGACGGTGGTCTTTGGTATCTCCTTACTCCGTTACAGGCTTGTCCAATAATGTTCTTAACAAATAAATCATATAAATCAAGTATTCCAGCAAATGCGTTCGCAAGTTCATTAGTGGTTGGACTGCTATTTTTACTCTTAATTCTGGTTGATAGATGAATTTTCTCAAGATTGTTTACTTTTAATACATCGCATGCCCACTCTCGAAACCGAAAATCGCTAGTGTCATAGTCAATAATACGAAGCAAAATTTGCAGCTGCCCACGAATTTGCACACAATATATTATCAACACAATGTATCTAAATGGTAGGATAACTATATTTACTGAACTTTTCTTAATGCAAAGCTCATAACGTTAACCTAGACATACCTCAGGGCAGTATAGCTAGCAAGGTAGAGCTTCGGCCAGGCAGCTCTTGGGTTGTTGGGGAGTGTAACAGCAGTTTTAAAGAGCATTGTGTTCAATCTAAGGCTGGATTGTATATAAAGCAATGCCTAGCCATAAGTGATGATTTGGGTTTTGATAGAGTTAAATAATGACAAAATAAGATACTAAGCCTCTAAAATATAAAATTTAACGTTAAAATCTTAACAAGAATACTTAGAACTTGTCCTAAATAGGGTGTCTATCAGAGATCTGATAAAGCCCAAAAAGTTTAAAGCCTCTATTCATTACGCTAGCAGTTAGTATTTCTGACCTGAGCGAAAATCATATTCTTCTTCATTAAGATTCACTGAACTACAAGTTGACTGAGCGTAATGAATCAAATTTTTGTATCCACTTGGTATTAACTTAGGACAAAGTTCGCCCACCTCAATCGCCTGAGGACAAAAATAAACGCCTTTCCATTGGTTAATAAATCTACCTTTGATTTCATCAGAAAACTGAAATCCTTGCTGCTTAGCAAATTCCAATATCTCTGTGGCATTAAGCTGAGCCAGATGTGCTCTAAATTTCTTGTCCGTACGACCTCTTTGAATAAAGGCAAGAAGCTGAGAGTGAGACATTTGCTTAAAGGACACTTTCTGCTCTTACATTAGAAGTTTGATTAAGACAAGTACAGCATCTGCTTTTTAAATAGTTACGTTATTCACTTAACTATACAGTTGTAGAAGCAAACACTACGACTATATTAGCTCTCAACGCTGTTATTTCAGAAAACTTAGTTTATCGAAAAGGCCTGAGAGGATACCTCAGGACAGCATCATCGATGCCTGGCAATAACGAGACCTCTCAGCAATTGCTGGGGCGCCACCTTTACTAGCCTTCTGGTGCTATTGACTAGGCCTAATCCAAATCGCCTGTTGGGAAGTACCAAGATCGACTAGCTTCTTAGCAAGCTGGGGATAGAGTAATGGTCTCCTTGATAACCCTTTTAGGTTAAGTTGATTAGTAGCAGTTGGTAACCCAGCCCAGCCGCAGCGAGTTATGTATTCGCTTTGGTATTTTTTCGTTATCGTTAACTAGCGATCACAAAATTGGTCGGAACTGGCCTGATCTTTCTGGTACAAAAAAGATACTCTTATCCCGATAGCAGGGGAGCTAGAGCGCCGTATCCATGTGAACGACAAACCATCGCTTGGGTAAAGCACTGAGCCTTTGTGATGAGGCATCAGCGACGGTTCGATGCTACTCGACCGTTGCCGCTTTGCTTTCACCCAACTTGGTTCAGCTCTAGCACAGAGAGTTGCTGTTGAGTAACACAATGGTAATGCTCAATCGTCCCGCTGCCGTCGCTTATCAATAGATGGCACTATCATTGTCTCAAAAGTCACTGATATTCAGTGATCCCCTGCTTCAAGGTGTAGACTCTTTATCTCTCTAGCCCTGCAATTTATATCAACGGCTGAAAACTGCTCTTTTCTCGGCCACACCTACAGTTCTCAGCTGATCTTGCGTATTCACCGATCGCTACAGCTTTTGCCTGACCTTGCTGAGCAATTTTCTTGACATCCATAGCAGCGGTGATGAGTTGTTTGTCTGCTTTTGAGTTTAATAGTGATTTTTTGTGATAACCGACTACTTTTTTCTGATGCGTGAATAATATCAAAATCTGATAAATTTGAGCATGTGTGGTCATTAGTGATTAATATGGCCGTTAGCTTGACTCTCAGCTATGCAGACAAGCTTATAATCACTTAATTGATATAATACACTAATAAACATTATTCACTCAATCTTACCGATTGAAGTAACTCATCTCGACTGAAAATAAAAATAAAAGTATACCTATAATTTTACCTAAAGTTAATAACTTATAAATCAAATATTAAGAGATATTTGTGAATAACAATAAAATATACAAAAAGACTAGTGAAAAATTTATGCGCTGAATTGAGAAGACTAAGTTACTAATTTTTGCGATCTCTATGTTTCAAAACTTGGAAAAATTAAGTTGAAGTCTGCATACCTTGAATTAGAAAATCGAAGTAAGGCGATGCAAGCTTCACCTGTTGATCAGAAAGGAGAACAAGTGAAGCATCTTTCATTGTTTTCATAGCTTCCACCATACCAAGCATTGGAACGCCAAGACTGTTGTACATCTCCCGCGCACCAATTAAGCCAATGTCCTGGATCATCTCGGTACTGCCTGCCAAAATCCCATAGGTGACTAGCCGCAAATACCAACTGTAGTCGCGTAAGCACTGGGCACGTTGACGCTGACCGTAGGAATTACCCCCTGGTGCAACGTATTCTGGTCTTCGACTGAATAACTGCTTGGCTGATTCACCAACAATTTTTCTCTCGTTATCTGTCAAAACTTCGACTATTGCAACGCGCATTGGACCTTGACTGAGAAACTCCACCATTGAACGCAGTTCGCCACTGGTGGGATACCGCAGATCGCCATCGGCCTGAAGGATGAGATCCCGGACAACGCTCATGAAACTTGATAGACTGCATGTAATAAGTTTAGTGATCTCAAGCTGACCTTCAAGCCATTACTAACCTTGGTGTTACACCTTTGCAATAGCTAAAGATCGAAGAATAAACCAATAACTTGCTTCTTGCTTTAAACGATGCCAAGCTAAGGCATGGCTTATGTATTTTTCCTTAAACACTAGGATTTTAACTATTGTGATAAAGATAAGATATTATAGGGGTTAGGCTGCTCTCGTACTAGATCCATTTCTAGAATAAGGAGTTGAGGTTTAACTCTAGTAACACCAGCAACCAAGGCGGTTAAACTTGGCGATCAAACCACTTAAAATTTTCAATCATTATTACTGGTTCTCATGGATTCTCTCCTCTAACTCTAAAGATTTTATTTTTCAAGAGATTAGTAATCAATGCATTAAGGTAGTGAGATTTATTAGAGTAAAATTAGTTTACGATGTCAGTATTATTACCCTGTGCTTTTCATCTTGCTTTGAAATTGATCTAGACGCAACCCGCTACCTCATTAATCAAGTCCTAATTTTAGAAGTTAGTTAAAACTTAAGTTGCGATTATCTATTAGTACTAACACCTTGGAAATCTGGTTTGTTAACCGATAAGGAGAAGAGACGAGAGGAGTTTATAGGATCGTACTAAATCAATAGATTCGGTTTCGCGAAAAAGGTAAGCGTCTATTTAATATCAATTAAAGGACCTGCTAACTGAATTTAGTAAACCCTTATAGAGAAAAGTTAACCAGGTTCCTATTAATATGTTTAAAGGTTTGATGCTCATCAATCTAAAAGCATTTTTACGAAATTAAACTAATCAAACGGCTTCGTGAGTTTTCGATAAATTCTTTACCACATATGAGATTTAATCAACTAATAGTAAATAGTAAAACCTAAACTAATCAAGAGCTTAGCAACAGTATAACCAAGTGAAATAAGATAAAACCTGATAATATTTAATCGACAAGTACAGACACCATAGATAAAGTTAGATACAATCGTCGTAGTTTCAGAGCGTGTACATAAAGACAAAACTTTTGGTCGGGTGTTTTTGGCCAGGAGTCTAGCAATTCACCCCAAGAAGAGCAACCCACACCCGATAAAACAACAGATCATAAGGACTATGTTACCGTGGCGTGAAACCCGTCTAACGTCAAGCTATACATATCATTTCATAGTTTGTTTGTCCAAATAGTCAGCCTAAAATTTTTAGGGCTACTAGAATCTATTAACTTCGCAGCTCCGCTTTAAACTGTTTGATGAGAGTTGCTTTTACTTTTTCGTGAACGAGCTGAATCTTGTCATCAGTAAGGGTTTTACTCTGATCTCGATAGCGTAGACGAAACGCTTGGGAAACCTTGTGTTCCCCAAGCTTCGCTCCTTTAAAATAGTCAATCAACTCTACATGTTCCAATAGAGGCTTACCTGCCTTTCTAATGGCTTGAATCAAGTCACCAACGGCGTTTGTGTAATCCACCACAACAGCAAGGTCTCGTTCACTTGCAGGAACTGTGGGGAAAGACTTGTATCTTGGTGTCCAGCGATAACTGTGCGTTGCAGCATCAAGCAAGTGATCTAGATCTAGCTCAAAGAGATATGTGGGTTCTGGCAGATCCATTTCATCCGCTAGGGCCGGATGTAGTTGACCAAAACATCCCAGAGGTTTGTCTTCCAGTACGAGAGTTGCTGCTCTACCAGGATGCAAGCGCTTATCTTTCTTAAGCGGGCGATCACTTAACTTTAGACACATAGATTCCATTACACGAGTCAGAACGCCTCGTGCCTCGTAATAATTCGGGGCTTTAAATTTGCCGCTAGTGCTCCAACGTTCGAGTCGACGGTCTCCACAAATCACTCCCGATAGAACCCCCGACTGTTGAACTGATTTAGAGGAACCGCTATAGGTGTAACCAAGTTCAAAGATTGAACATCCGCTTATGGAAGCTTTTAGGTTGCGGACGCAAATTTGAAGGTGCTCCTCCCACAGATTGGTACGGAGATAACTAGTTTCCGCTAACAGAGGATTGCTGATCGCAATTTTTGAATTATCTCCTGAGGGACTTACGAGAGACAAGGTGGTGATTTCTTGAAGTCCAGTCGAACAAAGCTTTTGACGCAACCGTCTTTCAGCTTGTTGGCGTGGCGTTAACACCCCAGGAGCGATAGGGTCGGGTAAGTGAGATCCAAATTGATTAAGACCAACCAGTCGAGCAACCTCTTCAATCAAATCAACCTCTCGGTGCAAATCTTGGCGACGTGAGGGGGGCGTGGTGACTTTCCACCCCTCTTCGCTGGGAGTTAACTCACACCCAAGTGCAGACAGGCAACGCTCAATGGTCTCATCATCGAGATCAACAGGCCCAGCATCGGAGTTCAACGGGCCTAAAAGTTGATGCAGGGCCTTGCGCCGCAACATCAGTGGGACAGCGGCTTTAGGGACGTCACCACTGACCCAGCGCCCTTTCAGCCGACAAGAAAACTGATCTTTGAGCAGTTGAAATGCCCGTTCTGAGCAGGGTAGAGTTGTTTCGCAAGGTAAACCCTTCTCAAAGCGGCTGCTAGCATCTGTCCGTAATCCAACAGCCCGACTCGATTGACGAACTCGGATCGGTGAGAATACAGCCGATTCAAGCCAGATATTGGTAGTGGATGTGCGCACAGCACTACCTCGACTACCTATCACACCTGCGATCGCAATGGGGTGATCGTGGCAAGTGACTACTTGAACACGTGGATCCAACAGCAATCGTTGATCATCAAGACTGATAAACTCTTCATTATCACGGGCTGCCCGCACTGCAAAACTGTTGGCTTCTACAAGCTGACCCGTTAGAGACTCTAGGGCTTCTGCATCAAAAGCATGTAAGGGCTGTCCCTGTTCTAGCATCACCAGATTAGTAATATCAACAACGGCATTTACCGCTTTAATTCCTGCACAAGCTAATCGCTGTCGGAGCCACTGCGGTGAAGCACGTCGACCGTCAACCCCATTAATCTGAGCTACAGTGTAGTAACAGCCATTCAATTCCACACTGAGCTTTTGGTGGTCTGGCCTGCGGTTCAACTGAGGCAATGACAGGGTCCCGTGGGTTAAGGCAGCCACTTCCCGGGCGACACCCACCATGGAAAGTCCATCAGGCCGGTTAGCCGTGATCGCAAGCTTTAGCACCGTATCATCCCAGCCGAACACCGCCGCTACTGGGGTTCCCACCGCCGGAATCGACTTTGTGATCTCTTCAAGGATAGCGATCCCTGTCGAATTGGTAGTAAGTCCTAGTTCCGTAAGGGAACAGATCATCCCATTGCTGGCGACTCCTCTCAATTCACCAGCCTTAATGGTGGTGCCCACTGCTGTGAGTACAGCACCGATGGTGGCAACCGGAACATGGATTCCGGCACGAACATTCTCGGCTCCACAGACGATTTGTAGAGGTTCATCAGCTCCGACATCTACTCGACAGACGCTGAGCCTGCTGGCATTTGGGTGTTTATTCCGTTCTAAAACTTGACCGACCACGACGCCGCTTGATCGAGTACCTAGATCGTCGATCTCTTCCACTTCGAATCCCGCCATGGAAAGGCGTTCAGCAAGCTCTTCAACGGAGTCATCAGCTTGGACCAGTTCCTTCAACCAAGACAAAGACACCCGCATCGAAAAAAATGGAGGGCTTGCGATCTTAGGAGGGACGTCATTTTGTCAACGAGTATGGTCAAGAGGTAAGCTCGTTAGTCGTCAATTCGCTTTGCGCCTGCGTCGCAGCGTTCTTTATGGCCAAGAACAAGGGCGTTCGGATAGTGATCACCCTTGAGTGCACCGAATGCCGGTCCAATCCCGCCAAGCGCTCTCCTGGGGTGTCTCGCTACACAACAGAGAAAAACCGCCGGAACACCACCGAACGGCTGGAAATCAAGAAATTCTGTTCCCACTGCAATAGGTCAACTCCCCACAAGGAAATCAAATGACTCTGTAAATCTTCATTCACCCCAACTACTGTTAAATCTATGTCAAGCTCCTTTTTCAAAAAACGCCTTTCTCCGATCAAGCCTGGCGATCCCATCGACTATAAGGATGTGGATTTACTCAAAAAGTTCATTACGGAGAGAGGCAAGATTCTTCCTCGTCGTTTGACTGGTTTAACCGCCAAGCAACAAAGTGATCTCACTAACGCTGTCAAACGCGCTCGAATTGTTGCGTTACTGCCTTTTGTTAATCCTGAAGGCTGATCTCAGCTTACAATGACCAACGGCTTCGTGAAGGTGCAATAATTTTTATTGCTTGAAGAACTACAACACAAATAAAGGTTTCAGAAAATGAAGATTATTCAGCCTTTAAGTATAAAAACAGCGCCTTTATATACTGTGTCAAAGGCATCCTTCGCTTATTAAACCTTCAAGGGCTAAGTCCAGCATAGAAAGAACAACCTGATTAGTTGGGCCAACATCTCAGTAGCGAAACGACAACACGATGTTGAAATCATTACCTAGGCGAAGTCCCTGTTTCCGAGCGCCGACTTAGACACTCTGTAACGATGATCAATTCGAAGCAGGATCGTGGATCCTTATAAGCCCTGTACTTTATCCGGCAGTGTTTGGTCGACATCATTCGGTGATGTACTCGAAACCGAGGCAAAGCGATTGATCTCCACGGCGGAGGACAGCCTTCCTGGAGATGACAATCGCCTTGATCTTTGCGCACTCCCGACTTATACCCTGGACGATGCCGGCACGTGTGAAATAGACGACGCCCTATCGCTCGAGATCCAAGGTTGCGAAGCTTGGATCTGGATTCATATCGCCGATCCAGCACGCCTGATTTTAAGAGATAGCCCCTTGGATCAAGAGGCGCGACGTCGGGCTACCAGCCTGTATCTTGCCGATGGTGTTTTACCAATGTTTCCACTAGCCCTTGCGGCTGGTCCGTTGAGTCTTCGTGTGGGTCAGCAATCGGCCGCCTTAAGCGTTGCCATTCATTTAGATGACGACGGAGCCATTGCTAAAAGCTATATTACAAGAAGCTGGGTTCGCCCTCGTTATGGACTCACTTATGCAGATGGCGATGATCTGATCGAATTCGCACCTCCCGGTGACGAAAGCTTGGCTGCATTATCAGAGCTCCTTCAAAAGCGAAGCCAATGGCGTCGTCAACAAGGAGCCCTGATGTTCGATCGCACAGAAGGTCGATTTCGTCGCAGTGATGGGGAGCTGTTACTTCAGTTAGTTGAACCAACACCAGCACGACTAATGGTGAGCGAAGCTATGCTGTTAATGGGAACTGTTGTAGCCGAATTTGGACGTCGCGAGAATTTGGTTCTCCCTTTTCGTAGTCAACCACCAGCTGAGCTTCCTTCTCAAACTGAGCTTGATCAATTACCAAAAGGTCCCGCTCGCGATACTGCAATTAAACTTTGCCTCAGCCGTAGCGTGCAGAGAACCCAACCAATGGCTCACTTCAGCCTTGGACTTTCGGCCTATGTGCAAGCTACGTCACCCATTCGCCGCTACTTAGACTTAACTGCTCATTACCAGATCATTGCCTGTCTTGAAGGCCACCCACCGACTTCAGAAAATGATCTGAGTGAATTGATTGATGATCTTGACTATCTGCTTCGCCAATCGATTCAGATCAGCCGTGAAGATCAGCACCACTGGCAACAGGTCTGGTTTGCACAACGTCAGGGAGAACATTGGAAAGCCGAATTTTTACGCTGGCTTCGTCCACATAAACGACTGGCTCTCGTTTATGTGGACGATTTGGCAATGGATCTTGTGGGCCAAGTGCCTCACGCTAAACCGAAACCTGGTGATCATTTGGTACTTAGCGTCAACCTAGCGGAGCCTGAACGCAATGAGCTGCAGCTTCAACTCAATTGATCAAGCACTCCGATCAACCTAAGCCAAGGTCCCCAAGGATTACGTACCACTCGTACGCGAACGATTTGGTTAGTCCAATCGCGGTTGGTGAGCCAGTAGTGCACCGCTGGTTCGAGCGTAATCACAGTCCAGCAGGCTTGCTTTGTGGTGAGTTCATAGTGCCCATCCTGAGTTGTTCTTAACGTCCCGTTCATTACTTCCTCCTTGGAATCACTTGGTGCTGAATTCAGGGTTGGCAATGTCAGTTCATCCGAACACGATCGGTTTAGCAGCCCCATCTCATCAATACGATCGGGATCATTCAGGGCATGTTCTTGAGCCTCACGCCAATGAGGATGCCACGAGGGCCACTGCCAAAGCGGAAGTACGGCTGCAGGTGCTACCCTGTCTCTCAGTAGGTGAAACTGGAGTAGATCCACAGGAAGATCAAGAGGCTGATAAGCAAAGCGAACAGACAACGCTGCTGCCATACCCGCTGCTTGGCCAATATTAATGATCAACGGTTGAAGTCTGGTCGCTCCGTTGGCTACATGGCTAACGCTAACACCCTTATCTGCCATTAGGAGGTTGGTGACAGCTTCGGACACCAAAGCGTCGTAAGGAATGCAGAATGGCGTACCAGTCCAACGTCCACCCCATAGGCAACTTTTAGTTGCAGGAAACCAATCCTCACCAGGGTAGTGATGATCATTGGCATACGTGCCGAAAGCGATACTGGTACAACGACCGTAGTCGTTGAGCGGCAACGGTCCCCGACGAGCGTTGCGCGTGATCGGCAAGATATCCCCTTCGGTTACGGTTGTGCGTCCAATCAGCCGACGACTTTCACGCCAATAAGGCATAAAAGCGAGACTAGATGTCCGACTCGGAAATGCAGTTCCAGGAGATAACCATCCATCGCTACACGTTTGAAGTGCCCTCAGGAAAGCTCTGCTGTGGTCCCGCATTTCAGAAGCCAAAGCTTCTCTATCCGTCAGATTGGAGCTAATAGCACGTTGTAGTCCGTGATGCCAGTCATTGCCATCCAAAGGCCAATTGAGCATCACTAGCCCTCCCGGCAACCGTCCATAAGTAATTGTACGTTTCAAACCAAAGCGTGTTAGACTATTGTTGAATAGCCCTAGCGGAGGGACAGCATCTTGGGGTGGCCCCAAAGCTGTATTTAGTTGACCCATCACCACCCAAGTCGGTGACTGAATAGGTTGTTGCTCAAAAAATAAATCATTCTTCAATCGGTGTTGGGGAGGTGCACTTGGTTCATTCCAGCGCTCTTGAGGTTCCCAACCCCAACGGTAGGGAATCTGTGTATGTGCAAGCAGGTCTCCCAGATCGCTACCGTCGATGAATACATTTGCTTCATAGGAGTTGACCTCGAACTGTTGTGTAGAACTTCGGCGGCGAATGTTTAGCCTTTGAATCTGCCCGTCCAGGCAAACAAGGTTGACCAGCTCACAGTTGTCATACCATTGCAATAGGGGCTCTGCTTTTACCCAACGCTGAAAGATCTGCTCAGCAAGCTGCGGTCGGTAACCAAAACAACTAGCCCAGTTGTGATCTAAACCAGATGGCTCGCACCGTTGAAGTTCACGCAGGAATGCTCCCCAAAGACCGGTCTGCCAACAGCTGAGCTCATGACCGTCTGGTGCGCACACCCCCGCAGCACTAACCATGCCTCCTAACCAAAGACCTGGCGTGAAAAGAATGGTATGGGAACCGCTCCTTGCCGCTTGCAAAGCGGCAGCAACACCTCCGGTGCCGCCACCCCAAACTAAAACCTCACTGCGGATCATGTGCTCGAACTTGGCGAAAGAGAAGCTGCCTGCAAGAGAAAGGAGCTCAGGACGGGATGTAAGAGAAAATTGTGGTAGTTAAAATTTGGCGTTGCTGCAACGCAGCGGGGTTATTCTCCTCACAATGCCTTACACACTTACAACTCCGCTTTATTACGTCAATGATCAACCTCACCTCGGCAGCGTTTACACGACCCTAGCCTGCGATGCCTTAGCTCGATTTCAGCGACTAGATCAGTTGGAGGTAGTGTTCATCACTGGTGTCGATGAGCACGGTCAAAAAATTCAACGCATGGCTGACCAAAAAGGCATGAGCCCCCAGTCTTATTGCGACACAATCAGTCAGCGATACCGAGACCTTTGGTCTCGATGGAGCATCAGCCAAGATCGTTTTGTACGCACAACAAATCCGCATCATTCTGAGTTAGTCGAGCAGTTTTTCGATCGGGTCCAAGCGTCAGGCGACATCATTAGCGGACGGCAAATCGGTTGGTATTGCGTGGGCTGCGAAGAGTACAAAGACAATACAGACCATGCAGTTGCCCCCAGTTGCCCTATTCATCAAAAAGCTCTGGAGTGGCGTGATGAGGAAAATCTCTTTTTCCGCCTCTCCCGATATCAAAATGAAATTGAACAACTAGTCGCTCAGGATGACTTCATTACACCGGCAAATCGTCGTCAGGAAGTTCGCAATTTTGTAGCCCGTGGATTGCGTGATTTTTCAATTTCTCGCGTAAATCTGTCATGGGGTTTGCCAGTTCCAGGACATCCAGGACACGTATTTTACGTTTGGTTTGATGCCCTTCTTGGTTATCTCACAGCACTTCTTGATGATGGTGGCTCAATCAATCTTAACCGTCTTAAAGAATGTGGATGGCCAGCATCAATTCATATTATTGGTAAGGATATTATTCGATTTCATGCAATATTTTGGCCTGCCATGTTGCTGTCCGCTGGCCTTCCCATTCCACAACGCATTTTCGGTCATGGATTTTTAACTCGTGAAGGTCAAAAAATGGGTAAATCGCTAGGCAACATTCTTGATCCCGGGCTTTTACTCAACCAATATGGAGCTGATGCTGTGCGTTGGTATCTATTACGCGATATTCAGTTTGGCGACGATGGTGATTTTCAACAGCAACGCTTTACTTGTTTAGTTAATAACGATCTTGCTAACACAATCGGCAATCTCTTGAATCGCACTTCTTCCATGGCGCGGAAATGGTTTAATGATTCTGTACCACCAAACGGTATCGGGATTCAGGTGGATCATGATCTTGCTGTAAAAGCTCAAACCGCTATTGATACAGTTTTTCGTTCTTTACCTGAATTGGAGTTTAAATCTGCTGCTGAAGCTATTTTACGACTCGCGATCGCAGCAAATAGTCATCTCAATAACACTGCTCCGTGGAACCGTATTAAACAGCCTAATCAAATAGATGGCGTTGCTGAGGATTTGTATGTTGTTCTCGAATCCACACGAATTGTTGGTTTGCTTCTCGCTCCTTTAGTACCCGATTTAAGTGAAAGGATTTTAAATCAACTTGCCTGTAAACTTGATTCAAAGAATTGGAAGGATCAATTGCGATGGGGCGGATTGATTACTGGTACCAAACTACCAAAACCAGTACCGGTTATGCAACGTCTGGAGATAATGAAAGATCATTAATTCATGGTCTATTGTCAGTCGAATTTAAAATCTATTTTAGCTTTAATCGCTGCTAGCTTTTTGATTTCTGCTTGTGGTCAGCACCAATCTAAGCAACTAACAAGTCGAAATGCCACGCATTTCACATTACGTAAGTTTGATTTAAATCAGCGCCAGTCTAATGGTTTAAAGGATTGGGATCTATCGAGTCCTGAAGCTCGCTACAATAGCGTCGCCGGGACAGTTAGAGCACGTTTGCCGGAAGGAGTGCTTTACCAAAGTGGTAGCCCCGCATTCAGCCTTGGGGCTGACTTTACCACGGTGGTGGACAATGGCAAGTTGATAGTACTTGAGGGATCGGTCAGGCTCAAGCGCTTAGGTAGTAGCTCTTTACTCATTAAAGGCGACAGGCTGATCTGGCGTCCAGCAGATTCAACAATGGTGATCAACCAACGACCAGAGGCTGTCGACCGCGATTTGAAGCTTGTTGCTGACTCCCTGACATTTTATTTAGACCGTAACCAGCTCATTTTCAATGGCCACACACAGTTATCCCGATGGGAGAATAGCCGCGAGCCCACTGCTCAACCAGATGTGATAATCACTGCTAGGGATGGAAGATGGAACCTTAAAAGTGGCACGCTCTCTGCGGCTGGTCCGATTCGCGCCGACTACCTAAGCGGCCGACGACTAATCGCATCGTCGATCCAAGGCAACATAAAGTTGGGCATTCTCGATCTGAGATCTCCTGTTCGGTTCAAACTGGAGAGTGGAAAGGGGGCCGTCAATGGTGGGAGAACCCGTTGGGATTTAACTAAAAGCAAACTCATATCTAAGGCGCCGGTAGCAGCCTATATAAGCGACGGAGAGTTACGCGGCGATGGGTTTGTAATAGACATCCTTAGGGATACTCTGATTATTCCCAGAGGTTGCCGAACCACACAGCCCAACAAATCATTGCGTGCTCAACGTTGTACCTGGAATTGGAAAAATAGTATTCTGGTAGCGGAGGGTGATATTAATCCAAAACATAGCGATAGCGGTCAATCCTTAAAAGCAAAGCAAATAGAAAGCGGTGTAGCACTAGACAGGTATATTCGCTCTGCTCCATTGGAGCAAAGAGTGCAAACTCACATCAGATTACGAAGTGGGGACAGTCAGGATTCGACAATAGGGAATCGCTCTCCAATGAAGTTCTAAGCCGTTGAACCCAACCTTGTAACCAGCGTTCATCAGATTGACTAAAGCATCGCTTCGACCATCCTCCAAGAACAACTATTCCTTCGTGGCTAAGAGGACAAACTAGGACAGCAGGAAGGTTATTTAGTACCGGATCGAATTCTGTGCGCCCGGGGAATAACGCTGTATTAACAAGCGAGATGATTTTTTGGCTTTCCATTACACGGTTGCTAATCGCTGCTGGGATGAATGCATCGTGGCGAATTAAACCGCGACGTAGCAACACATCGCCTCGCCAGTAGACCATAACCGTTGCCGCAGGGGTTGCGGTAAGTAGCATGTGGCTTCCCCAGCCAAGCTCTTCACGGAGAACTGGCGACAATCGCCTGTCCAAAATGAAGCCATGTTCTCCCGTAAGATCTTCTCGTTCAGTTGATCGGGGATTTGCCCTAGTCCAAAGAGTTGCAACGAGCATTAGACCAACTGATGCAAGCCCTGCAAGAACTTCTGCCCTTTGAAATTCAGGAGTGACGACGTCAGTCAGAGAAGCATTGATCACGGTAAGAGTGAGGATAAGCAGTCCACAGAACAAAACAACACGGGCCGGTGTGAGCATCGGTTCGTAACACTGTCAGAACGCCAATATCCTGCTCAAATATGGGCACTCGCGTTGAGCAAATGGACAATGCAGAGGCTTTTGCGGCGATTGCCTTGGCTGCTGTGGCCTGCGACGATGTTTTGGGCCGCGATGAAGCCCATGCACTTCGTTTGCAGTTGGAGTACCGATCTCTCTATCGCAACAACTCAGAAGCAGCGATGGGAGATCTATTTGATCGCCTTTTAGGATTGCTGCGAGACCAAGGAGTGATGGGCTTGATCGATTCGGCTCTGCCAGTTCTCAACCAACGTCAACAACAATCGGCACTAGCTGTCGCTGCCCAACTTGTGCATACCGACAGGAAGGTCACGGTAGAAGAAGAAGAATTTCTCAAGCAACTTGCTATTAAGGTTGACTTACCAGACAGCGAAGCAAACATGATTGTTCAAGCTATTGAGGCCCTGAATCGAGACATGCTCGACAGCTAACGGCAGACTGAACAAAGATCTGCTTAAGGCGATGCAACCGTTTCTCTACCGTTTTTTTGCCACGCTTCTGGCATTCAGCTTTTACGTTTTCGCTTTTGTTCCAGTCGGATTAGCAATTTCTCCATCTGAATTGGGCGCTTCTCCACCTGAGGCACTAGTCCTTGATGAAGCCAATGTCTTCAGTCGCGCTAGTCGAAACGAAGTAGAAGCCAAGCTGAGGAGCCTAGAAGATCAGCGCGTTAAGGCTCGTTTGCTCACACTTCGACGTCTTGATTACGGGTACAGCCTGAAGAGTTTTGGAGAGGAGCTGTTAGCGTCTTGGTCTGAGTCCTCAGAAACCCCCCTTCTACTAATTCTGATCGAAACACAAAATAAGCGAGCCGCCCTGATTGCTGACTCAGCCCTTCAAGCTCAACTCCCGGAGACGCTGCTCACAAGTACCGCCCAAACGACGATGACACTTCCTCTGCGGGACGGTGATCGCTATCGCCAGTCTTCTATTGATGGTCTAACAAGATTGTCAATAGTTTTGGCGGGCGGTGAGGATCCTGGTCCTCCAACAGTTATTGAGAGAGTGGCCCTCCCCACTAATATCCCCACCAAGATAGAAACTGAAGACAGCAATGCCACTACATGGATTATTATCTTACTAGTAGCGGGGTCGATTATCCCTATGGCTACATGGTGGGTCTTTTCCCGTTAAATGTTCTACTGCTTATAGATAGTCAAAGTTGAATCAACCTATTTAGTAATAGTTAGAGGTTTGATCTCAGCCATCGCATAATGAGTGATTTTAAATTAGATACAGGCAAAACTTATTCTTTGATCATTCACTGGTAGCTATGCTCTTACGTTCGAAGGTACATACAAGCAAATATCCTCGAACAATCCCATACCACCCTTTAAAACTAGTTCAACTATCTCATTATTGATTCAACTAGATCGAGTAAGGTTACATTTACGCATATGGCGAGGCAAGGTAGTTTTAGTGAATCAAATCTGTTGTTAGTTAGTTATAAAAGAAGCCAGCTTTCTAACAGATTTGCTTCAATGGTTGACTATACACCAGAAGTTGTATCTAAACCATTTTATTTTTTGTCCTTTCAAGTAGATTCATTACTAGAAGGAACATATATTGTTGGTTTACGTCGCCGTGTCAGAATAACACATCAATCTTGCTAAGGATTTTTTGATTATTATCTGAGTATATTTTTTCATGTAATAAGTAGTAAGACAAGTCTAAACTTGTCTTACTACTTATTAATTTTCATTGAGATTATTATTTTCTCAAAATATTCGAGATTAAAACTGAAAGAATAAATTATAAAGATATTGCAAATTATAAGCAAAAATTTAAATCTGATGTTTTTTAATTTAGGTTAATCCTTAAAAATTAATAAACTTAAACAAAACTAACTCAAAGAACAAACTAGCCAAAAGAAAAAAGCTAATAAATATAACATTCAAATTATTCAAATATTTTTGATCTATCTATACTATTTATTGGTTTTCTCTTATTCTAAAAGTCGTAATATATGGTTTACAGAAAGAACTCGAGATTATCCTATTTACCAATATATTTATAAATTTTGATAATTTTAAAAATTAAACAATTTTCTGAGTCGACATCAATAATTATATAGATTATCGTACAGAATAAGATTTAATGATATTGTTATTATCACTTCCTAATAATTGGGCAACTATTTACTGAATTTGCTGTTATTTTAATCATGTTTTATTATTTTCTATCACTGCACTTAAAGAAATGAATAATACAAAACAAGCTAGTTCCTCTTTTACAAGGAACGAATTAATTTTAGTGAGTGGTCCGTCCCGTGGTGGCAAAAGTCGTTGGGCAGAGTCTTTATTGGCCGAAGCCCCTTATGTAACTTATATCGCAACAGCTTCTGATCATCCTGAGGATTCCAATTGGCAGGACAGGGTACGCTTGCATAGGGAACGTCGTCCTAAACATTGGCACTTGGTTGAACCTGGGTTGGATTTGATTCTTGCGCTTACAGTTTTAACTGCTAATCAAGCTGTGCTAATTGATTCCATGGGTGGATTTGTAGCATCACACCTTGAATTGGATGAAATAGCCTGGTCGAGTATCTCCAATAAGCTGATCAAAACACTGAATACTCGTTCGTATAGCTGTGTGCTAGTGATCGAAGAGACTGGTTGGGGAGTTGTTCCTACAACAAAAATCGGCGGGTTGTTCCGCGACCGTCTTGGCGAGTTAACACAAAAACTCGATCGTATTGCAGATATAAGTTGGCTTGTCCTTCAAGGGCGAGCTATTAATCTGCACTCTGTTAGTTATCCAGTCCCATGAATGTTCACTCCAACTTGATGTCCTCCTATTTATCGCTCTATTTAAATCAGTGCATCCTTATAAAACCGGGAAATACCACTTAGACTCATGCAGTGTCTCAACTTTTCTCAATTTTAATTAAACCTTTAGTTTTTAAATTAATGACCGCAGTTTTCAATGAGCTAACTTTGATTACTAATCCCATGTTTAGATCACAACAGATAAAGACTTTAATGCTCTGAGACATCTGTTGTTAATACACAAACGTATATTGGTTCTGGCCAACATAGGAGAAGTCGTTTGGACGATTTTCAGTTCGAATTAATAGTACATTACCGCCTGATTGTAGAAAAATAAATCTTTCTGAAGAAGTGTGCTGACAGCGCCATGGTTGCGATGGTTAGACCAGACAATTTGGTCAGGTCCAGATAGTGTCTACAGTTGTCAGTATTTTGGTGACATGTATCCTCCTCTAGTGTATACCACCGGATATCAAGCGCACCTGTGGTGATCTCGGTACTGCGCCAAGCCCACTTGCGCTCTTAAGTTCCACCCGTTAACTTCTATCGGTCTTCTTTAATTGCATGCGCGCGTTGCTCCTGTTAGTAAGTGCAACCTCGCCCCTGATAACTTTCTTGATTTGGAGTAATCTTCCAGGGCAAGCAGATAACAACACTTTTAATCCTATAGAGCCTCCTCTTCTATCGTTGAAGACTTCCCAACCGTCAAAAACGCGAGCTTTATCACGTTTCGGCGCGACCTCTGGTTTATCTGTTTGGTTCCAGCTTACTCGCAAGAATTCTCTTACGCGTTTGGCTACCACATTAGGCTTGCACTCGGAATCTCTTGCAGAACTGAATAACCTTCCTATTAGTCATGTTTTTGGCACTAAGAGCTGGATAATCATTCCTGACTCGGTTGATAGCTTAGCTACCCGATTAGTCGATATTGATTACAAGTCTAAAAGAATATCGTCATCTCTTTTAACGCCTCTCCCCGTTTCCAGTTTTGTATCTGTTCCAAAGCAAGATTCTTTAACTGCTTTTTTATTTAGTCCCGATGTGACACAAGACCAGCTCAAAGACTCAAATCCAGGTTTCAAACTCAATGCGCCGGCGATGGGACATAAGCCCCATATCGTTAATGAATACAGGGGGAAATCCCCGCTAGCGATTCATTCATCAGTGAACGGACAAGCTCGTTGGTCAGACCACCCTTCGTTTAATTCAGAAACGACTTCTACGAAGAACATCCGCTTCGGTCGTAGCTACCTCTGGCCTACAAAAGGTGTGTTTACATCGGGTTTCGGTTGGCGTTGGGGCCGCATGCATAAAGGTATTGATATAGCTAATAATACGGGAACCCCAATCTTTGCTGCTCGTGATGGTGTAGTGGTCTTTGCTGGTTGGAGTGGTGCATATGGATATCTTGTGGAAATTGCTCATGGCGATGGGGCGTCAACTCGATACGCGCATAACAGTCGAATTCTTGTCGACAAAGGGCAGATAGTCCCTCAGGGCTCGAGAATTGCTCTCATGGGCAGTACTGGACGGAGTACCGGTCCTCATCTCCATTTTGAAATCCGTCATCCTGGTGGTGCTGCTTTGAATCCTTTGAGCAAGCTTCCCGCCCGGAGGGCTTAATCGCCCTGAAGTTTTTTCTGCATCATTACAAACCTTAAAGGCTGCTTAGGGTGAAGTAATTTGTCAACCTGTTTAGATAACGGAACAATGTCAGAGGGGAGATTTGAACTCCCGACCTCAGGGTTATGAATCCTGTGCTCTAACCGACTGAGCTACTCTGACGAAATCGCCCTTAAGACGACCACCATCATATATCCCACATGATCAGCCCTCAGCGCATTTCAATCGCATTCAGGCGGTCACGGAACGACTGAGGAATCCTGGACTGGACTAAGCTGGTTGCCTCACCAACAACGGGCGTAGGGTTTACTCCCCGCTGCACTGAACCTCGTCTCGTAGTGCCTCGAGATCCACTCCCAGGATGACGAAGCTCTGCTGTGTGTTGATCACGCTCTAGTGGGTTTTTCCTCAAGTCTCCCCTCAACTGGTTGAGCAGTCTGAAGTGGCCAGTGGAGCTAAATTTGCGCAAAAGGGAAGGATCCCAACGCGATGTTCGTTCAGTCATCGGTAGAGCGTGTGGTGCACCGTTCTGTCCACAAAGGCGTGATAATTTGATATGTGAGACTGAAAGTCGTTTCGATTACGGGTTAGTCCCTTTCGATTTTCAGTCGAACTTCACTGCACCCTGATCATGACCGACAACGGTTGCCTCCGCGTGGGCCAACAAGCTCCTGATTTTACTGCTACCGCTGTGGCGGACCAGGAATTCAAAGAGATCTCCTTATCTCAATATCGTGGCAAGTATGTGGTGCTGTTTTTCTATCCACTAGACTTCACTTTTGTTTGTCCCACAGAGATAACTGCGTTCAGCGATCGCTACACGGACTTTTCAAGCAAGAACACTGAGGTTCTTGGCGTTTCCGTAGACAGCCAATTCAGCCACCTTGCTTGGATCCAGACGCCTCGTGATCAAGGCGGCATCGGCGATATCAGCTATCCTCTAGTTGCTGATTTGAACAAAGAGATCGCTGCGGCATACAACGTACTTGACAAAGTCGGGGGTGTCGCCCTACGTGGTCTGTTCATAATTGATCCTGACGGTGTAATTATGCACTCCACTATCAATAATCTACCTGTTGGTCGGAACGTTGATGAGACTTTACGGATTCTACAGGCTTTTCAATATGTTCAAGCAAATCCTGACGAGGTTTGCCCTGCTAATTGGACTCCTGGCGAGAAGACAATGAAGCCTGATCCCAAAGGCAGTAAAGAATATTTTGCTGCTATTGGCTGATTAGACAGCTTAATCTACCGAAATTAATTTAGTTTCAGACCCCATTAACCATGGCCAGTGGGGTCTTTTATCTTATTTAAGATATTGGAAATTAATTCACGGAGTGAAACCTATTGTGATTATTTTTACCACCTATCATCATGCAGGTTGACGATGGTGATTTTCCTTCTAAGCTTTATTAAGTGAATAGGATCAGTAGATATAAAACTTAATCTCCACAATAAAAATCAAGAGACTACTTCAACTCGATTCTAATTTGCCTATATTTACTAAATCAAGAACTTTATCTACTTCATAAATTAATTAAATCTTTTGTAAAATTAATTAGCAATAACTCTTCATGAATATCATACTGTAAGCTTTGTACAATTGAGTTTAATCAAATCTAGTAGTGCAAGCAATTAAATTTAAATAAAATTATTCGCCATCTTTTTAACGGTAGACTAAAATGTGCCAAATATACTTCAGTAAAAAGTTATTCTTTGATATAGCTCCGGTAAAAAATCTGCTAGATGCTATTATTAGGATAAAAACCGTTATATTTTCTGAATAATACTATTTAAGTTATCAAATTTTATTCGAACAAATTCTTCAGAATCTGGGTAAAAATATGCTTTATATTAATTAATAATTTATTCACAGACATAGAAACCTTAAAAGACAATAACGTTTATTAAACTTAAATTCAAAAGTATTTAGACTCATCTAATAGAAAGTAAAAATTTTGACTAAATAGGTGTTAATTATAATTTTAATTGGGCTTCGAAAGTAACTATTGATAGTTTCTACTACTAGTTACCATATTTTAAAGATATAAGTAACATCATAAATATATACCTCAACTCTAGAAATAGACTTATAGTTGTGGTCTACTAATAGACTTATTGGCACATGAAGCATTTATGGTTAGTCCTAAAATACCTGTAAGATTAACCATCTTGACTTAAATTAAATAAACTATTATGAAAATTCTTATATTAGCAACATGAGAGAATTTTCAATTGATCTACTGCCAATAGCTGCAAAAAAATTGAAACCATTTTTCGGATAACCTAGTTTACTTATGGTTGCAGGAAAATAGCATATATTAAGATGGAGAAGTATGACTAAGCATAGCATTCAGGATCCATAATCTTAGGTTAACAACAATAAACTATTAGGGATATACTAATCTTAGTTTAAAATCGAAATATGTTCTATGAACAACTGACTATAAATGTTTCTCGTTTCCTTGAGTTTGTGAGAGTACAATCATTAGCTTTGGTCGAATTAGCCTGCTAGTCATCGCTCCTACTGTTGTCGAATCGTGCACATAAATCATAAAGGAGAATTTACGCTGGGAGCAGCGCTCTTCGTTTAAAATATATCCCTGGAAGCAGGGCTTATTAATGACCGATGCTAAAAGTCAATTTCAGACCGACGTTACAAGATCGATTGAAGGCTAAATCGTGCTACTAGTCAATGTTAAACTGCTTACTAACACAATAACAGGTTAAACTGCTAATTTGATTAATAGTCTTTTCTATTCTAAGACTTTTTGAAAAATAACTAAAGGCTAACTAAGGTTCAATAATGCCATAATCAAGATCGGAATTGATCTTGAATCTTGCAAAGATAAGTTAAAGTGTTCAGTGATTGAATAAGATCAAATGTCACTGAACTGGACAAACCAAAACTATTTAGTTCAATCTACAATACAAGCGACCATGATTAAGACACGGAAGCAGAATAAAAACAACCGGCTTAGGTTAGTCCGGCTAGGCTCCTAAATCGTTCGCCACTCAACGTCTCCTCTTCTATTAAGGCTTCTACAAGGTCATCCATTAGCTGACGTCGGGAGTTTAAAAGAGACATCGCTTGGTCTAGTGCGCTCTTCGCTAACGTGCGAATCTGATCATCGATGGCTTGACCCGTCGATTCGGCGTATCCGGGGCGCCGACTGAACCAGTCTCGACCTAGAAAGACTTCAGAGCCTGGACCTTCAAGAGCAAGGGGGCCGAGTGCTGAGAAGCCAAAACGAGTGACCATTTCTCTGGCTAGTTGGGCCACCATCTGAAAATCCCCGCTTGCGCCTTGCGTCACCTCTAATGGCCCAAAAACTATCTGTTCAGCTGCGCGACCCCCCAAAGCAACCACTAAATTGGCAAAACAGGAGGAACGTGTCAGCAGACCGTAGTCTGACTGGTCCTGGTCAGGTATAAACCGGGTATAGGCTCCGGCCTTATTCCTGGGAAGAAGAGTAACCTTGTCGACCTTATTAGCTGCTGGCAATAAGGATGCCACAAGAGCGTGACCGACTTCGTGATATGCGATCAATCGCTTCTTTGCGCTGTCCTGCAAAGGCCGATTGCTTAGGCCCATTGTGATGCGTTCAAGAGCACCTTCTAGCTGAGCGTCCCCGATTTCAGCTTTGTCTTGTCGAGCAGCCAGGATTGCCGCTTCATTGAGCAGATTAGCTAAATCAGCACCTGAAAATCCAGGAGTGCGCGTGGCCCAGTACTCAAGATTTACCTCAAGAGCCAGAGGCCGACTGCGGGCATGTACTGCAAGAATGGCTACGCGGCCGCGCCGATCAGGTAAACCAACATCGATGCGTCGATCAAAGCGGCCGGGGCGTGTGAGAGCCGTATCTAGCACATCAGCTCGATTCGTTGCTGCTAAGAGAATGACGCCAGAGTTTTCCTCAAAGCCGTCCATTTCCGTCAGCAACTGGTTCAGGGTTTGCTCACGTTCGTCATTTCCTCCGCCAATGCCAGCCCCCCGCTGACGACCAACAGCGTCAATTTCGTCGATGAACACGATGCAGGGTGCCTTGTCCTTTGCTTGTCGAAACAAATCCCTAACGCGACTGGCTCCAACACCGACGAAGAGCTCTACGAATTCGGATGCCGCCATGGAGAAAAAAGGTACCCCTGCCTCTCCAGCAATGGCCTTGGCTAGAAGCGTTTTGCCAGTTCCCGGAGGGCCAACAAGCAACACACCACGAGGAATCTTGGCACCAAGGCGAATAAAGGTTTCCGGTTGTCTGAGAAAGGTGACTACTTCCTCTAGTTCCTGTCTGGCATCGTTGATTCCCTCAACATCTTCAAAGCGAACCTGCAAATCTTCTTGGGGCTTCAATCGCGGTTGGCTACGGCCAAATCCAAGGGCTTGGTTAGCTATCTGCGCAGAACGACGCAGTAGAAAAGATAAACCGATTACAACAAGCAGCACTATTAAAAGAGTGCCTGCCAAATCGCGGATGGCCTGTTCACGCCGGCCATCTACGACCGTTAACGGGGTGCCAGAGCTCTCTGCAGCACGAAGGATCTGGTTGTCGTTCGAAAAAATCGGGACATTAATTCGTCGCCCGTCGTCGTACTCCACCCGTACCTCACGACGAGCTGGAACAAGATCCAATTGCTTGACTTTTTTGTTGTCGATATCCCGCAAAAGCCTTGAATAACTGACGCCCTTCTCCTTCTTCCACAACTTCTGGAAGAAAAATCCTGACACCTGCGGATCGACTGGTGAATCTGATGACTGCTTCGAACCTGGAGCCACGACAACACAGCGCTGGGATGAGCCTAGCGATTTGACGCGAGACCTCCTAAGACGAGAGAATCGAAGTCTGGAAATAACTCAGCCACAATGGCCGTCCCGAAGAAGAAAAAATCGAAAGCGAAACGCAATCAGCGAAGTGCTACCTGGAAAAGCAAGGCTGCTGTCGCAGCCCAACGCGCCATGTCCATTGGCAAGTCTGTTTTGAGTGGCCGAGCCCAGGGATTCGTTTATCCCGTCGACGAACCCGAAGGTAACGAGTCTTGACGAGAGTTATTTACGTGAATCCGAGTCAGTTGACGGTTCGCATTCACTTCGAGCACAACGTCGGCGGGGATATTCTCGAAGCACCGCGATGGAATCGCGGTGAGAATCATTCGAACGAAACTATCTACTTCAGCTGAGTTTAATGAAATCCCGTATTGCGATTGCATCAAGGACTCCTGTTGACGTTTCCAGAGTTGTGGTGAAAGAAAGTCCACCGCGCGGAGCTGCCAGAGTTGATCGAATTGGCTCCAAATCGGTTGATACCCCAGAAGAAGGTGCTGTATTCGCTCGCGATACCTTAGTTCTTCTTCCGTTGGTTGAGGATTGAGGTGGAGTTCCTGGACCAAAGGATCGAATCCGTTTTTACACCCCACAAACCATCCTTCCAGTAAGAGCAAATCAGCTTTACAACGTTGCCATCCACAACGATCTCCACGGGCATTTCTTAATGCTTTATCAAAACGCGGCAGCAGGACCAATTCCCCATTCCGCCAAGCCTCAAGAGTTGTCATAAGTAGATCAAGTTCATGACTCCCAGGCAGGGCTCGGGGGACGCGCCAAGGATTTCCCTGCATGGCTTCTTCGAGTTGTTCTGCTGCAAAATAAAAGTCGTCGATCGAGACCACCTGAACGGACAAACCCAAGTTGCGCGCAGCCGTTTCGAGCCAGCGACCGAAGGTAGATTTTCCACAGCCTGGAAGAGCACTCAGGCCGATTAGTTGCTTTGTTGCAGAATGAGTGCGCGCATAGCTCAGTATTGGAAGTCCTAGAGACCAAAGCCAATCAACACTACACTTGGGGTGCCAGGCATCAAGGGCAAGATGGACTTGTTCCACCATCCAAGATTGACGCCATTGATAAGCATCACCGAACCCAAGATAATTCAAAAGCATGCGCTGATCAGATGATGAGACCAGCTGTAAATCATTAGGATCCAACCTTAAAGGCCTCCAAGATAATTGCGTACACAAAGCCCAATCTAAAGTAATTTAACCAAGGAGAATGGTGTCTTATCAATGCCAAAAACTCACAGCCAAGAAGGGCAAATAGTGCACTAAAAGTGCGTGCCCCAGTGATATTTTCTAAATGGACAGTGAAGTTGCTGCCAACAAAAAAACCGGCAAGTACAATGATCAACCCCGAACTTCGACGCCACCAAGAACCTGCAAAACCATCATGTAGTTGGCGACCCACTTTGAGCTGAAAGTCTGCTAAACGAGTGCGTTGCAGTGTGCTCATGAACGTGAATTCATCAATAAATATTCCAAGTACTTCAATGTCACAATACGGTTTGGACAAGGGGGACCCTGATTAACAGTTAAGGGAAGATGTGCTTCTCCAAGGTGGTCGAGCACAGCTATAGCCATATGGACCGTCTTCACGAGCTCTCGATCCCACGGGGAAGGAGTGAGAAGACAACGCAGACCAGCTGATACAGCAGCCTTGAGACCTGCGGCTGAATCTTCTATGGCGAATGCTCTTGCTCGATCAATGCCGCTTTGCTCTAGAGCGAGAAGATAGCCATCTGGTGAGGGTTTTCCGCTAGACACATCATCAGATGTAATTACACCATCAAAAATCGGTAAGATATCGGCACCATGATCCAAAATTGCTTGCACCGATGCGGCACCACTGGAAGTCACGATCCATTGCGTAATTTTGTTCTGGTGCAACTCATGCAAAAGGCGTATCACGCCAGGCCTCCAGTAAACATGTCCTTCGCGTACACGTGCGCAATAGTGCTCACTCTTTCGATCGCATAAGAAACGCAGCTGCTCTCGCGTTAGAGTCACACCCTGATCAAACGCATAGCTCGCAACTCGGCGCAATCCACCAGAAATACAAAGGAGCCTGGAGTATAATTCTCTGTCCCAATAGAATGGGATCGATAATTCCTGAAAGGCTTGATTGAAGGCAGGGCGATGTCCGTCCATCTCTGTGTCGGCAAGGGTGCCGTCTACGTCCCAAAAAACAGCATTAAGCGTGGCTGTCAACTGGCAAAATCGAAAGCACAACGCATCAATCATCCTGCTATAAAGATTAGCCTGTCGTTGTTGGTTGGTTCCCAGCTTCGACCTCGGTCATTACTGACTGTAACCGAGGCCAACTTCCTTCACGGTCTTGAGCCGCTTTTCCAGTGCCACGTTTTTCATATGCCAAATCGGCTTCAGCTTCGTGAAAGAGGGTTAACCGACCACTCAGCATTTTCCCCATTTCCTGAGGTGCAATAGGCAGTTTCGGACTTTGAGCAAGCGATGCACCGCTTGATTGAAACTAATCAACGCAACGGTGGTAGCCATTCGCGCCACAATCCGTCGCAAATGGCATAACTGAATTACTGTTGCACGCATTGTCTTCACCTGATGCCCAGCCAGGGGCCGTTATCCTTTCAACATATGGAGCGCTAAGAATAGACCCGACCCTGCCATCGCTGAACGTCAACATCCCAATGGTATTCGGGTTCTTGTTACTGTAAATATGAGTTAGCAACCACTGCGACACCGCGCCGAGCTTAAAACTGGGCCATGGGAGGACAAAGCACGGATCGCCGCTTCATCTTGGCTAATCCATCTGGCAATCATCCTTAACTTTAAAAGGTCGTCCCATCGAGATCCTAGTGGTGCAAATTACTTTTGGTTGCTGGAAGACCTAGATCAGCTTAATCGCCCTGACTGCTGCGGCTACCAGCACCCCAATAACTTATATGGTTTGCGAGAGTGTACGTTAATAGTTCAAGAAAACATTTGTATACCAACTTTTCAATCGATCCGCGGAATGTGCCGCAAAACATCTAGGTGAAACGTAGCTCACAACCGATCTGTTTACTGACTAAAGATGCAACAGCATTTGCAGTTATGACTCTGGGTTTGCTATTACGAACGATTTTAACCGTCAACCACACGATTTTTGGGTTATCACTGGAGTCGGAAGGTTAGTCCTCAGCGAATTAAATAAGCCGAGGTCAATTATTACCATCTCTACTTCTGGCGCGGATCCGTCGGTGCCGCAGCATTGCTGGGAGCATCATTGCTGCTAAGAGTTTATTTATAGATTAAGCTCTAATTATAATGTAGGTACGTCTTGAAATGTTCGGCGAGATATTCAACTACGAACGAACAATTTTACTGTTTTTTCCAGAAAATGTGTGTAATCTATGGACATCTCTGACAAACATACCGATCATTGAATGAAACAAAAGGTAAGTAAGAGCTATGAACTCATTGCATTACTTGGTTTTAGATGAGGTGAATTGGGATTTTACAGAAGAAGATGCGGTCTCTTGCTCCCTTCGGGTGCTTCGATATTGGGCACTACTATTACATTTGGTCGAGAAATACAACGTCGGGGAACAGCGTTGATGTTGAAGGAAGAGCGTCTGGTTTTGAGGCTGCACCAAGGAAAAGCCAAGCGACGCGCAATTACTTAGCGTTGAAATTATGCTAATCCAGTGTCCAGTAACTAATATGGCCTATCGAATTAGCGCGAATCCTTGGCAAGGACGAACAAACTTGTAACTCACAGTTAAAACTATTGAAGCCTGTGGTGACGCCATTGTAACGAAGACGTAACCCCGCTTTCAAATGGGGTCTAGTCACCGTTTAACTCCTTGCCGATAAAAACAGAAAACCGTTCTTAGATCGACAACCTTGGACGATTTTCGCCAGTGAAGGTAGATCGGTAAGGAAGTCGGGAGCGGATTCCGTGACCAGGGAAAGTAGTTACAGATCTTAGGGCGTGGTCTTTGTTCAAAGCGCACCCCGACGATAGAAAAGAATAAAGACCACTGCAGGACCGGCAAGAGCGATGAGTGCGAGAGCGGTGAAATTAGCGATCAGATGGAAATCGAAACCCATAGCGTTTGTGTGTTGTTTGGCGACTGACTCGGCACTAGGCTAAGGGGTCTTCTCTTCTAGAGGACCACTCCGTAGTTTTGTCTGTGATGGCTTGTCACAGCAGCACGCATGAGCAACTTGAATTTAAGCTGGTGTTGCGTTCAACAATGCGGGGCGTGTTGCAGGCTTTGTCCGGAGGAACGCAGTGAAGCCTTGGCAGCTCTAAGCGAGGAACAACGGGTCACCTATCTCAGCATGGTGGGTGATGACGGCTGGTGTATCCACTACGACAGCGGCGGACGCCACTGCAGGATCTACTCAGAACGTCCAGATTTTTGTCGTGTTAGTCAATTGGGGGATTTATTCGGTATCCTATCCGATAGCCTGGAGCAGTTCGCGGTCACCTGCTGCGATCAACAGATCCGCAGCACCTATGGCGGACGTAGTAAGGTAATGCGCAGGGTCAACCGCGTGCGACGAAACCGGAGGCGGGCGAGATGACCGACCAAAATGGTACCGCAACCGAGCGCCCCGGATTTATCGCTGTTCTGTTTAGTACATTCATAACGGTGTTTGTTGCTGAGTTCGGCGATAAGACTCAGCTCGCTACACTTCTTTTATCAGCACAGTCGGGTTCACCCGGACTTGTATTTCTCGGGGCGGCTTTTGCCCTGATTTCTTCCAGTCTTGTGGGGGTTTTGATAGGGCGATGGCTGGAGAAAGCGTTTCCGCCAGAACGATTAGAGCTGATGGCTGGACTACTTATGGTTTGCCTCGGTCTGTGGTTGGGATTGCAAGCAAGCCGTTCGCTTCTTGCGATCAGAACGCACACTTAAATGATGGATTTTGCTCTTCTGATTTCCACCTTCACCACTGTGTTCCTTGCAGAGTTGGGCGATAAGACACAATTGGCCACGGTGGCGATTAGCGGCACGTCCAACCATCCTCTTGCTGTATTTCTCGGTTCTGCTTCGGCCCTTGTGCTGGCAAGCTTTCTTGGTGCTCTCGCCGGCGGTTCAGTGGCTGCCATGATCCCTACTAACATGCTCCAACTGATTGCATCTGTTGGGTTTTTAGTGATTGGCTCTCGACTTCTATGGCCGTTGCTTGGTAAAAAACCATCTGAGCCCAACGAAAGCGGTTCTTCTAACTCCTAAGGTGAATAACTAATTGGACTTCTCTTCAGGCTTGACACATTTGTCGGCTGCTCCATCTTTGCTCCCGGTCCTGTTGACCGGTTTCCGCTCGCGTCTCAATGAAATTTACGGTCGCCGATCTGCTCGACCAGTTGTCCACTGATGTCCCAGTTGAGATAGCTGTTCTAACCAAGGTCCTCAAACTGACAAACAAGATCGAAAAACAGTCTTTGGATCTAGCTCTCAATGCTCTATCTAAGTTGGGGATTGTTTCACAAGATGAAAGCGGCGGTGTTTTGCAATGTCTTGATCATGGATTAATTGATGCGCGACTTCGTTGCAGTAGTAAAGGGTTTTGTTTTGCTATTCGCAATGATGGTGGTGAAGACATTTACATCCGCGATCACCAACTCAATCACGCCTGGAATGGAGATCGTGCTTTCGTTCGCATTACTCGCGAAGGAGGACGTCGACGGTCTCCAGAGGGAAGCGTGCAATGCATCCTCGAACGTTCTACAACGTCCTTACTTGCTCAGGTCGAACGTCAAAACGATCAACTAATCGCTGCTCCCCTGGATGACCGAATGCTGACTACCATTCGATTGCCCGATGAAGCAGCTGAATATCTTTCAGCAGAGCAACCCACAACTGTGGTGGAAGTCCGAGTTAGTAGTTACCCAATTGCTCAAAATGCGGCCAAAGGATTTGTGGTTCGCCCTCTCCCCCTAAATGGTGGCCCAACAGCAGATCGTGATCTCTTGCTCACAAAGGTCGGCTTACATAATCGTCCGGCACCACCAAGAGGATTGGGGAAAGCGCCTATAACAAAGGGTCGGATCGATCTCACTGACCAGCCAGCCTTACTGCTTGAAAGCTGGATGGATTCCAATGCTCCAGGCCTTCCGGCAGTTCACGTGGAAGCCCGTGATGGGGGTTGTCGCCTATGGGTCCACTCCCCTGCAGTGGCTGAGCGCATCGGTGGAATCAACAGCCTTGATCTTTGGCTGAAAGAGCGCATGGAAGCGCTTTGCCTAGGTGAAACCTGGCAACCTCTTTTACAGCCATCACTCAATAAGGTCACGCGTTTCACAACAACAAAGGTTTCCGAAGCAGTCTCTGTTCGAATGGATGTCTCGTCAGAGGGTGAGCTCACTGACTGGGAATTCATGCTTACAAGTGTGAAACCTGTAGCGACAATTGGTTCTGAACAGTTGAAAGCATTAGACGAACGTAAACCAAAGACGAGGACCATCCCGACGGCCCTTAAGGCAATCAAGGGTCAGATTAGTCAACTGGAAACCCTTCGCTTTTGTGCAGGCTGTCTACGTGCTCATGAACATATTCAGGGTCTGGTTGAACTTGATTTACGGCCTCCTTGTTTAGAAGCTCTAGGTGATCTCCGATGGGCCGATCCCAGCGGACTGCGACACCGGTGGATTGATGCGCCTAATGCTATGGATCCGCATTCCCTGCTTCAAACGTTTATTCGTGCGGCGGATCGAGCATGGGAATTCCATCGGGCATCGTTGCAACTTCCTGGTATTACCACGCAAGCAGGAGATCTGGACCCTTCAGTGCTTGCCGATGTAGCTAAGAGTGCTTTCGCTCTTGATTTACCGCTAGAACTAGATGAGGAAGGCGGTAGCCCATCAGCTCAAGAGTTGATCAGTGTGTTTTCTGCATCAACCCATCGTCGGGTGCTTGAACAACAATTGAGTCATGCATTACCGACTATGGATTTTGTGGCTGTTATGGGGGTCAACGATCAGGTGAAATACCGAAAAGATGCCGCCGACGATACTTTATTCAGCTCCGGCAGCAAGTCGGTTGAGAAAGTTAAACCTTCAGCACTGGCTCCCTGGTGCTGCGCCACTATGACCTATGCCCATGTGGTGAATCAACAAGTACTGGTGTTCTTGCTACAAGAGGGGAAAGATCGACCCACAGTCCGCCAAAAAAAGCGTTTGATCCTTGGCCGAAAAAACTGTGTAGCCGACCTCAGTTGGGGATTGTTTACTGGGAGCCAAAATGACAAGCTTCGATCTCTAGTGAGCGATCGCCTAGTTCAAAGGATGAATAACAGGCGCCGGCAGGTTTTAGAACTAGAAAAGGATCTATTGGCTATGGTTCAAGCCCGTGCTGCCCAGCCGTTGGTTGGGCAGCAAGCTGAAGGTCGTATTAGCGGAGTTCAGAGCTACGGGTTTTTCGTTGAAATTGGCGAAAGCCGTTTTGAGGGTTTGGTTCACGTCAGTTCTCTTAATGACGACTGGTACGAATATCGGTCTCGCCAGAATCGCCTGGTTGGCCGTAAAAACAAGCGCGTCTATCAACTTGGCGACAGTGTTCAAGTCCGAGTGCTCAAGGTTGATGTTTTACGCAATCAGATCGATCTTGAAGTGAATTCTTTTCTACAAATAGAACACGACACCGAGCAAGTTGACGCAGCGCCGCTTCTACCGGTCCTTTGAACGACCGCTGATATGCACCCGTATGTTTTGGCCGTTACTGGCGCCTCTGCGCAACCTCTGGCGGAACGTTCGCTAGAACTCCTTTTAGCCAATGGACGAACCGTCCATCTTGTGCTTAGTCGTGGAGCACATGCAGTATTTCGAGCCGAGCAAGGATTGACTATTCCCGTCGATTCAAAAAAACAAATCTCATTTTGGCGTCAGCGACTCAACGTCAATAAAGGAGAGTTGATTTGTCATAGATGGAACGATCAGAGTGCCTCCATAGCTAGCGGGAGTTATCGCACAAAGGCAATGGTGATTGTTCCCTGCAGCATGGGAACGGTAGGCCGAGTCAATGCTGGCGTTGCTATGGATTTGATTGAGCGGTGCGCAGATGTGCATCTCAAAGAAAAACGTCCACTCGTGATTGCTCCACGGGAAACCCCGTTCAGCTTAATTCATCTCAGGAATCTCACCGCGCTTGCTGAAGCCGGCGCCACTATTGCACCGCCGACCCCCGCTTGGTATACCCAGCCCAGAACCTTAGAAGATATGGTTAATTTTCTAGTAGTTAGACTATTTGACGGATTAGATGAAGATCTAGCTCCACTCCAGCGCTGGAGTGGCCCTTTGCGATGATGCTAATTCAACGCATCTTGCTGATTTCCAGTCTGCTGCCTTTGTTGGTGGTTCTTGGAATATCGACGGTTCAACGAGGCCAAGTGACACGTATTCATTTACTGACTTGGTCATCGCCTTCGTTACCCCTTGGAGTATGGACAGCGATCGGGGCAGTCAGCGGCGCTGGCTTGGCCGCTTCAACAACTCTTTTTGTATTGCCCCTAACCAGTACAACCTTACGGCGGATGCTTTACCAGCCCTACACAGCTACTCCTGCTGTTCAAGATCAAGAGGTACTGATCCAGGATTCATTTTCGTCTGGACTTCAAAGAGACCCACGCGATCCTGCGCCAACTATTGCAACTCCTTATCGCGTAATTCAACGCGGAAAGACTCGGAGTGAAAACACTGCATCTGCTAATAAAACTGTGTCTTTGGGCGACGACCGGAAGCCGACATCTGTTTCAGCAAGGTGGCCATCGAATTCAGGTTGGGGCAATGATCCGAATCGGGACTGGTGAGGATCCGATTCGACTACCTACAGTTGTTCCAGCAACCTCGACCTTGTGAGTACAACGCCTACTGATAAATCAAAATCAACCACTAAGCCCAAAAGCCCCCCCAAGCCTGAGGACAGGCCCTTCTCGGAGTTCATCGATACGTTGTTCTTGCCAGCGGTGGAGAAGCAGTTGGCTAAAAATGGAATAACTGCCGATCGTCTTGAGCGTATTCACGGGGAGCGTCCTGTTGTTGGGGGGGATTGTCCCATGGTCGTAGGAGATTTGCCCGGCGATCGACGCTTCTGGCTTTGCTTTGCTACGGATGACATCAACAGCGCCAAGGTAATTACCCTTGCCGATCCTGGTAGTAATCCAACTCTGTTGGAGAGCTTTTTGATTGATGAAAAGCGTATATCCTTGCCATTGCTAGTGTCTCGTCTCTTGCAACGTCTAAATGGCCAGAAATGGTTGGGGGTTAATTAAGACGAGAGTATAACTTCTCGACGCATACGCCGACACGCCTACATTGGTACCAGAGCAAAACCAAAACTGATGGTCCCTCCCACCGCAGTGGCTAATCAGGCGGCAGACAAAGTTGTTGCCGTTAAGGAGCCAGTCCAAGACACAATCCTGACACCACGCTTCTATACAACCGACTTCGAGGCCATGGCAGCCATGGATCTTCGTCCAAATGAAGCGGAACTTAAAGCAATCTGTGAAGAATTCCGTAAGGATTACAACCGTCATCACTTTGTCCGTAGTTCAGATTTCAACGGTGCAGCTGACAAGCTCGATCCCGAAACCCGTCGAGTTTTTGTTGAGTTCCTTGAGCAAAGCTGTACTTCTGAATTCTCTGGTTTTTTGCTTTACAAGGAGTTAAGCCGTCGCATTAAACAAAAGAACCCACTATTAGCTGAGTGTTTTAGTTATATGGCTCGTGACGAAGCACGTCATGCAGGTTTCCTGAACAAGTCTATGGGTGATTTCGGAATGCAGCTTGATCTTGGCTTTCTTACTAAAAATAAGAACTACACATTTTTTAAGCCAAAGTTTATATTTTATGCCACATACCTTTCTGAAAAGATTGGCTATTGGCGTTACATCACGATTTATCGCCATTTAGATAAAAATCCTCAAAACAAAATTTTTCCAATTTTTAATTTTTTCGAGAATTGGTGTCAAGACGAAAATCGTCATGGTGATTTTTTTGATGCTCTAATGAAGTCTCAACCAAATACTGTACGTGGGCCGATAGCAAAATTGTGGTGTCGCTTTTTCCTCTTGGCTGTTTTCGCTACGATGTATGTCCGTGACTTAGATCGCAAAGAATTTTACGAATCACTTGGACTTGATGCTCGCACTTATGATAAAATAGTGATTGAAAAGACCAATGAAACCTCAGCTCGGATTTTCCCCGTTGTTCTTAACGTAAAAAACCAGAGATTTTGGATACGCCTTGAACGCTTGGTAAGCAACAATGCTGCCCTTAAAGCAACTGATGCGAGCAGTACCGTGGCACCTTTAAAACTGTTACGCAAAATTCCTTTATGGATTAGTAATGGCGCTGAGATGGCAAAGCTTTTTCTGATGCCTGCTATTGATAGCTCAAAATTTCAGCCCGCTGTGCGCTAAAAATCCCCTATTCCCACCATACTTAAGATCGAGATCATCATTGACTGACACCTTCTCTGACCACTGGAAAGATCTTCTGGAAGACCTGTTGAATCGCGGCGCCGAAGCGGGAGCTGATCTCGTGGAAATTTTCCTTGAGCGTACTGACCACATTGGGATCCTTGCTGAACAAGACCAAGTAACTAGCGTAAGTCCCTCCTTCGCTCGAGGATCTGGTCTTCGAGTCTTCCGAGAAGGTCGCGATGGTTTCGTGAGTACCAACGACCTCACAAGTTCCGGTCTTACGCGTGCGCTAGATCAGGCTCTTGCAATGCTAGGACTTGATGTAAACCCACTGTCCGGTGGTCGAGGTCAATTCAATGGATTAAATAACCTTATTGACCATGGTCAATCAAAAGGAGATTGGCTAACACGTTGTCCTTCCCTGATCACCGCAAGCCAACAACTCTTGCGAGGAACAAGTCAACTTAACCGGATTGGTCAACATCTTCAAGTGCGTCGTGGTAGCTACTCACGGGATTGGCAAGAGGTTTTGGTCGCTGCATCGGACGGAACTTTTGCCCGTGACATCCGCTTGCATCAATCCACCAGTCTCTCCGTTCTCGCTGCTGATGGTTGTCACCGATCTAGTGTTGGCCGTCGCTATGGCAGCACCGACCGACCCGATGACCTGACTCAGTGGAATATTGAAGCTAGTGCGTCAGAGGTGTGCGAAAGCGCGGGCACTATGCTGCGCGCTGACTACGTCGATGCCGGCCAAATGCCAGCGGTGCTGGCTAATCGCTTCGGCGGGGTGATCTTTCATGAAGCCTGCGGTCATCTGTTGGAAACCACTCAAATTGAACGTGGTACTACACCCTTTGCTGATCAAGTAGGTTCCTTAATTGCTCACCCTTCGGTAACAGCTATTGATGAAGGTCTTAGTAGCGGAGCCTTCGGATCTCTATCAATGGATGATGAGGGAATGGAAACCCAGCGCACCACTTTGATTCAGGACGGTATATTGCAGCGTTTTATCAGCGATCGCGCCGGAGAGTTAAGAACAGGCCATAAGAGAACAGGCAGCGGTCGACGTCAAAGTCATGCTTTTGCTGCTGCCAGCCGTATGAGAAACACTTTTATTGCGGCAGGTCCCCATACTCCGAAGGATCTCCTTGCCTCGGTCGACCATGGCCTTTACTGCAAGACTATGGGGGGAGGGAGTGTTGGACCGACAGGTCAATTTAACTTTTCTGTAGAAGAAGGATATTTAATTGAAAATGGACAGCTAACGAAGCCAGTCAAAGGGGCAACTCTAATTGGTGATGCTAAGGAGATCATGCCAAGAATTTCCATGTGCGCAAACGACCTTGAGTTAGCTGCTGGTTTCTGTGGGTCCGTCAGTGGGAGCGTTTATGTAACGGTAGGTCAGCCTCACATTAAGGTTGATTCCATCACCGTGGGGGGCCGTTAGTATATGGAGACTAATAACAAACTTAACGCCGTCTTACTACGTGATAAGTTGCAAGAGCTAGCAACTCAGGCGGGGATTTATCAGTGGGATCTTGGAGCTGCTTGTAGTGATGACTGTTCCGTACAGGTAGATTGTGGTGAAGCTAAACAACTCAAAGCAGCCCAACGAAGTTCTATTACGGTACGGGTTTGGAATAACAATGGTCTTGTGGGAATCACAAGTACAACAGATTTGTCTGATCAGGGGCTAGAACAAGCTCTGGCGGGTGCTCGCCAAGCCAGCGCTTTTGGCAATCCAGATGATATTCCTAGCTTTTCGCCGCTGGCGGATGCACCGTTACCAGAGTTAGTTCGGCCATTGAAAACCCGCCAAGGGATTCGTCTACTACTAAAGACACTGTGCGATGCAGAAGCTGACTTGCTTGGACGTCATAAAGCGATTCGAACTGTTCCCTACAACGGATTAGCTGAATCACTGTCTCAGAGTCTTTATCTTAATAGCGAAGGTGCTTTACGTTATACGCAACGCACACAAGCCAGTCTTTATCTGTACGCACGAGCTGAAGAAACGGGTAGAAAACCTCGCAGCGGTGGCGCACTTCGACTTGGTTTTAGCAGCGCAGAATTAGACGTGGCTGGTTGCATTGACGAAGCTGTTAGGCGCACTATAAGTCATCTTAATTACCGTCCGATCGAGACTGGTACTTATAGGGTCTGCTTTACTCCAGAAGCATTCTTATCGCTGCTAGGAGCCTTTAGCAGTATATTCAATGCGCGCTCCGTTCTTGATGGTGTCAGCCTGAGTCAGCGTAATTCTCTCAACCAAGCTCTAACAGTACCCTTTCTGTCTCTTCACGATGATGGATTACATCCAGGACACGTCGGTGCAGTAGCCTTTGATGGAGAAGGGACACCAACCCAAAGGCTTTGCTTAATTGATGGGGGGGTACTCAATAGTTTTCTCCATTCAGAAGCCACGGCTCGTGCCTTTAACGTTCAGCCCACAGGTCATGCCGGTCTTGGAGCTAAAGTATCAGTCAGTCCGGATTGGTTTGTAATTAGCACTAAGAAAGGTTCCTCTAGCGGGAGTAGTCTTGATCAAAGTACTGAGCAATCTTCTTTTGTATTGATCGAGAGCCTCTCGGCTTTGCATGCAGGAGTGAAAGCAACACAAGGCTCGTTTTCGCTCCCTTTTGATGGTTGGTTAGTGAGGAGCGGTGAACGTATTTCTGTGGAGGCAGCTACTGTTGCTGGCGATATACAGACGGTTCTAAATTCTATCCTTCATCTCGAAGCAACTGCCGAAGTCACGCATCGAGGTGTTTCACCTCATGTTTGGGTTGATGGTCTATCAATAACCGGTGAAGCTTAACAGTTTCATCCTTTAGATCCATGAGAATTTTATATTGGGGCACACCAATATATGCAGTGCCAACCCTCAAGGCATTGCACCAAGCCGGTCATCAAATTGTTGGTGTCGTCACTCAGCCCGATCGACGGCGAAGACGAGGTAACAAACTTCAAGCTTCGCCGGTCAAGGCTTGTGCGGAAAGTTTAGGCTTAAAAGTATTTACACCAGAACGCATTAAGACAGATCTAGAGTGTCAAGGTGAGTTAGCAAAGCTCAATTGTGATATATCAATTGTTGTTGCTTTTGGACAGATACTACCGAAAGTTATGCTTAATCAATTTCCACTTGGTTGTTGGAATGGACATGGTTCACTTTTACCTCGTTGGCGAGGAGCCGGTCCTATTCAATGGGCGCTCATGGAAGGAGATACTGAAACTGGTGTGGGAATTATGGACATGGAGGAGGAATTAGATACCGGCCCAATCTTGATTGAACAACGTATTCCCATTGGGATACGCCAAAACGCGTTTCAACTGGCGGAGCAATTAAGCCAACTCACAGCACAGCTGATGGTGAAAGCAATTCCATTAATTGAAGCAGCGGGACCTGGGCCAAAAGAGGAACGTTTAGCAAGACTGGCAGTAAAACCTCAGACACAAACCATGAGTTACGCCAGGATGCTAAGGAAGAAGGATTTTGAGATTAACTGGGGTAACCCAGCCTTGACTATCCATCGGCAAGTTATGGGGCTTTACCCAGGAGTATTGACTTACTGGCGTGGAAAACGGCTAAAAATTCTCGACACAGAACCACTAACTAATCAATTAAAAAATCAACTTTCAGATGAGGCACGGTCTTTACTCGGACGTTGGCGGGTTGATGAGCATGCACCAAGCACAGTATTAGAATGCATCAGCAACCTTGGTATTGTAGTGAGTGGTAACGGTTGCCCGTTGTTAATTCGGGAAGCTCAGTTAGAAGGAAAGGCTCGAAGTTATGGACAATCACTCATCCAAAGTTTAACTGCAACTCCAGGAGATTTGCTTAGTTAAGTTTTATTTAAGATTGACTAAATATTATTTATTCTCTGTTTCTTTACAGAATGCAATTACAAATTGTACAAAATGTTAGGAGAATATCCTGTTAAATGATTACGGAACCATAGGTCGATTTTGTTGTTGAATAAATAGTGTTGACATGCTGAAATATAGGATTTTATAAATTCCAGTAATTTTAGATTAGAGCATTTAATATCAAATAATTTAGTATACTTACTTAAATCAAAGTTTTTTGAGTTAAACAATTAACTATTAGATTAAAAAACAATAATTAATTAAAAAGTTGAAGATAATTGATGCTATTATTTTAGCAACTAATTTAATGTAATTAATCTATCTTTTGATAAATTAATATATCTCAAAAATAATATTAATTACACGATCAAATCTTGACTATCATAGTCATTTTGTTTAGCTAACCATAATCTATGGCAAGAAAATTCACTACGGCTATGATTGTATTAATGGCTAAAGACTATTAAAAACTACGTATTATAAAAATGTATATATTAAAATAATTAATAATTACAGTTGCCAATAACTTACTTTTAGCACTAAGTACTTATTAAGCATTCTCAAGACAAGATCATCCTAGAAATTTATCAATGTAATCTCGCATACTTTATTTAGAGAGACAATGATAGAACAGTAAATAGCTAAAAAATTTTTATTCAGTCTAAACTATTAATCTGATTAAGGAAAATAGTTTAATTTAACATGATTTAAACAAGAGAGTTGCTAACAAATATACTTAGATTCAACTAACACGATGAGATTCCATAATAGTTACTGTATTCTTTGCTGAAAAGCCCCAACCTAATAAGATTAGAACAACAACTAGGGTTAACCAATCTGGTTGATTAATAAAGGGCAGAAATGCGTGAATGATTAGACGAAGTGCTACAAATGCTATTGATAAAAATCCAGCTGTTTCTAAACGTGGATACTTATCAAGCCAACGAATAAATAATCCCGATGTAAATCTAAGCGCTATGATACCGACTACAGCACCAGTAATAATTAAAATTATCTCGTCGCTGATGGCGACTGCAGCAGCAACGCTGTCGATTGAAAAAGCAAGATCCGTAAAAGCAACTAATATAATTGTGCTGGCAAGACTGCGTGAGGTCTTCTCTTTTTTATTAGTATCAGCTAATCGATCAGAGGTTACTGATAATTCTCTTCGAAAATGATTAATAACAAGCCAAACTAAATAACCAGCAGCTGTAAGTTGAACCCAAACAAAATGTAAGATCCATTGAGCGGATATGATTAAACTGATACGAAATACTAATGCAATCGCAATTCCAATATCCAAAGATAAACGTTCTCTATCAGGGTTTCGACCATTACGTGCAATAGCAGCCAACGCAACAGCGTTATCTGCCGAAAGCAGAATCTCCAATAAGATAAGAACAGGCAAGAGCACTAAAACCTCCTGCCACTGATTGACTCCATCCAAAAAGTCTGACAAGAAAGGAAGCCCAGTAATATCCATGACAACAGCTTAGAAAATGAAAGCGTTGATCTACGGGCATACAGATCCGGGTTGACTTGTGTCATATCAATACTCTTCGGTACGTTGTGCAAGTTAAAGCCTGAGAGGATAACTGCTTACTAAGCAGCCGTCTTGGGCAGAAGATCGAATGCTGAGGAGATTGAAGACTGTATTCAATAACGTCTAAATGAGTTTTCAGACAGTTATATGAGTTTCTCACCTACTACATACTGCATATAAGGCTGCATCAGTTAGATTTGTTGATTTATTTAGCATAATCAGGTGCACCATTAGGAGTATTATGTCAAGAACTTTCTACAATTAGCGATGCGATTTAGCTTTTAAATAGCGAAAGTATAAGATACTAAACTGTAGGAAACTTCTGACGATTTGATTGTTTAGTGTAACTTATGATCAAAAGAAGTGGAGTGAAGATCTTACAACAGTCGAGCTGGAAAACTTAAACGACTTGACTAAAAGAGAAATCAAGAACGTCAGTACTTAGGATAGGCTTTAGCTATGGCAGTCGTTATCGTTTGACGCATCAAGTGGATGTTATAACCTATCATTACAAGCTCTAACAAATCTTATCCGGTGAGGAATATGATTAAGCATTCGTCTCACTTGCAGGAAAAATTTGATTGCACAAAGAGATAAGATACTTATATTTCTAAAATGATTTGACAAACAAGCCTGATTTTCCTCTAACAACATTCGTGCGCTAAAAGTCGGCAACAACTGAACGATGAATAATTGCTCTGGCTCAATATATATTGCTAGAAGAACAAACCTAAAAACTTTATACTGTAAAATCTCTGACTATAATTAGCTCTAAAGTCATTACTAATTATCAATAAAAATAATATATTGTAACTGCAAATAAGTAATCTAGAGTTTAGAAGATCAGCAATATAAAGTTGTTATGTCTAAAATAAAATATTAAATTTGATAATTTCTATGTGATAAATCTAATGCATTATACTGATTTTCTTTAATCAAAGTTTAATTGTTTTATTAATCAGAGGTTTATATTAATTAAGTAGAAAAGTTAACTAAATTAGATTACTCAATAGAGTTAATTTAGCATAAAAATCTTGAGGTCACTTATTTATATATACTATTTTGGATACTTTTTATAGCACATTACTATTATTTACTTAAGATGTAGAAGAATAATTTGGATTATTTATAATGCTTTTAAGAGCTAGATTAATTTAATTGTTAATATTAGATAGATATTTAGCAATAATCATGAATTATAAACTATTGACGAAAGAAAAACTACGTATTGTAATAGACAACTGCAAAAAATTTTTAAATATATTCTTAACAAAAGATTATATATCTCAGCTGGTAAGAAGTAAACAACATTTAACAGCTATATAAAACATCAGGATTTACTTTTAAAGCGAAAATATTAAGATATTGCAATAATAAATTAAATCTTTATCAGATTTTACCTTTTTTAGGATCCAATAACTGATTATTAGTTAACAATTCTCGCGATAATTGCCTCAAGAATAATCTTATTAAGGAAATATCAGAATTCATACCTACTAGTTTCACACTAGTAATCAGTGATCTTACTATTACCTAAAGGTAATAAAGTAGATAAGGTTAAAGATTATTATTTAGATAAAATCTTATATAAGAATATCAGCTTATCTTTATCTTAATTAGTAACAATCATCAGTTTTCTGGCCATTGGCTAAAAATATTTTGATATTAGTCTCTACTAAAACTTTTAGAATAACTAAGTATTAAAAGTTGCAATTTTTCCATAGATTCACTGTTTTTATTTAACATTATCGACACAATATTAACTGATATATAAAACTTAAAACTAATTAATAGCTTTGAATCAAGATTCTGCGTTTAATGTGGAGCTACTTATTTTTTCAAAAGCAAAATAATACATTCAGGCTATTTAAATATATTATAAAGGATAATATTAAATTTTTAAGTTAAAGGCATATATCTATGCTCTGAATATCAAAGATTTAATCTTTTAATGGTAATACTTTATAAAAGATTCAGATATAAAGGTAGCTAAGCTGAAGTAATGTAATTAAGTACATCTTAAGCTTAATAGATATTTGTTGGCACTATATTTGAGCTTTGGATTAATTTATATGTGCTTGTTTGGATTATTATCTGATAGCTAATTATAATAGGATGTTTAAAATCACTACCAAACGAAGAAGATATAAACGCTTGGTGCGGGAAACCGCACTTTATTCGATAAACTGTATCTTAATATTTGTACACGTAATAAATTCGCGATGTCTTCTTCATCCTCTAACGACTCTTGGTACCAGGACGTTACAGCAACGCAAAACGGATCTGAACATTTTGAGAAGGCTGAGCTTCTTAACGGTCGGCTCGCCATGCTAGGACTGGTCATTGGGCTTTTCACGGAAGCGATCACTAGTCGCGGAATTGTGGACCAAATTGTTTTCGGTATCTTCGGTTGTAATTGACCGATGACATTTACTACTCAAGATTTAATCGTTTTGTTTGCCAGCTTTGGTACAGCGTTATTTGCTTTAAACATTTATAAAATTCTTATTACATCGAAGACTTAAAATTTCCTGGTATTATCATTGTGTATACATATTGCAGTCTTTTGCATGTTACAGTACTGAACTACGTCAATCTTAGCTCGGTGAGGAGTAGTCTTTAGTGCATATGAATGGTACCTAAGATTGATAAAAACTAAAGTGAGCTTTTAAAATATTTCTACAAGCAGAAGGTTTTGTTTGGTGGAATTAGCAACAAGTAATCATAAGCCTAATAGTAATATGATGCTACTAAAGTTGAAATCTTACAAGCTAAATGTTCAGCTCTCTAATTCCAAACAATTTATATTTGTTATAATAGTAACACTTAACTAAACGTCTCATCGGGTCTTGACCTAGTTAAGATTAACATTCAAATTATTCTTGCTTACAAACTCTTATTTGAGTGCTGGCATCTTTGATCTGCTTTTGGTTATGCAGATTGCAAATAGAGTAGTATCACGATATTTCGCATAATCAGTATCTAAGCGTAAGGTTGGTAGTATTAAACTTTTGTATAATCAAACTAATCTGATTATTTTGCTTTGAGTATCTTTAAAGATAACATTTATTGATGCAAAAGTTGTTAACATGGCTATATGATATGTATCTACAAGAAGAACTGTTTTTTATTCAATTAACTAGAATGAGCACTAACCTTGTTCAACGTGGTCAACGCTTCTCGTCTTTGAGTTGCGAAAATTAAGCATCTTCGTCTTATCTTCCATGACTCTCCGATCTTTGGTGCGTCAACTTCGTGAGGCGGCATTGACCGGCAAGTTGTTAGAGCGCAGTAGACGAGCCGATAGGCTATTAATACGTGGGGCTGGTAGAAATGGCCGGGCGCTTGTAGCCAGCGCCATGGCTCAAAAAGGTGGAGCGCTACTCTTAGTGATAGTTCCAACCCTTGAGGAGGCCGGACGTTGGGCCGCCCTTCTTGAGTTGATGGGCTGGCCTAACACCAGTCTCTATCCTACAAGTGAGGGATCACCCTACGAACCTTTTGACCCTACAAGTGAAATTGTCTGGGGACAATTACAGGTGCTTAGTGACCTGTTGAGTAATTCTGAGAGCGAAGGGTGCGCCATCGTCGCTACAGAGCGGTGTCTACAGCCCCATCTTCCACCACCACAATCTCTAAAACAAACCTGTCATGTCCTCAAACGTGGTGACGAAGTTGACTTGGAACAACTTTCCTCAACTCTTGCGAGACTTGGTTATGAACGAAGCTCCACCGTTGACCAAGAGGGCACCTGGAGCCGTCGCGGAGACATTATTGACATTTTTTCAGTTAGTAGTGAACTACCAGTGCGTCTTGAGTTCTTCGGAGAAGAGTTGGTTAAATTACGGGAATTTGATCCGTCCACACAACGGTCATTAGACCCAATTGATGTAATTAGGCTGACTCCAACTGGGTTTAATCCCTTAATTGCTAATCGGCTGCGTGAGACGATGCCAGACGGTGTAGTTCGGTTGCTTGGGGAGCAGGATACAGAGAAACTTTTAGAAGGCGGAACTCCAGAAGGCATGAGACGCTTAATGGGACTGGCTTGGCAGCAACCGTCGTCTCTGCTCGATTATTTACCGCAAAGCACCACGGTGGTGATTGATGAACACCGTCGTGGTCTTGCTCATGGTCAGCAGTGGTTGGATCACGCTACCGAGCACCATAAGGAAATGGCCTCAGAAGCGGGTTTAAGCGATAAAGAGCGTGAGTTGTTCTGGCCCGGTGTTCTCCACCGAGATGTCAAAGATGCTTATGCCTTGGCGGAGACATTTGATGGATTTGAACTAGCCGAACTTATAGAAGAAGACAAACACCCCAATTCATTTGATCTAGCCAGCAGACCCGTTCCCGCCTATCCAAATCAATTTGGAAAACTTGGAGAACTGATCAAGGGTTTTCAAACGGATCGGATTGCCGTCTGGCTTGTATCAGCACAACCAAGCCGTGCTGTTGCTCTATTGGAGGAACATGACTGCGCTAGTCGTTTTGTACCAAATGCCGGGGATATCCCAGCGATTAGTCGACTAATCGCTCAAAATACCCCTGTTGCACTGAAGGCTAAGGGGCACGCAGAACTTGAAGGCATGTTCCTTCCCGCTTGGCGCATTGTTCTAGTTACAGATCGAGAGTTTTTTGGGCAACGGGCATTAGCCTCTACCGGTTACGTTCGACGTCGACGCAAAGCCGCCAGCCGAACGCTAGATCCCAACAAAATGCGTCCTGGCGATTTCGTGGTGCATCGGAACCATGGAATCGGGCTTTTCAAAGCGATGGACAAGATCGCCGTATCTGGTGATGTTCGTGACTACCTTGTTGTTCAATACGCTGATGGGATTCTTCGAGTAGCTGCTGATCAGCTCGGCAGCCTTGGCCGTTATCGGACCCTTAGAGAATCGCCACCTTTGCTCAGTCGAATGGGGGGGGAGACTTGGATCAAGGCTAAAGAGCGCGCCAGAAAAACCGTTCACAAGGTTGCTCTTGACTTGGTGAAACTTTACGCCGAACGAAAACAGTCGAAAGGCTTTGCTTTCCCAACCGACGGCCCTTGGCAAAGGGAACTCGAGGACTCATTTCCTTATGAACCAACACCAGATCAGCTCAAGTCCACAACAGATGTGAAACGCGATATGGAGAAGGCTGAACCCATGGATCGCCTGGTGTGCGGCGATGTTGGCTTCGGGAAAACCGAGGTTGCAATTCGGGCAATTTTCAAAGCGATCACTGCAGGAAAGCAGGCGGCAATGCTAGCTCCCACCACCGTATTGGCACAACAGCATTGGCGAACCCTCTCAGAACGTTTCGCCCCATACCCTATTAAAGTAGCCCTGCTTAATCGTTTTCGTACTACCTCCGAACGCAAGACAATCCTTGAAGGATTGAAACAGGGCACCATTGATGTAGTAGTTGGCACCCATCAGCTGCTCGGCAAAGGAACCAGTTTTCAGCAGCTTGGCCTGTTGGTGATTGATGAGGAACAAAGATTTGGCGTGAACCAAAAAGAAAAGATTAAGGTGCTACGTAAGGACATTGATGTCCTAACGCTGTCCGCAACTCCGATTCCGCGAACACTTCATATGAGTTTGTCCGGCGTGCGAGAGATGAGCTTGATCACAACACCACCACCACTTCGCCGACCCATTAAGACGCACTTGGCTACTCTTGATCCTGAAACCATTCGTAGCGCGATTCGTCAAGAGTTAGACCGTGGTGGCCAAGTGTTCTATGTGGTCCCGAAGGTAGATGGCATCGAAGATGTAGCCAATAGCCTCCGGTCAATGCTCCCAGACCTCAAACTTTTAGTGGCTCATGGCCAAATGGCTGAGGGGGAACTGGAAAGTGCAATGGTGGCCTTCAATGCTGGCGAAGCCGACCTGATGCTTTGTACGACGATTGTTGAAAGTGGCTTAGATATCCCTCGGGTTAATACGATCTTAATTGAGGATGCGCATCGCTTTGGCTTGGCTCAATTGTATCAGCTTCGCGGTCGTGTCGGCCGTAGTGGAATCCAGGCTCATGCTTGGTTGTTCTATCCGAGCAGTACTTCGTTAAACAAAAGTGCGAGACAGCGACTCCGAGCTATCCAGGAGTTCGCAGAACTTGGAAGTGGATATCAATTAGCCATGCGCGATATGGAAATTCGTGGGGTAGGCAATCTGCTTGGAGTAGAGCAAAGCGGTCAAATGGAAGCCATCGGTTTTGATCTCTATATGGAAATGCTTCAGGAGTCGCTAGCAGAAATTCAATGTCAAGACATCCCAAAGGTGGATCAGACACAGGTAGATCTGCCGGTGACAGCCTTCGTTCCCGCTGAGTGGATCAAGGATCCAGACGAAAAAATCTCGGTTTACAGAGCAGCCGCTGACTGTACATCATCAGAGGCTTTAGTGGAGTTGGCCGCAAGTTGGGCAGATCGTTATGGAGCAATACCTGCTCCCGTTCAGTCTCTATTGCAATTGATGAGACTCAAGCTTCTAGCGAAACGTTGTGGCTTCTCGAGAATCAAACTAGAAAAGCCAAACATTGTCTTAGAAACCCCCATGGAAGAACCAGCATTTCGCCTGTTGCGGCAGGGGCTGCCGCAACACCTACACGGTCGCTTTGTGTACCAGGTGGGTTCTGGTACGCAACATAAGGCGTTAGTGCGTGGACTAGGCATGCTTCCAATAGAGAAGCAGCTGGAACAGCTTATGGAATGGCTCAAACTCATGGTATCTCAAATCCCAGATATTAATGGGCTCACATCTGCTCAAAAAGAGCTCCAGCAGTCAGAAAAAAATAACAAGGTTTTAAGAATTTAGACCAAACTGGTTAGATTTTTCTGAGAGAAAACCTCACAGGCACGCAATTCTTTGTTACGATTAATTTAGTTTAAGAGGTAGTTCCATGGGCGAGTTCATCGAAGTTGGTGCCGGTGGATCCTCTTTTCAAGTGGTCAGCGGCGTGTTTTGCGTTGCAGCGATTGGTCTGTACGTCTGGTTAAAACCCGATGCCTCGGACGACGACGACTCCAATGGCGGCGGCGGTCTAATGCAACCAATTGCCTAGCTTATAGGGTCTTTCAACCTAATGCATTGACATTATCCTTTAATATTTATTAGTTGTGTTAAGTCCCAGTTCTTAATACGTCAAGGGAAGAGGCCAATAACAGCACTTGATCCTGATCTACTTGGTAGATTATTCTTATCGGTTTTTGTTTTGACGATATCTATATATTTTAAGAGAATAATTTCAGCATCACGATACTGACTATCCTTTGAAGTCCCTAGATCTTTAATTGTTAGGTCCTTGAGTTCTTCTTTGCTCATTGAAACTTCAAAATCTGGTTTGATACCATTCTTATGAATGTCTGTTCCTTTGGGAGTAAGGTATTTGGCAACAGTTACAGTCACGCCTGATCCGTCTGAAAGTCTTCGGACAGCCTGTACCAACCCCTTACCGAAAGTTTTCTGTCCGACCAGTTTCGCCCGTGAGTTGTCCTGAAGAGCGCCCGATAAAATCTCGCTAGCACTAGCTGATCCTTGATCGATTAAAACCACCATTGGTTTATTTGTAATAGCGCTACCTGTAGCGCGTCGTACATCACTAATACCCTCTCGCGTTCGTGTACTCACAATGACTCCTTTGTTTAGCCATTGGCGAGCGATATCAACACTGGCCTCCAGTAGTCCACCAGGGTTGCTACGCAAATCAAGGACGTACCCTTCTGCACCCTGTTGTTCAAGACTTCTTGCAGCCTCACGCATTTCTCGTGAGGCATTTGCATTGAATTGTTTCAAGCGAATGTAACCAATTTTGCGTTGATTAGGGGTTGTATTAAGTGTTGATGTTACTGCATTAATCTCAATCCGAGCCCGTGTTAGTAACAGGTTTAAGACTCGATCGCTGCGGCGAAAACCAAGCACAACATCCGTACCTTCTGGACCTCGAATTAGTTTAACAGCATCCTCAATGCTCATCCCTTTGGTGGAAACGGCATCAATACTTACAATCACATCTTTGGATTGAACACCTGCCCTAAAGGCCGGTGTTCCTTCAATTGGAGAAACAACTATTAACTCTTTCGTTATTTTATCGAGACTGAGTTGAATTCCTACACCCATCAATTCTCCAGAGGTATCGATCTGCATCTCCTTAAATTGTTTAGGATCTAAAAAACGCGTATATGGATCATTGAGACTGGCTAGCATGCCACGGATAGCCTCATATGACTCGGTACTGTCTGCAAAAGACTGTTTCAAAAGACTGTGACGTAATTGACGCCAGGCAATTTCATCGTACTCACCACTTGAATCAAGGTAATCTCGATAGATAATCTGCCAAACCTGATCGATAACCTCCTTCGGACTATTAGTAATCGAGTCACCACCTGTGCTAGGGATTGTTAACCCTGGCATCCCAAGAACTACCGCTGTTGTGACACTGCCAAGCACGAACATTAAGAGCAGCGGAGTGGAACAAAGAATCGAACGCAAGCGCTGAGTCCCAGCCATTCCCCTCATTAGGACTGATTCCTTACTCTAGCTAGATTAAAAAGGATCAACCCAAAGCCCATCCTCTTTTATCAACTGAATTAGAGCTTGGACGCTCTTTGTCTCAGGAACTTTGCAAATTTCTTTACGACCTCGATAAAGTGCAATAACTCCTGGGCCTTTACCAACATAACCGTAATCAGCATCAGCCATCTCACCAGGACCGTTAACGATGCAGCCCATGACTGCAATATCAAGGCCTTTTAAATGAGACGTTGCGTCGCGAACTTTATGCAATACATCTTCGAGATTAAACAATGTTCGTCCACAGCTTGGGCAAGCAACATATTCAACCATCGTCTTGCGTAAGCCGAGCGACTGAAGGATTGAATAACAAACCAGAATCTCCTTCTCCGGAGCCTCAGTTAGTGAAACTCGAATGGTGTCGCCAAGTCCATCAGCTAACAGCGTTGCAATCCCAGCAGTGCTTTTGATCCTTCCATAGTCGCCGTCACCAGCTTCTGTAACACCGAGATGAAGGGGATAATTGAAACCCTCCTTATCCATGGTGGCCGCCATCAAGCGATATGCTGAAAGCATCACAGGTACCCGAGATGCTTTCATCGAAATTATGATGTTGTGGAAGTCAAGATTGTCGCAAATGCGCACAAACTCCATTGCCGACGCCACCATCCCCTCTGGCGTATCTCCGTAAGTAAATAACATGCGCTCGGCCAAAGAACCGTGATTAACACCAATTCGTAAGGCTTTATTATGATCACGCAAGAGCTTAACCAAGGGCTTAAATGTTTCCCTTATACGCTCGCCAATTTCTGCAAATTCTGTCCCAGAAAACTCTTGGCGATCAGGGTCTGGTTTATCAAAGACGAATAGACCTGGGTTTATACGTACTTTATCGACATGTTGTGCAACTTCGAGGGCGATTTTGAGCCCATTGTGGTGAACGTCGGCAACCAAAGGTACTTTATATCCTTTAAGTGAAAGTTGTGTCTTTATCTCACCCATAGCCTTAGCGTGGCCAATAGACGGTGTAGTGACGCGAACGATCTCACAACCCGCCTTAACGAGGCGGATAATTGCGGCGACCGAGCTATCTATATCAAGCGTGTCTTCGTTGATCATTGATTGCACTACTATCGGGTGCTTGCTTCCTACCGGGATATCACCGACCATCACGGTACGCGTGACGCGACGATGAATCTGGGTGTCGTAGCGCTGATCTAAGACGGTCATATTCATCCGTTCCAAAAGCACATTAAAGCTCGCACAGCTTCTGCCTAATGACCGTAAAGTCACGCCGTGTGAGTTCGATTGGCCCCTCCGCGTCTGTCGATGCATGACGCAGTAAATAAGCTGGGTGGAAGACTGGCATGACCGATCTTCCTTGCCAGAATTGCCATTGACCCCGTAACTGTCTCATAGCATCCCTCCTTCCTAGCAAGGCTTCTACAGCTGTAGAACCTGTGAGCACGATCACAGCGGGATCAACCAGAGCAATTTGCAAGTCGAGCCACGATCGACAGGCGGCAAGTTCGTTTTTTGTTGGACGTCGGTTGTTAGGTGGCCGGCACTTTATCGCATTGCAAATGTAGACATCTCGGTCGAGGTTAAAACCCACTTCAGACAACATCCGATCTAGGACTTTGCCCGATCGACCCACAAATGGAATGCCAAGTTGATCTTCCTGGGCACCCGGTGCTTCTCCAATCAGCATCAATCGGGCATCTGGATTACCGCGACTCAGTACTACGGTTTGCCGAGTTTTCGCCAAATCGCAAGCAGAGCAATCCAGACATTGATTCAAGTCAGATGCCGTCATGAAGGTTCTAGCGACTTGTGATTGGGAACCAGCAACAAAATCGCGTTGCCCTCAGGGTCAGCGATCCAAGACTCAGCACCGAAGACTTCCACCTGAGGTAGTTCCAGCACCGAAGCTCCGATTTCCAACGCATTCCTAACGTAATGACGCAGCTTGGAGAGAGGGGTTGCGTGAGCAGGAAATCGCAAGCAAGTAGACAGCACACGCCCTTGTCTTGGAAATGGGCGCTGACGAGAGGGCCGATAAATGTCGAGTCTCAAGCCACCATTAAGAATGAAGACTCGGTGATGATCAGTTTCTCCAGGACTGGGTTTTGCACCGAAAAGTTTCGCATAAAAATCGCTTAAAACACCCAGATTGCGGGCCGCGAGCACCAGGTTGATTGGAGTTGAGTTCATAGCCCGCGTAAAACAAGGTTGTCCGTGCACTGTTTAAGGCAAGATGAGACGTTTAAACGCGTCGCGGGAAGGTGCGTTGAGGATGTTGTCCCCCCCAGAGCTTTCCCATCGGGCTACAGCCCTAAAATCATCGCTGACCCTCGAGATCAGTGCTAAGGCTAAAGCGCTCCAGGCCGAAGGCCGCGATATTTGTAGTCTCAGTACCGGAGAACCCGACTTTGATACACCCAGATTCATTGTGGAAGCAGCTCGAGAGGCTCTCGCCCAAGGTGTTACACGTTACGGACCTGCAGCGGGTGATCCGGAACTCAGGTCAGCTTTGGCCGATAAGCTAAGTCAAGAAAACGGTATAGCCACTCACCCTGAGCAGGTCCTAATTTGCAATGGGGGCAAGCAAGCAGTCTACAACCTTTTCCAAGTCTTGCTGAATCCGGGAGACGAGGTTCTACTCCCTGCGCCGTATTGGTTGAGCTATCCAGAAATGGCTGCCCTCGCAGGTGCCAATACAGTTTTAATCCCTTCTACAGCTGCCGACGGTTTTAAGCTTGATCTCGATGCCTTAGAGGCAAGAATCACCTCCAGGAGCAGGCTTCTGGTGATTAATAGTCCCGGAAACCCCACCGGTCGCGTGATGCAGCGTCAGGAGCTAGAGGCGCTTGCAGAGCTTGTGGCACGCCATCCTAGGTTGCTTGTAATGAGTGACGAAATATATGAGTATCTACTTGGTGAAGGAGAGAGCCACATTAGTTTTGCAGCTGTTTCTGATGAGCTCAAAGAACGTTGTTTTACGGTGAACGGTTTCGCCAAGGGTTGGGCCATGACCGGTTGGCGTCTTGGATACCTTGCGGGTAACGCTTCGGTAATCAAAGCCGCTTCGGCTCTTCAAAGCCAGAGTACAAGCAACGTCTGCAGCTTTGCTCAAAAGGGCGCCCTTGCTGCGATTCAGGCTTCACGCAGCTGTGTTCAAGAGATGGCCCTCATCTACAACCACCGTCGCAGCCTTTTGATTGAAGGGCTTCGAGCGATACCGGGCATCACACTAATCCCACCAAAAGGTGCCTTTTATGCTTTTCCTCAATTACCCGATCACGTGAGCAATTCAATGGACTTTTGTCATCGTGCGTTGGAAGATGAGGGATTAGCGGTTGTCCCGGGTGTTGCATTCGGCGATGACAGCTGCATTCGTCTTTCGTATGCGGTGTCACATGGGACTATTTTAGACGGAATCAACCGTTTGAAGCGTATGCTCAGCAGCTACTAACCACTAACACTATTTCGCTGACAGCTTGTCTTCTGGTCAGTGGCAATTTACAATGCGTCGACCTTGGCTGGTGGGGCTACGGGTGCATGAGTAGGCGATAGCAGCAACGCTTGAACTGCAAGACTGTGTTGCTTTAGTGCTGGCGGCTCATGGGACCAAGACAGTTAGTCGTCCTAGGGGATAGCGGTGTTCTTGGCTGGGGTGATAGAGACTGTGGTGGTTGGTGCCAACGCTTGCGTATGGAGTGGATGCAGCTTCCATTGGCACCCGTTATTTATCCGCTCGGGGTTCGTGGAGATGGGCTTGAGCGGGTCGCTACCCGCTGGCGTCAAGAATGGAACTGTCGTGGCGAACTACGACGTCAACAACCAGATGGATTATTGCTAAGCGTTGGGCTCAACGATACGGCCCGTGTCGGCCGCATCGATGGTCGTCCTCAACTAGATGTAGAAGCCTTTGCTTTTGGGATTGGTCAACTACTGGCAGAGATGACCTCGGTAACCAGTGTTTTCGTTTTGGGGATCACTGCTGTTGATGAGCACGTCATGCCT